>JADLDM010000076.1 GCA_020846695.1 bacterium | reverse complement strand
CAAATTGGAATCCTGTCTATGACGGAGCCAACACTGCCGGGCGCAGCCAAGTTAGCACCCAAGGCAAATTTGGAACGTTTAACAACACTTTGGGCGACTGGATGCTTCGTATTGGCGGTATCGCGGGCGGTGTATTCACTGACGTTGCTGTCGGCGATCTCTACAACGATGTCAACGCCGAAGGCCCGAGCTTCAATCTCCTCCCGGGCGGTGAAATTCAGCTCTCACAGGTGGTGCAGAACGTCGGAACCGCAGCAGTTGCCGCCTACACTGTAGACGTGCTTGTGAACGGTCCCGGCGGATCGCAAGTTTATGCGGAAGAACTAGTAGGATTAAACTTGGCTGTTGACGGAGTTCAGACACTCACGACGACTTCCACCTTCCTTTGCACGCAAGCAGGCGAATATCTCTGCCGCTCGATTCTAAACGTCACCAGTGATGAGAATGCCGACAACGACACCACTTGGCTCCGCTTCTTTGCCGGAGGGAATGATCGCGTCTACCGCTACGACGACAACGGCGATGCCGATAGCTACGTCGGCTTCAATACCGGAAGTGGTTGGGCGCTGCGATTTACCCCCGTCGAGTACCCCGCGAAGCTCACATCCATCCGCGTCAACGTCGGTCTTAACGGAACCGGCGATTTTCGCGTTTACGCGATGGATGAAGCCACTGGCCTTCCCGCTGGAAACCCGCTCTGGTCCGCGACTCCGCCAGTTATCGCTGGATGGAATGACATTGCCGTGACGGGGAACATTAACTTCTTCGATGGACAAGAATTCGCTATCGCCTATCTCTTCCAAACCGGCGTCACCATGGGCTATGACAACGATCCTCCCAATGCCGCCAGCAACGCTGAGATGGGCGTTACCACCTTTCAGGTCGGAAATAACGGAGGCCAGTTCTTCGAGGATGACGGCGGCAACCTCTGTATGCAGGCCTATATTGATACCTCTTCAGCCATTCCGCCCTTACCCGTGATTGCCACGAGCCAAGATACCATGGATTTCGGCACGCTGAATCCCAATGACGGCTCTTCGGCCACGATTAGCCTCTGGGTGTACAATGAAGGCGGTGTGGATCCCTTGAGTGTCACCGGCATGGTGATCAATCCTCCGGCTATTCGCTCGGCCTATACCTTGTCGCAGACGACCTTCTCCGTGGCAGCCGGCGACAGTGAAGAAGTTCTTGTCACCTTTGATCCGGTCACTCACCGTGCCTACAATGGACTGCTTGCGATCAATAACAACTCGAACAACAACGCCGCCTACGGCGTGATTCTGCGCGGCACGGGCGACAGCACAGTTTCCGTAAACGAGATTGACCTGCCGCTCCCGCAGGAATATGCTCTGTTGCAGAACTTCCCGAATCCCTTCAACCCGCAAACCCAGATCAACTTCTCCCTGCCTGCCTCATCCGAGGTTCGTTTGACCGTAGTCAACATGCTCGGTCAGGAAGTTGCGCTTCTGGCTCAGGGCCGCTTGAGCGCGGGGACTTTCTCCGCCACCTTTGACGGTGCCAACCTCCCCTCGGGTCTGTATTTCTACAGACTTGACGCCGGAAACTTCACCAGCACCCGAAAGATGATGCTGATGAAGTAGAATTTCAGGTTCTGATAGCCCCCGGGAGCAACCTTCCGGGGGCTTTCTCTATCTATTCCTGTGTCGGCTGTCCGAACTTGCAGCGTTCACCTTCTCCGTTCACGGGGAAGGGTTAGGGGATGGGGTCGCTCTCGCCGAGCCGGGTTGCGCTCGATCCCCGTGCCGTCGTTGCCGCTCCGTCACGCTCAACCCGACCGAATCGTGCCGCCGCCGAGCGCGACGTAGGGGCGGGTCCCTGACCCGCCCGCTATTTGTTCGCGCTCAACCCGACCGAATCGTGCCGCCGCCGAGCGCGACGTAGGGGCGGCCCACGTGTCCGCCCGCTCGCAGGCGCACCACCCCGCCGGAATCTGACTCTCTTTTTCGATTTCGAGTTTTCGATTTTCGATTTCTCTCCGTCGCGCACCACCCTGCCGGAATCTGACTCTCTTTTTCGATTTCGAGTTTTCGATTTTCGATTTCTCTCCGTCGCGCACCACCCCGCCGGAATCTGACTTCTGACTTTCCGGTTTCATCCCTCATCCCTTTCTGACTTCATATATCATATTTCATCCTTCATATTTTTCTGAGAGTCCCATGCACTTCCTAATCCTTGTTCTCGCTGCCTTCATCGGCCTGACGAGCGATCTTTTCGCCCAAGGTTCCGAGGGCTACTACCGCTGGCCTACGACCAACGGGAATCAAATCGTCTTCGTTTCAGAGGGTGACCTCTGGGAAGTCCCCGTATCCGGTGGCATGGCCCGACGCATGACCTCTGCATCCGGCGAAGAGCGCTTCCCCATGTTCTCCCCTGACGGCAACTGGATTGCCTTCAGTGGAAACTATGACGGCAATGTGGATGTCTATGTCATCCCCGCAATGGGCGGCGTGCCGACGCGCCTGACCTATCATCCCGCCGCCGATTGGGTTGCCGCGTGGACGCCCGACGGAAAAATCGCATTCCGCACAATTGCCTATAGCGGAGTCACTTCTCAAGAAATATTCACGATCTCGCCGCAAGGCGGCTACCCCGAAAAGGTGGAAGTCCCTGAAGCTGCTCACATCACCTTTGAGCCGAAAGGTGATCGTGTCGCCTACACCAAGTATTCGCTCGGCTTTCGCACATGGAAGCGCTACAAAGGCGGATGGGCCGAGCAGATCATCGTCGGCAGCCTGAATAAGCACGACTACAATCAGGTTACTACGTGGGAAGGCAACAACGCGACTCCGATGTGGATAGGAGATCGCATCTATTACGTGCGCAATCAGGATGACCGCGACAATCTCTGGTCCATGAAGCCCGATGGTTCCGATATCAAGAAGCACACGGCGCACAAGGACTGGGATGTTCGCTGGCCGAGCTATTATGGCGAACTGATTGCCTACAGCGCAGGCGCGGACATCTGCATCTTCGACGTGAAGACCGGTCAGGAACAGAAAATTTCTATTCAGCTTCCGTCTGAGAATCTTCAGGCCCGCGATCGCTTCGTCAGCCCCGAAGACTACACTGCCAACTACGCTCTGAATGCGGACGGCAAGCGCATCGTGCTTGGAGCGCGCGGAGAGTTGTTCAACGTATCAACCGAACGCAAGAGCGTGATTCATCAAATCAGCTTCACCGGCGGCGCCCGCGAAAAATTCCCCTTCTTCTCCAAAGACGGAAAGGAAATCTTCGCGTGGAGTGACGTCGAAGGCGAAGAGACGCTCTGGGCTTACCCCTCGAATGGAGTGGGCAAACCCCGCAAGGTCGGACCCGGAACTTCCAGCTACAATTTTGGAATCGAGATGTCCCCCGACGGCAAATGGGGTGTCTGCGGCAACAAGGATCGCAAGCTCGCCCTAATCAATCTCGAAACCGGCGCGACGTCCGTCTTGGATTCGTCGAAGTGGGAGATCACGGCCTACGAATGGTCGCCCGATTCGCGCTACGTCGCTTATGACATTCAGATGGAGAGCGATTACAACTGCGTCAAAATCTACGACACCAAGGACAAGACGACGCGACAGGTTACCGACCCGCTCTTCTCCAGTTATTCTCCCACGTGGGACACCAAAGGTGAGTGGCTGTATTTCATTTCGGGCCGTCTCGCCAATGCCTACAACGGCGCGAATGAATATCAGTTCATCACGCTCGGCGTGGATCAGGTCTTCGGACTCGCTCTGAACAAGGACGTCAAGAGTCCCTATCTCTACAAAGACGATACCATTGAAGGAGAGAAGAAGGACGAGGACAAGGATGACGACGGAGACAAGAAAGACAAGAAGGATAAGAAGGGCGACAAAGACGAGGACGAGGATGAGGAAGAAAAGGTTGACGTGAAGATTGAGTGGGACGGTTTAGCCGATCGCATCATTCAGATTCCCGTTGATGCCGGAAATCTCTTCGGCTTGGGCGCCGTCGAAGGCAAACTCTACTACGTGCGCGTGGATCAGCGCGGCTGGAAGTCAGGGCATGACGAAGATGATCCCGCGCTTGCGCTTCACGTCTATGACATCAAGAAGAAGAAAGACTCGCAAGTCGTGGACGGCGTGAACGGCTATACATTCTCGCTTGACAGGAAGAAAGTCGTCGCGCGCAAGAAGAGCGGCTTCGTCGTGATGGATGCGGGCGACACCGAAGCTCCCAAACCCGACGAAGACGATCCCGACAAGGGACTGCATCTCGATGAGTGGACTCACGACGTGGATCCGCGCGCGGAATGGAAGCACATCTACTGGGAAGCGTGGCGCAATCAGCGCGACTTCTTCTATGATCCCAACATGCACGGTGTGGATTGGAAGAAGCAGGGCGACCGCTATTCCAAACTCTTGGATCGCATTTTGAATCGCGATGAACTGAATGATGTGCTCGGTCAGCTTTTCGGTGAACTCAATGCGGGCCACGCCTATATTTTCGGAGGCGACAATCAGAAGTCCAAGCAAGTCGGCGTGGGACTCTTGGGTATTGACGTCACGCGCGAGAGCAACGGCTTCTATAAGATTGATCGAATCCTGGAAGGCGATCGGTGGGATGAAGAGCGCACAAGTCCGCTCAATATTCCCGGCATCAATGCAAAGGCCGGAGAGTATCTTGTCGCCATTGATAGAAGGCCCGTCAGCGAGGTTCAGAACTATCTCGAATTGCTTCAGAACAAGGCCGACAAGCTTGTGATGATTTCGCTGAATGACAAGCCCTCGCTGGAAGGCGCTCGCGAGTGCGTCGTCAAGACTCTTCCCAATGAGTATCAGCTTCGCTACTGGGATTGGGTTTACGGCCGCATGGACTATGTGAAGCAGCACGGCGGCGAGGATATTGGCTACGTGCATCTCTCAGACATGGGCGGCGACGGTATGGAGCAGTTCATGCGCGAATTCTACGCGCAGGGCATTTCCAAGAAGGCGCTGATCATGGACGTGCGCTGGAATGGCGGCGGCAACATCGCCACGTGGATTCTCTCGCAATTGGATCGAAAGGTGTGGAACTTTGGTTCCGCGCGCAATGGTTCGGGCTACAAGGGACCGGATTACGCATTCTGGGGACCGAAGATCGCGCTCTGCAATGAAGAGACGGGTTCAGACGGCGAGACGTTTTCGGAAGGGTGGAAGCGCTTGAAGCTCGGGCCTCTGGTCGGCAAGCGCACGTGGGGCGGTTGGGTTGGCATTCGCGGCGGCAAGGGCTTCATTGACGGCGGCGGCGCGACGCAACCCGAGTTCACCGGTTGGGGCTTAGACAGCAAGTGGCTGATCGAGGGCCCGGGCGTCACACCGGACGTTGATCTGCAAAACGCACCGAAGAAGCTGATGGATGGTGTGGACGAGCAGCTCGACTACGCGATTGAATATCTCAAGAAGGAAATGAAGACCTATCCGAAGCCGCCTGCAAAGCCGGCTTACCCGGTCAAGGCAGCAACCGGCCCGGACAAATAGTTCCTCGCATTCGCCCATTACTTAAGAGGTCGGCCATTCGGTCGGCCTCTTTTTTTGGATTGACCGAGGCTGAATGTATCGCATCTTGACAAATTGTGCGCAATTCTTTAATATGAGAGCATTCTAACTTAGAGACTCCTAACTTCGTGCTCTAAATGTTAGAACGTTCTAACATTTTATTGAGGTTCAAAATGTCAAGCCGCCTTGCTCGCCTTTCTTTCGCAACTCTCTTGCTCCTGTTGTTTTCGGTTCAGACCGCGACTGCTGATCGTCGGTTTTACGTCTGGACTTACCAGTATCAGACCATGCCGAAGGACAACACCGAACTTGAGTTCTATCAAACTTCGAAACTTCGTGAAGTTGATCAGAACGAATATCGTATCGAAATCGAGCATGGCATCACCTCCCGCTGGGATGCCTCTCTCTATGAGATATTCGTGCAAAATCAGGGCGCGAGTCTGAAGTGGGATGCTTGGCAACTTCGCACGCGCTATCGCTTTGGCGAAGTCGGGCAATACGTCATGGATCCGCTGCTATATTTCGAGTACAATCGCAAGACCGATCCGCACGCGCCAAACAAGCTTGAAGCGAAGCTCATTCTTGCAAAGACGGTGAACCGCTGGAACGTTGCGCTGAATCCCGTGTACGAGTACTTCTTCGCACCGGACAGCAAGCACGAAATCGGGCTTGACGTGGGAACGTCATGGGAGTTTCATCCGAAGTTTGTTGCGGGAATCGAGTCCACAACTCGGATGGAATTCGAAGACGGCGAAAGCGAGACCCAAAGCTACTTCGGGCCGACGGTCTCTTATGC
Source organism: bacterium (assembly GCA_020846695.1). Taxonomy (GTDB): domain Bacteria; phylum Electryoneota; class RPQS01; order RPQS01; family RPQS01; genus JADLDM01. The sequence goes on along the minus strand of JADLDM010000076.1, from coordinate 16,572 downwards.
TTCTGGAGGATTCTGGATTTCGATGGGAGTTGCGGCGGGCGTAACGGACAAAAGTGACGATGCTCGCGTGCGCTTTATCACGGGCATTGATCTGTGAGCCGCGCTCTGCTTGTGATACTCACGGTGATCGTGGTGGGTTGTGCATCGAGTCGTCCGTCAGGCGAACGGATGAGTGAAGGGGAGAGACTCTATCGCGGCAACTGCGCATCTTGTCATGCGCTGCGCAATCCTCGGAACTACACGGATGGAGAGTGGGAGGTCTATCTACGGAAGTATGGGGAGAAGATCGAACTGGACTCAGCAGAGCAGTCGAAGATTCTCGGCTATCTGCAAGCGGCGAACTGAGGCCGTTGACTCAAGCGCCCCGACTCTGATGAGTCGGGGCGCTTTCAATTCGAGTAATGCAGGTGAAGTGTTTAGCGGACTTCGCGGTGCAGGGTATACTTCTTCATGAAGCGGTTATACTTCATCAGTTCCAAGCGTTCGGTGGTGTTCTTGCGGTTTTTCATCGTGCTGTAGCGTGACGGCGTGAGGCCCTTGCCTCGCGCTTCGGTGCATTCGAGCGTGATGATGATGCGGCCTTCTTTGGTTTTCTTTGCCATGACTTACGCTCCGTGCTGTTGTGCGTGGAGAGCCAGAATCTTGCGCCATTCAGACGGGATCCCGTTCTTGGTGATGGTCTTCAGTCCGCGCGCGGAGACGCGCACGCGCACCCACATGCCGGTGGCTTCATCAAAGATGCGCTTGGTGCGCAGATTGGGATATTGCCACTTGCGCGACTTGTTGTTCGCGTGGCTGACGTTGTTCGCCTTGTGGCGGCTACGTCCGGTGATGGGGCAAACTCTGGACATTTTTACTCTGGCTGTTTAGACGACTCAGTGAAGCGCACGAGTCGTATTCTTGCTAACTATCAGTGATGCACAACCGGCTAATTCGTGAGCGGGAACTCAATACGCTTCTGCGTCGGTGGTGAAGGGCATCAGGGCGAGGTGACGGGCGCGCTTGATTGCTGTGGTGATGTCGCGCTGCTGCTGCTGGTTCAAGCGGGTCAAGCGGCGCGGAAGAATTTTGGCGGCAGGAGACACGAATCTCTGGAGGAGTTTCACGTCCTTATAGTCAATGAACTTAATGCCGTGTTCTTCGAGATAGGAGGGCTTGCGCATCGCGCCGGCGCGAATCTTAGCGGCCAGACTCGGGCGACGTTTGACGAACTTGCCGCGTTGCATGGGACGAGCCAAGGGATTCCTTTCCGTTAAAGGCTCAGAATATAAGGGATTCCGCCTAAAGAGTCAAGTGGAGAAGGCATGAGGTCAGAGGCATAAGGTATGAACCCGGAACCGGAAATCGGAACCGGTATTAGAGGCCGACGGAGGTTTGCTCTACGGCCGGGCCTCACTAATATTTGACCAAACGGAAGGGGATGTTTTTTAAGAGGGGATGGGGGCGGGTGGATGGAATCGGAAAGGCAAAGACACTATACGCATGAAGGGGCCGGAAGTCAAGAGTATGGTGTGTTTATAAAACAGTAATTTGGGAAAAGAAATGAAGAAAAGAGAGGCGTGAAGGCCTCTCTTGTTGTTTTTGGTGGAGTTAGATGACACCCCCCTTGGTCCCCCCCGCAGTGCAGGGGGGGATAATCGGAGGAGGCGGCTGAGTGTAGCGCGCAGCTTGCTGCGCAAGAGCCCCCAGATAGTTGTTGTTCTGTCAGCAAGCGCGACCGGGAGGTCGCGCCTGGAAGAACGAGGGGATTAGCGGATGAGGGCGGGTCCGGGACACGATGTATCGTGTCCCTACGACCAGAGGATTGGCGGACGAGGGCGAGTTTGATGACCCCTATCCCCGGCCCTTTCCCCGTGAACGGAGAAAGGAGGTCTCAGAGTTCGGGAGGCATAAGCAATGGAGGTGCCAAAGATAGTTGGCACTGGGACTTACAGAGTGCTAATCCTCAAGGAATTGATGTCTCTCAGGTTAGCTCCTCTCTAACTCAAGCCCTTGTTTTGACTCAACTGACCCCTAACCGAATGAAAATACACGCTATGCAGGATGTGGATAACTTCAAATATCTTTGTTTCACTACTTGACTGCCGGAGCCAAGCCCTCTATATTACAGCCCCGAACGTGAGCTACCAGATCTTGTGGTTTGATATCCTGTAACGTATAGATACTGCGGTTTGTTAGGACGGCCAGGGTTTAGCGATGGATGGACAGGCGGGCAGCACGGCGGCAGCATTTGAGGCTTGATTCATCTTACTCTCCCGGGAGCCACTCTTGAAGTTCGCACGCCACTACACTCGTGAAGGCCAGGACGTTTACGCCGATATTTCCTTCACGAACTGGTCGTCCCGCCTGACCTCGCCGGACGGCACGGTGCTATTTGAAGCGCGTGATCTTCACGCGCCGGAGCAGTGGTCTCAGGTTGCGGTGGACGTGCTGGCCCAGAAGTATCTGCGCAAGGCCGGAGTTCCGGTTGCGTCGCGTCCGGTTTGGGAGCAGGGTGTGCCTGAGTGGCTTTCGCGCCACGAGCCGGATTGGGCTATTCTGGAGAAGATGCCGGAAGATGCGCGCTTTGGAGGAGAGAGAGACTCGCGTCAGGTTTTCAGACGGCTTGCAGGCTGTTGGACCTATTGGGGCTTCAAGGCGGGTTACTTCGACAGCGAGCACGACGCGCGGATTTTTTTTGATGAGCTACAGTACATGCTTGCGGCTCAGATTTGCGCGCCGAACAGTCCGCAGTGGTTCAACACGGGTTTGCACTGGGCCTATTCGATTGAGGGCCGCGCGCAGGGCCACTACTATGTGAATTCGCAGACGGGAGAACTCGAGCGCTCTCAGAATGCGTATGAGCGCCCGCAGCCTCACGCCTGTTTCATACAATCGGTTGAGGATGACTTAGTCAATGAAGGCGGCATCATGGATCTCTGGGTTCGTGAGGCACGCCTTTTTAAGTATGGGTCCGGCACGGGGACGAATTTCTCGAAGGTGCGCGGCGATAACGAACTGCTTTCAGGCGGCGGAGTTTCGAGCGGCCTGATGAGCTTTTTGAAGATCGGCGATCGTGCTGCGGGCGCAATCAAGTCGGGCGGCACCACGCGTCGCGCGGCGAAGATGGTCTGTCTGGATATTGATCATCCCGATATCGTGGAGTTCATCAATTGGAAGGTGGTCGAGGAGCAGAAGGTCGCGGCGCTGGTTGCAGGCTCGAAGGTCAGCGAAATGCGCTTGAACGAAATTCTTTGCGCGGCGCATGATAGCGCTGTGAAATCGGAAGACAGATTGGATCCGCAGAAGAATAGCTCTTTGCGCACGGCGATTCTGAAAGCGAGAAGGGATTTCATTCCGGACGCCTACATTCATCGCACACTGCAATTCGCGGCGCAAGGCTATCGCGAGATGCGGATTGACACGTATGATACGGATTGGAATCACGCGGCCTATCAGACGGTATCGGGACAGAACTCGAACAACTCGATTCGCGTGACGAACAAGTTCATGCGGGCGGTTGAGAGAGATGAGAAGTGGGAGTTGAAAGCTCGCGTGGACGGGCGGATCACGAAGACGATGCGCGCGAAAGATTTGTGGAATGAGGTTTCGGAAGCGGCGTGGGCTTCGGCGGATCCGGGCGTGCAGTATGACACGACGATCAACGAGTGGAACACGTGCCCGTTAGACGGCAGAATTGAGGCGAGTAATCCGTGTTCTGAGTACATGTTCCTCGACGACACCGCGTGCAATTTGGCGAGTCTGAACTTGATGAAGTTTTTGTCGCCGTCTTCGCGGAAGTTTGATATTGCGGCGTATCGTCATGCGATTCGCGTATGGACGGTTGTGCTCGATATTTCGGTAGAGATGGCGCAATTCCCCTCGAAGAGTATTGCCAAGCGCTCCTTTGAGTATCGCACTCTGGGATTGGGCTACGCGAACTTGGGCACGCTGGCGATGGTATTGGGAATCCCCTATGATTCACCGGAAGCTCGCGCGTGGTGCGGAGCTCTGACGGCGATTCTGACGGGTGAATCTTATCGCACCTCTTCGGAGATGGCGGCGCGGTTGGGAGCGTTTCCGGCCTATGCGCGGAATCACGAACCGATGCTCAGAGTAATTCGCAATCACAGAAGAGCGGCTTACGGAGGCACGCTCGACGGCTATGAGGGATTGTCGGTGATGCCCGTTGCGCTCGACGTGGCGCATTGTCCCGAGGAATTGGCGGATTCCGCGCGCGACGTGTGGGATGAAGCGCTTGCATTAGGTGTGCAGAACGGATATCGCAATGCACAGGCGACGGTGATCGCGCCGACGGGAACGATCGGTCTGGTGATGGATTGCGACACGACGGGAATCGAGCCCGATTTCGCACTGGTGAAATACAAGAAGCTCGCGGGCGGCGGATATTTTCGCATCATCAACGGATCGGTGCCGGTTGCTCTGGAGAATTTCGGATACGCGGAAGGGCAGATTCGTCAGATCACGCAGTATGTTTCCGGCACGAGCACGTTGGACGGCGCGCCGCACATCAATCGCGAGTCTCTGCGCGCGAAGGGTTTCACGGATGAGATGCTCGACAAGATTGATGAGCAGCTGAAGGGCGCGTTCAATCTGAGTTTCGCGGTGACGCCGTGGGTAGTGGGCAAGGATTTGGTGCGCGACCGTTTGGGAATTTCTGACGAGAAACTGCGCGAGGCCGGACACGATCTTCTCACCGCGTTAGGCTTCACGCGCGAGCAGATTCGGTTGGCGAATGATCACATTTGCGGGCGGATGACGATTGAAGGCGCGCCGCACTTGAAGCCCGAACATCTGCCGGTGTTCGATTGCGCGAATCAGTGCGGAGCGTACGGACAGAGATATATTCTTCCGCACGCGCATCTGAAGATGATGGCATCCGCGCAGCCCTTTATCAGCGGCGCAATTTCCAAGACGATTAACATGCCGCGTCACGCGTCGGTCGAGCAGATCAAAGATGCGTATTATCAGGCGTGGCGGATGATGCTGAAAGCGGTCGCGCTCTATCGCGACGGTTCAAAACTTTCGCAGCCTCTGAATTCGACGGCGGATGATTTCGGAATCGCGCAGCTTGGTCTGACCGAAGAAGACAAGGACGCGGTTTCCGAGACGGTGGAGCGGATTATTTATGAGACGCGCAGGCGGAGATTGCCCGATCGCAGAATGGGCTACACGCAGAAGGCAAGAATCGGCGGACACAAGATTTATCTCAGAACCGGCAATTACGAAGACAATTCGCTGGGCGAAATCTTCCTCGACATGCACAAGGAGGGCGCGTCGTTCAGGAGTTTGATGAACTGCTTTGCGATTGCGGTGAGTTTGGGATTACAGCACGGTGTGCCGCTTGAAGAATATGTGGACGCGTTTGTGTTCACGCGCTTCGATCCGAACGGGCCGGTGGGCGGTAACGATCACATCAAGTATGCGACCTCGGTGATTGACTATGTGTTCCGCGAGTTGGCGATCAGCTATCTGGATCGTCACGATTTGGCGCACGTGGTGGACGCGCACACGGAGACCTCGCGTTCCGACGCGATTAACGGCGCGCGCAAATTGGATGGAGAGCCTGCGATAGTTCCGATTGCTCATGACACCATAGAGGAGAAAGCGGACCGTGAAGAAGACGAAGACGACCCGAAGGACACGCCGGTTTCAGGACTTGCTTCTCATTCTCAGGCTGCGCAAGCTCGTGCGCCGCACGCAACAGCCGCCGTCACCACGCACGCGAACGGAAACGGATCGGTGAGCGGCAACGGTAACGGAACCTACTCGAAGATGGAGATGCGGGATTTGGCGCGCTTCCAAGGCTATGAGGGTGATGCCTGCGGCGAGTGCGGAAGTTTCACGATGGTTAGAAACGGCACCTGCTTAAAGTGCGTGACTTGCGGTTCGACCAGCGGATGCAGTTGATGCTGTGCCACCTTGAAAGGTGATTCTGTGCGGGCGCGAGAAATCGCGCCCGTTTCTTGTTAGGAGCACTTTGTCGGGCGACCACATGGGGTCGCCTCTACGAACCTCAAAATCTCATTGCTTTTAAGCTGTGTTTTTTGTTCATTTAAGAATGAAAATGAACCGATCATTTCTCCTAAGTTTAGTTTTCGCAATGCTCTGGCTTGGTTGCGCGAGCACCCGACCCAAAGCGGACGAAACGGCGCTTCCTCCCGCCCCGATAGACACCACGTTTGCCCGCGCAGTTTCGACGACGGCGCAAAGCGGAATGGTCGTCTGCGCGCACCCCTTGGCGGCCTCGGCGGGGCGGAAAGTCTTGCAGTCGGGCGGCAATGCAGCGGACGCAGCTCTTGCAGCCTTGGCGACTCTGAGCGTCGTCGAGCCTCATGCAAGCGGCTTGGGCGGCGGCGGCTTCTTTCTCTATTACGACGCGGCGCAGGATTCTTTTTTCCTGCTGGACTATCGCGAGAAATCGCCAAGGCGCGTAAATCGCGCTCAATATTTTCTTCCAGAAGATACGCTCAAGTTGGTACAGCGCACAGGCGGAACGGCTATTCTCGTGCCCGGTGCGGCGGCAGGGTGGAGGGAATTGCATTCGCGATTTGGCACAAAACGATTGCCAGAGCTTTTTGCCGACGCGATTGCGATTGCCGATACGGGCTATCAGATCAGTGAGAAGCAGGCCGCAATTATTCTTGAGCACGCCGCAGAGTTTCTCACCGATTCGTTGCTGTCCTCGATCTTTCTCGATCAGGGACTTCCGCCTTCGGAAGGATTTCGCATTCGCCTTCCCGAACTCGCAAAGCTCTTGAAATTTCTCTCCAATACACGGCTGGACAACTTCTATTTTGCTCCGGTTGCATCCGATGTGATGGCGGCAGCAAGAACACATGGCGGGAGTCTGGATGATCGCGATTTAGCGAGTTATGCGCCGGTATCAAGAGCGCCGTTGCGTGTTACCTATCGCGATTACGAAATTATCACCGCCGCTCCTCCCGCAGCCGGCGGAATCACGCTTCTCGAAATTCTGAAGCTTCTTGAAGCGGAAGATATTCAGAGCATGGGACTTCTCACGCCGGAATACATTCACGAAGTGGCGACTGCGATTCGACAGGCGCGCACTGATGCGAATACGTGGATGGGCGATCCTGATTTTGTGCAGATTCCGGCGGACACGCTGCTCTCTGATTCGTACATCGAACAGGTCTATAATAGTCTCTCAAGCGACAGCGTTCCTCAAGCGATGCTTCCGCTTGATTCTCTGAGAGCGTTTGGGCCTGGTAACACGACGCATTTGGTTGTTGCAGATTCGGCGGGCAACGTCGTGACGCTGACGCAATCCATCAACTACTTCTTTGGCTCAGGTGTGATGGTTCCCGAGTGGCAATTACTCTTGAATAATCACATGGCGGATTTCTCGAGCGATACCACGAGTGTCAATGGACTTCGCCCGAATCGCCGCCCGGTTTCGAGCATGGCGCCAACGATGGTGTTCAAGAATGGGAAACCCGTGCTCGCGTTTGGCTCACCCGGCGGCCCGCGCATTCCCGCGGCGTTAGTTGATGTTCTGCTTGCGGTTCTCGAATTTGATGTTCCGCTCAATGAAGCTCAGAACCTGCCGAGATTTTTTCCGGCGGGACAGAATCTCGTTGTTGAAACGCGAATTCCCGAAGCGACACTCGAAGCGCTAAAGGCGAAAGGCTGGAGAATCGTTCCGAATGAACATCTCAGTAACTACTTCGGCGGAGTGCAGGCGATTCAATTTCTTGAAGACGGAGTGCTGGTCGGGTGTTCCGATCCTCGTCGCGACGGAGCGGCGGATGGGTATTGATGATTGAGGATTGATGATTGATGAAAGCGCTACGCACCATACTCCTGCTACTTGTCTCACTATTAGTTGCGAGATCGGGAGCGCTTGCTCAAGAGCACAGGCCTCATCCGGAATATGAGAAGATGTTGAAGGCCGCTCAGCTTGAGCAGACGTGTTCGCGCGAAATATTCTTGACGAAGTATCGGCTGAATTTGCTGAACGAATACGACGACGTCAATCGGACTGGCTTGATCGGCGAAGAAGTCTCCGACCTCACCACAACCATCGGAGTTGTGGAAGCCAAGCGCACGGCAGCAAATCCCGATTTCGCTGCCTATCTGGTCAGATTGCTTTTGGAGCGCGGGCTTGCGAAAGACGACACGGTCTTGGTCACGATGACCGGCTCATTTCCGGGATTGAATCTCGCGATGTTGTGCGCGCTCGAAACGCTTGGGATTCATTCTCTGCGCGTGGCCTCACTCGGTTCATCGAGTTTCGGCGCCAATCAGCTCGACATGACGTGGATTGACATGGAAGATATTCTCGTTCGCGAAGGTCTGCTCGGAAATCGCAGCGACTACGCGACACTGGGCGGATCCGGCGACATCGGCGGGGGCTTGAGCGAAAGCGTGATCAAGAAGCTGCGCAAGAAATGTGCTCGGCTGGGTTACACTTTGATTGAATCGGGGAATTTGCGCGAGCAGTTTGAAGAGCGCAAGCGCTTGCTCGGATTACCCGAGCGCTATGATCTGCTCGTCAATGTCGGAGGCAATCATCTGATGTTGGGAATCGGTCCCGAGGGAAGGGAGTTGCCGGGCGGATGGATTGATCCTGAAAGCGGCGATTGGAGTGAAATGGTTTCGTCATCCAAAGGCGGAATCGTTTTCGATTTTCTCTTTGCGGGTGTACCGGTTCTGAATCTTTTGCATGTTGATGAGATTGCGGAGCAGGGAGGAATACCGGTTGATCCGCAGCCCCTTCCGCGGCTCGGCACATCGAGTGTCTATTTCGTGACGGAGCCGAGGTGAGCGAAGGTCTGATTCTCGCGGCGATGGTTGCCGCGCTTTCGATTTCCGTGTTCTTTGTCAAATTGCCGACGGGAATTGCGCTGCTTGTTTCCGCGATGATCGGAGCTTTTGTTGCGGGCGAGGGAATTCCGCTGCGTCATCTTGCAGAAGGCAGCATGATGTATCTCGATCCGATGCTGATCGTGCTAACGTCGCTCTTCTTCATGGCTGTGTTTGAAAGATCGGGCGCGCTATCGAGTTTGAATGTGTGGATGCTCAGGAAGTTTTCGTCGCGTCCGTTCATTCTCGTTTCACTGCTCACCTTGTTTGTGATGCTGCCCGGAATGTTCACGGGCCTGACTGCTCCGTGCGTGTTGACGACGGGAGCGATAGCGGCTCCCGTGTTGCTCGCTGCGGGAACTCCGCGTGCAGTCGCCGGCGCTTTTATAGCGAGCGGAGCATTTTGGGGAATGGCGGCGCCGCCTGTGAATATCTGTGCGATGCTGATCGGCGCGGGCGTGGACATGCCCTATATCGGATTTGATTTGCCGTTGCTCGCCACGACGGTTCCGCTCGCACTTCTCTCAGGGCACCTGCTGGTCGGGAAGTATTTTCGCGGTTTGAAGACTGAGAATGTCTGCGAACTCATCGAGAGCAAGGAGAGCGGCGGCGCGCTGCTCTATCTTCCTTTTCTTGTAGTGATGTCGCTGATGCTGGGCGAGCGCTTCCTTCCGCAATATGTTCCGCATCTTGGGATTCCCTTGATCTTCGTGATCGCCGCCGTGTTGAGCCTCTTCACGGGCGCGCGCGTGAAGATCAAGGAAGCGGCGGACTGGAGCGTGAAATCTGCGATGCCGATACTTGCACTGCTTGCTGGAATCGGAATGTTTATTCAGATTCTGACACTCACCGGCGCGCGCGGCTTCATTGTAATCGAATTGCTCGAACTCAGTGAGTGGCAGAGATACGTAGGCATTGCGATTTTGGTTCAGCTGTTCGGAGGTGTATCAGCCTACGGGTCGAGCGTGGTTTTGGGTGTGCCGATTCTGCTCTCGATGCTCGGACAGAACAACGTGATTGTCGCGTCCGCGCTTTCAATTATCGCATCGCTTGGCGACTTCATGCCGCCGACGCGACTTGCCGTGGTGCTCGCAGGCCCCGTAGTGGGTGAAGAGAGCAGCGCAGCAATTCTAAGAAAGAGTTTGTGGCCGATTGTCTTGGGTCTTGCCTGCGGGATCGGTATGTTGATTTATGCGAATGAAATCGGAAAGCTGTTCGGATTGAATTGATGCTGTTCTGGATCTACTGGATAATTTGTATCTCCGCGCTCGTCTTGTCGCTGCGCTCTTTCTTCCATGCGAAGGAGTGGAAGCATGAACTCTCCGCCGCTCTGGTGATGCTCCCGCTTGTGTTGCGCGTGTTATTCCTGAAATGATCCGCAAGTTAGTCATACTTGCTTTGCTAAGTGCCGCGTGTTTTATCAGCGGGGGGATGCTTCTATCTCAGCATCAGGATGAGACGCTCTATCCGACTCCGTCGCTCACCAAGAGGATGATGCTCTCCGACTATTTCTCAGTCTTGCGCGGAGGCGACGGCGACACGGAGGTGTTTGAGTATTGCGGCGATGAGGGCGGTGGAACCGTCTTGATCTTAGGCGGCACGCATTGCGATGAACCCGCGTCCTATCTTGCGGCATATCTCTTGATTGAAACGCTCGATGTGCAGCGAGGAAGAGTGCTGATCGTTCCGCGCGCGAATCGTTCCGCACTCACGCACAATCTCCAGGGCGAGGGTCACCCGCAGACATTTGAAGTCGAAACTTTGCACGGCAAACGAAGTTTTCGCATGGGGAGCCGATACACGAATCCACTGAATCAGTGGCCTGATCCCGAAGTTTATCTGCATTCGCCGTCTAAGCAGGAATTGTCCGGGAGCGATTCTCGCAATTTGAATCGCTGCTATCCGGGTCGCGCGGACGGAACCTACACGGAGCGTGTCGCGCACGCACTCGCGGAATTGATCAAGCAGGAGAAGGTTGATCTGGTAATTGACCTTCACGAGGCCTCGCCGGAATATCCCGTGATCAACGCGATAGTTGCTCACGAGCGCGCGATGGATTGCGCGGCGTTTGCCGTGATGGAGCTGCAAGGTCAGGGATTGGAATACTCGCTTGAACCATCACCGCAAAATTATCACGGGTTGTCGCACCGCGAATTGGGCGATCACACGAATGCGCTTGCGACGCTGATGGAGTCGGCGAATGCATCACAGGGCAGATTGCGCGGCAGAACAGATGCGCAGTTAGTGGTGACGGGAAGAGACAAGATGTATACTCGCGCGGCGGAGATTGAAATGACTCGCGTGCCGTTCGGCCTGGAGGGGATTCCTCTGGATATTCGAGTGGCAAGGCACATCGAGGGAACGCGGCAGCTTGTGCTTGCGTTTAACGGATTGAATGCGGGGAAAGAGGTGGAGTTCGGCGGAGCGCCGACTTACGCGGAGATTGTGGAGCGCGGGTTTGGGAAGTTCATGCACGAAGAAAACTGAAAATACGTGAGGCGAAACATGCGGCGACTGTTTGTTCTTGCAATCTTTATATCGGCGGTTCTTGCGAATGGGCAAACGCCGTATCAAACTCCTGTGTTGTTGACCACGGGCGGTCAGAGCGCAGATGGCCTGTTCATGAAGAATGTTCTGACCAAAGAAGGGATTGAGTTTCAGTACAAGCCGCTTGCCACGGTTGCCGATTTGGACAGTGCAAAAACTTTGATCATGGTGATCGGCGGATCAAGCAAGGGCTTGGGAGCCGCGCGCATTAGCGCAGAGGATGAGATTGCGAGAATGACCGCTCTGCTTGATTCCGCCGCAGCGAAGAGGATTCCCGTGATCGCCGCGCACCTCGGAGGGAAAAACCGTCGCGGCTCGCTCTCTGATCCGTTCAATGATCTGGGAGTGCAGAAGTCGAATCACTTTTTCGTGGTGAAGGGCGGCGATGACGACGGCTACTTCAAGAAGAGAACTAACGTTCGCAAGATTCCGTATCTCATGGTGGACAAGACTGCCGATTTGGGCGCGCCGCTGAAGCAGCTCTTCACGAAGCCTGCGGGGGAGTAGTTGCGCGCCGGATCGTTCATAGCAGCGTTCGGGCTTGCGCTTGGTTCGCTCTCTGCCGGAGAGATCAACGGATGTTTGGAGCTTGATGGAGTGGAGTCACGCGCTGAGATTCGCGGCATCGAAGGCTTCGAATCGCTGGACGGAGATTCGACCTTCACGTTTCAGGCTTGGATTAAGCCGCGCACTCAGGGCGGCGCCGGGCGAGGGCGATTGCTCGATCAGGTCGGCAGTTCGCTCACGTGGTATCTTTCGGATGAAGGGAGATTCGGATTTCGCCCGAACCGCACTACGGGTTGGCAGATCTGCGATGCGAATGCGATTTCCTATTGGAAGTGGCAGCACGTCGCTGTGACGTCGGATGGTCAGGTGCTTCGCTTCTTTGTCAATGGCGAGTTGTTGAATGCGATTCCCGGCTCAACGGTTCTGTCGCTCACCAAGAAGCCCGTTTGGATCGGCAACGGGGAAGGAGAAGACAAGACCGCGCGAGGATTTGACGGCTGGCTGGATGATCTACTTATTGAATCCGCGTGCAGATGGACTGAAGACTTCACTCCTCCTGCGCGCGGAATGATGACTGAACCTGATTCATCAACTGTGATGGCGATTCCCTTCGATCAGCTTGAAGGCAAGTCTGTCGCGCTGGATCAAAGCGCTTATAATTCCGTTCTCAATCTGAAGAGCGGGGCCGCACTTGCAAGAGAGCCCTAACGTACAAATCACGACAAATACAAAACGGACAGGCTCGCGCCTGTCCGTTTGCATTTCGATGCGGTTTGAACCGCGAAGAACTATTCCTTGTCGAAATTGATCTTCATCGAGGTGCGCCAGACGAGCATGTCGGTATAACCGGACACGAAGTTGGGGCCCCATCCGAGGAAGTCGGGATTCACGATCGTATCCAGAACGAGGCGGTTCCAGTGAACCGTCGCGCCGAGATAGGTCGCGCTCACGGGAGCGCCGATGGTTTCTTCCGCGCCGCCGCCGAAGTCATACGCGGTGCCTTCCCAAGCGCGTTCTGCGCCGAAACGTCCGTTCAGCCACTCGAAGATTTTGGACTCGACACCAACACGCCAGTAGAGGTCCATCTCGTCTGCGGTCGCCTCAGTGCCGCCAGCGGGAGTCATGGTCGCATTGTTCATGTGGAGACCGAAGTCCGTGATGACGAGCAAGTTTTCCTTGGGCGTCCAGTTGTTGCCGCAGCCGACCTTAATCATCGTCTCGGAGTATTCATTGCTGCCGGCAGGGACCTTTGTGTTGTCGGTATGGGTCGCGAAACCGAGAGTCGGAATGATCTTGTAGTTGTCATTCAGTTCATGCCAGTAACGAGCGGCCAAGCCGATGCTCGAAGCGCCGTCACCTTCAGCCGCAACGCCTGCGTCACTGCCGATTTCCCAGCTTGCAGTTTCGAAGGCAAGAGCGGCGTCCAGCTTGTTCTCCATCGCGGTCAGACCGAAAGACAGGCCCATCTGGCTGTAGGAATTGTCCGTTCCGCCGGGCTCTTCCGTGTAGGACTTGCCGCCGTAATTCAGGGCGACGCCGATCAGCATGTCTTCGCCGATGGGGCGACCGTAGGTGATATTCAGCTTGTTGTAACCGCCGGGGATCGCGTCGAGCGGCGCCAAAGCGGTATCATCACCGAAGGTGCGGGTGTTGGTCTTGTCAATCGCGAATTGGAGGGCGGAAGCTTCGTCGCCGAATTCGTAGTTGACATAGGCCTTTTGGAAGTCCCAGCCCTGATTACCAGTGTAGAACTCGGCGCCTGCCTGGCTGCCGTAATTCTTGACGAGCTGCGGCCAGATGGCCGAATTGTAGGCGTCCTTGATGATCCAGTTGGTTTCCGCGCCGCCCATACCGATAACACGAGAAATGGTAGCGTGGGAAGTTGCGGGCATCAGAATGACCAATGCCAGAACGATGAAGAGGATTTTCCGAAGAGACATTTGTTATTCTCCAGTTTGTTTCCTTGGCGTAAACTTGCGCAAATATAGGCTATTCTGAGCCGAAAAGCAAGGCCCTGCGCCCAAACGCGCTTTTTCTGAACATTGTTCAATAGCATTGAGTGTCAATAGCTTAAGCATGTTGCAGGTAGGTGAAAGAGTTCACAAAGTTTCCCAGATTTTCGTTCTGTGGATTTAGAAAAGTCATGAAAAATGTAGATTTATCAACATATCCACAGTCGGTGGGGATAATTCAACCTGTTTGTTAGGTTAATCTAATATTTGCCTAATCAGCTTCTCAAGACCTAATCGTAAGTTCATGTTCAAACTGCCTGCGGTCAAATTCAAGAGGAGTTCCTCTCGGAATTCCCCCCAACTTCAATCCGGCACGGCCTTTGCAAAATCGTACTGCCTAAGGAAGACCATGACGATACACCGAAACATGACGAAGAAGTGCCTACTCGTTGACGATGACCCTGCGATGCTCGACATGCTCGCCCAATGCATGAAGGAGATGGGATTTGACCCCGTGACCGCCGCAGATGGCGACGAAGGGTGGACAGCCTTTCAGGATGCGCACCCTTCAATGGTCATCTCAGATATACACATGCCGAATCGCAATGGGCTTCTGCTCTTGAAGGACATCAAGTCGGTGCATCCTGAAGTGCCCGTGATTTTGATTACCGGATGGGTCCATTACAAGACCGTGCTGAATATGGGCCCGCCCAAGCCCGAAGCGTTTTTTGAGAAACCTTTCTCTCTGGATCAACTGCGCGCCACGGTTGCGCGGATTGCTCCTGAGATGTCCGGACTACCTGCTTGAACGAGTAAGCCGCTCCGCGCGAGAGCGGCCTCGCAATAACGAGAAGCCCGACGTGTTGAGCGCCGGGCTTTTCTGTCTTGGGTGAGTCTGAGCAATTACTTCTCAGATTCCAGTCTTCTCCACGCCTCGCGAATCGCTTCGAAACTGTGTTCGCGAAGGATGAGGTCGCGTCCGTTTTTCGCAAACCGCTCGCGCTCACTCTCATCTTCAAGCAATGCGAGAATCGCATCCGCGTAACCAAGCGGATCATCGTGTTTCTCGATCAGAGTTCCCGTCTCGCCCGTGCGCACAATCTCCGCCATGTCGCCGACGTCGGAAGAAACCGGAACCACTCCCGCCGCCATCGCCTCCATGCACGCGCAAGAGAGACCCTCAGAAAGCGAATTGAGAAGAAATATCTTTGCGCGACGATCATAGCTCAAAACATCGTCGGTATGCCCCACCATTATTAAGGAATCGCGCAATGAAGAGGATTCAACTAACCGATGCACGTCATCGCGCATATGTCCGTCACCGATCCATACAAACTTCGCATCCGGCTTCCGCTTAAGTACGTTTTCCAATATCCTGATCGTGAGTTCAGGCCGCTTACGCTTCTGCAGATTCGAGATCACGAGCACATCAATGTCGCGAACCGATCCATCGGGAGAATAGACCGTCGGATTCACCGCGCTGTGAATGTTCACGATTCGCTCGGGAGAGATTCCCTGTTCAAGCAAGAATTCCCGCGCCCGAATTCCCGGAGCAAACAGCCGCGCGCAATATCCGAAGGCCCACTTCCTGACCAGTTTTTGCAATCCACGCGGGCTCTTCAAGCGCCGCACGACTCGATTCACCATAACATCGGGCCGATCCGCAAAGTCCAAATCAAGCCGGCCTGCAATCAGATGCAAATCCAGTTTCTTCCCGAACCACTTCGCCGGAGGATACGCCAACAGGAGATGCGGCACCGCATTGTAAACCATCACTCGCTCAACGGACTTGCGCGAAATTTCTCTCCATAGGACAACCTCGCGCGAAATCAATCTGCCCGCAAGTTTGTGAAGCCAACTAGGCGGAACAACCCAGCGCACGCGATTCATCTCCGGTCCCGCGCGATCCGAAACAAATATGATCTCCAAATCAGGCAGCGCTTCAAGCAACGGCGGGAGCTTCGCCTTCAGGAGATTGTTATTAAGGGTCGTCGTGATAACCCAGTGCTTCTTCGTCGGAGAACTCACTGATAATAGACAAGCACGCCGCGCTCTTCAAGCCGGGGAATCCAATAGAAGCGAGAGCTGTCGGAGAAGGGAGTATTGTGGAGATAGACTTGATCCCACTCGCCAAGCCCACTATTCTGATCAAGCGGACGCAGATCGGACACGGGGTTCTCAGAGAGATGCAAGTATTCTATTCCGCTCAACGTAGTAAGCGCCGTAATGTCCGCTACCGAATTTCCAGAGAGACCGAGCCAGTATAAACTTGTGCGGTGGTTCAACGGTGCGACGTCCGAGATCGAGTTGTTATCCGCATAGAGAATCGAAAGCTGCGTGAGCGGACCGAGCGCGGAGATGCTCTCGATCTGATTGTTGGAGATATCCAAGTAACTCAGCGACGTCAATTGTCTGAGCGGTTCCACATCCACAATCTGATTATTCCACAGACTCAGCGACTCCAATCTCCTGCAATTACTCAGCGGAGAGATATCCTCGATTCCGCTTCCCCAGCAACCGAAGCTCTTCAGTTGTGAGAGATTGGATACCGCGCTAAGCTCTGTTACGGTCGTTCCCGAAATGTCGAGAGATTCGAGCAGCGGAAGTTCATTCAGAAAATCAAGGCTGCCGATGGGATTCGACGTCAGATGCAGACGACGTAAGTTCTGACATCCGACGATCGGCTCGCCGCTCGTAATCTGGTTATACCCTGCGTATATGTCTCGAAGCTGCGGCTTGT
>JADLDM010000075.1 GCA_020846695.1 bacterium | reverse complement strand
GGAATGGGCGGCATGGGCGGAATGGATTATTGAGATAGCTCGACTGAAAAGTCGCGGCACGAATGAAGAGCGGCGCAGGAGAAATCCTGCGCCGCTCTTGTTTCGTGTTGAACTCTGCGTTTAGATTAGAGTCCCGTCTTCGGACATAGTTTGGAGAGTGTGCATTCCCCGCACTTCGGCTTGCGCGCATCGCACACGCGGCGGCCATGCCAGATCATAGCGTGTGAGAAGTTAATCCAATTCCCCTGCGGCAGAAGCTCTAACAGGTCGCGCTCGATTTTCACCGCATCTTCTTCTTTCGTCAAGCCCATGCGGTAGGAGAGCCGCGTAACGTGCGTATCCACCACGACCCCCGATGCAATGCCGAATCCCGTGCCCATAACCACATTCGCAGTCTTTCTTCCGATTCCCGGTAATTTGACAAGCTCATCCAAGCTCTGAGGAACTTCTCCTCCGTATTCGCTCATTATCGCATTCGCAAAGCCCAAAATGTTCTTCGCCTTGTTGCGAAAGAAGCCCGTGGATTGAATGATTGCTTCAATTTCATCTTGTGTAGCCTTGGCAAGCTTCTGCGCTGTCGGATAATTTTTGAACAGCACGGGCGTCACCATGTTCACTCGCTCATCCGTGCATTGCGCGGAGAGAATCGTGGCCACAGCAAGTTGAAACGCGTCTCTGTGTTCAAGCGCGCACTTGGGCTGCGGATAGAGCTTGAATAACTCCTCCGTAATCGCAGCAGCTCTGCCTTTCAGTTTGGTCTTGCTCATTTCTAATAAGTGAAGCGGCAGATAGACGCATCCACCTGCCGCGGAATCTCTCAATCGAGAACAACGTCGGGCGGCCACGCGGGACCGCCCCTACGCTGAAACAAAGATCACTTCATCAAGACCAGTTTGCGGAACGTCTCGCGATTCATCGCCTGAATGCGCGCGATGTAGATTCCGCTCGACCATTGAGAACCGTCTATCGGCAGGACGTGCGTTCCCGCGCCGGCTGTGCCGCTGAAAAGTGTCGCAACTTTCTGTCCGACGAAATTGTAAATCTCCGCCGTTAACTGCGTCGTCTGCGGAAGCACAACCTCAAGATTCGCCGTGGCATTGAACGGATTCGGATAGACGTCGCCGACTCTGAACGCCGTCGGAATCGCACCGTCATCCGCCGAACTCGGAACTACGGTAATCGTTCCGGCCATGCCCTGATCAAGGTGAGCCTCGCAAACATACGGAAGCGCCGTGATGCCCGTCGTATCGGGGATGCGATAAGAGAATACCCACGTTCCCGACGAGGGATCACCGTTTCTGAACAACTGCGGAAATCCGGCGTGAGCCACATTGTGAAAACCGCCCATGTTCGTCCAGCGCACCGTGTCGCCCGGCGCAGCAATCACGGTGATTGGCGAAAACGTCGTTCCCGGAACAACCGTTACCGGATGAACCACCGCCAAAGCATTCATCGCGAAGATCATAATCACAATTACCGCAAATCTACCCATCTGCATCCTCCCTAATCGTGTTCTGCTACTTCATCAATGTTAACTTTCGTATTTCAGTCTTCGCGTCCGCGTGAATGCGGAGGAAATAGATACCGCTGGCAAATCCGCTTCCGTCAAATCTGAAGCGATGAACTCCGGCGGGAAGCACGCCGTCTTCAAGTGTCGCAACCATCTGTCCCAACTGATTCGTCACAACAATCTGAATCCGCATAGTCGTAGGTAGGTTCATCGTGAAACTGGTACTCGGATTGAACGGATTCGGATAAACTTCACTGACTCGGAACTCCGAGGGTATCTCGGGGATATCCGCCGCCGTGCCGCCAAGGATTGTGAAATTCTGCGCGCTCTCCACATAAGTTGAAAGCGGATCAAGCAGCGCGGCGAGTCGAACACGAGCCGTTGTGCTCGCAGCGCCGGTCGGCGTCCAGGTGTAGCTTCCGTCGTTGGCCGTGTTGGGCGAAATCGTCTCCCATGCTCCCGAAGGATAGGCCCTATTTAGTTGAATGCGGAAAGCGCCATGATGTTCCGGCGCGTTCCACAAGACTTCAGAAGGAGTTCCGACCGTCACCGTCTCACCGCCATTGGGAGCATTCAGCTCCATTTGCGGCGCGAGCATCACAAAATCCGTGGCAGACTCAACCATTACATCCTGCTGCACACCGGAGACAATCCGCACTCGGCAATGTTCTCCTCCCGGAAGCTGCACGCGCCAAAGGTAATTGTCCAAGCCCATGTGATTCAACACAACTTCCTCCCAAGCGCCCGAAGGATAATTGCGATTGAGGTAGATTGATAGCGGGCCTTCGACCAGCGTGCGCGCGAAGCGAATCGTGTCGTTCACACCGGAGAAGACCGTTTCGCCGCCGTTGGGATAAACTAAGGCGAGCGACGGCTGCGCAATGCGCGTGTCCGCATTCGATGTGTCCGCGAGTTCCGGCATCGTTGTGTGCGTCACTCTGAAGCGCGCATGATCCGACACGGGACCTGCTACCGTCCACAGCTCATTGCCATCATTGAGAGTATTTTCGGTGATCACTTCCCAATTGGCAGAAGGATAATCACGATTCATCTCCAGTGAGACGTGGCCGCCGGACGTGATTCCCGACCAGCGCAAGGTAATCTCAGAACCTATCGGCAGAATTTCCGTTCCATTCGGATAAAGCATCGCCATGCCCGCCGAACCCGTTGCAATCTCCCACATTCCGCGCGCATGAGTTCCGATGCGCAGGGTGCCGGTGAGGGATTGCAGTTCCATGTCATCCACGCGAAGGATCGGCATCCCTTCACCCAAGATTGCCCAGTTCGCGCCGCCGTCTTCCGTGAAGAACACACCAAGATCGCTTCCCGCATAGAGCGTGGAAGGCGCAGTCAGATCCACAACGACGTCCTGAAACGGAACGTGTGGAAGATTCCCGCTGATATTCGTCCAAATGGTTCCGCTCTGCACGGACTTCCAAATATTCTGGCCGTCAAAACCGGATTTCGTAACGTACACAGTGTTGGGATCATAGGGATCGGGAACCACGCGTGTCGTGTAACTTCCCGGAAGATTTCCGGTAACATTCACCCACGTGCCGTCTTCTTCATCGTAACGCAGAACGGAGCTTCCGTTACCCAAATAGAGTCGCCCGGGCAAAGCGGGTGAGGCCGCAAGCACCTGATTGGAACTTCCAATCGGACCAAGATTAATCCAATCGCCGTTGCGCCCTTGATTCGGCGATTTCCAAACGCTGCCGTTCGTCGTCGTGTAAATCGTCAGAGGATCAAAGGGGTCCTGCACAATCGGCGTCACCCACGGGCCGTCGCCGTCAATTCCAGGATTGATTTCTGAGAATGTCACCGCACCGTCATCCGAGCGATAGCGATGCCCATTCTGCCACTCGACATAGACCACGTCGTTGTTCGAGTAGTCCACGACGCAATATCCGCCGTCGCCGCCGAAGACTTCATCCCAAATGCCGTCGCCGTCGTAGCGCGACGTGCCGTTGTCCTGCGTGCCGCCGTAAGCAAGCGCGGTGTCCAGCGTCGCGTTGCCCATCGCGTAATATTGGAACGTGTTGAAGCCGTTGTTCTTCTCGTTCCACGTCTCGCCGTTGTCATAGGAGACAAAAATCCCGCCGTCATTCACCGCCCAAACCTGATCGCCGTCGGTCGGATGCATTACCAATTCATGATGATCCGCGTGAGAAAAGCGCTCGTGTCCGTATGAGTACCACCAAAACGTGCGCTGCGACCAGTGAAACCCTGAGTTGGTTGAGCGATAGATGTCGAGACCCGCGCTGTAAACCGTGTTCGATTCGTCGGAGTCCACGGCAATCGCCATATCGTACCAACCCTGGCTTGCATAGTGGTTTTGTCCCGCCTGCGACATCTGCGCCCAGTTCAAACCGCCGTCCACCGAGCGATAGATGCCCATCATCTCCGAACCGTTATACGTAAACGTGCCGCAGATTCCGGCATACACCACTTGCGAGTTGTTGCGATAGAAATCGAATACAATACGTCCGATGTTGGTCGAGCTGGGCAAACCCGTGCTCGAACCCGTCCACGTCGCGCCGTTATCTTCCGAGCGATAGATTCCATTTGATCCCGAGCCCCACGGATTTCCGTGCCCGCACAGAAGAATATCCGGATTCTGCGGATCGCGCTTCAGTTCATTGATGTGGCCCGTGCGCACCATCGTCCAATTTGCTCCGCCATCAAGTGAGCGATACATGCCGCCGGTTGTAGAGGCAAGCACGATGTCTTCATTGCGCGGATCAATCGAAATTTTCAGAACCGATTGACCTTCGGAGTAGTTGTAGTCCAGCGCGGTCAGATTCCAGGTCACGCCGCCGTCGATGGATTTGAAAAGTCCGACTCCGGCTATCGCATCGCCGTTGAAATAGCCTTCGCCCGTTCCCAAATACATCACATTGGGATTGGATTGCGAGATTTCAAAACAGCCGATCGCAAGATTCGGCAGCGCATCGGAAATCGGATACCACAATTCTCCGGCATTGTCGCTGCGAAACAATCCGCCGCCCACCGAACCCGCGAACATGATATTCGAATTGTTCGGATGAAATCTCACGACGCGCGTTCTGCCGCCGTGATTGAAGGGGCCGAGCGGAGTCCACGGTTCGTCGAGCGCGACCTTCGGCATGCGCTGCATCGCTTGATAGCCTTCCCACAGCGCGCCTGCGGGAACTTCGCCGCCGTCAAAACTGCGCTGCATGACATCCCACTGATAGCGCATGTAAGGTTTGTATCCGTGCGCGCGCGGCCATTGATCCTGTGAATCGTAATACTGTTTGAAGGGCTCAAGCCGCGACTGCATATTCACCCGAACGGGATCAGGAGATGCAAGAACCTGCGCGGCGAAACACAAGATCACCGCAAGTTGCGTTATGCGAAGAAGTTTCATGATCAATCTCAAAGTAGGTAGTGCTATCGAACCAATGCGAGCTTACCAAACTTGGCAAAGCCGCCCGATGTAAACGAATAGATGTAAATCCCGGAGGCGAGTCCGGTTGCGTCAAAATGGAATTCGTAACTCCCCGCCTGTCTGTATCCGTCAACGAGAATCTTGACCAATCGTCCCGTGATGTCATAAACCTTCAATTCGGTACTCCCTGCATCAGGTAAACCGAAACGAAACGTCGCCTGAGAGTTGAAGGGATTGGGAAAAACGCTGACATCAAATTCCTCTGGCAGACTCGGAACATCGGAAGCCGGCGTTGGCGTTGGGCTCAGGCGATGAATTCGAAAACCAGTCCCAGACTTATAGACAACGAATAGCCCACCGTGTTCGTCAGCAGCGTATGCTCGTCCATCAACAGTATTGCCGCTGTTGGGAGCAACAACTATGCTTCCCAAGCTATCGGAATCCATCGAGGCGTACATCAGATGATGGTAAGTGGTGTCGGAAACTCTAGTCTGGTACGGAAGAACGAGTACGTCATCAGATGTAGCGAAAAGAGCAGAGCTGTTCCAGAGGTTATTCACGTGGAATCTCACTTCACTGACGAGAACACCTATTGTGTCGCGTTTCTGCAATACCAATTCACTTTGGGCGCTTCTTGCGAGAATGTACAGGAAGCCATTCCGAAAAAACGGTGCGAATGCGGTGAACTCCCAATCCTCATCTCGCAACGTGGTACCAGTTGTGTCAATGACCTTGAGCGCAAGGCCTCCTGAATCGGGAGCTGTTCCGCAGAAAAGCATCTTGTTATTTGGCAGTGCGGCAACACGAGGATTTGTGAGCGAAATTTGTTCTTCCTCAATTCGTCGAACATCCTGCCCGTCAAGAGAGATAACGTGAGTTGCACGAGCCCCGCCTTCCCATCTCCAAGCGCAGAATAACGACGTTCCGATATCGCCGACATCCGCCCGTACAAGCTCACTTACCCCCATAAAGGGGCTAGCCCACGCACGCTGCCCGCTCGTATCATAAGCTTCCACTCGATGACTATAATACATCCACGGAACCAAAGCGACAAAGCCGCTCTCCAACTGTACAAGATTCGAGCACCAGTCGTTGACCACACCGTAGGAATGGTGCCACTCAGCGCGCATGAATATTCCTGCGCTGTCTACACCAACAAGATACTGGTTCAGCTCCATGGGCGTGTGCCAATCCTGATAATTCGCTCTGAAGCAGGCTATCAGGGCATCTGGGTGACTGGGAATAGATTGGCGAAGGAATGGAAGCACCACGATGCCGTTGACATATCGCGAGTTCCCTTCCAGTTCATATGTCCTCTCCCAATCCGGATAGATAGGCAGTTGCCCTCTTGCCTCTATGCCAAAGAGCAATGCTCCCCAGAGCGCCAACCAATACGAATAGTTGCGTCTCATGCCACACCTTGCCTTTCTCGGCAAACTTCGGCAAATTCGAGTTAGACCAATATCTAAGATACGGAATCTCAAGGCCGGTAGCAATTTCAACCGTGTGACCTTTGCACACTGAGACTTCGCCGTATTCCCCCGCTTCTCACATCGCAAACCGCGTTCCGGCCATATAATACAAGAGCTTACATCTGTTGAATCGCGCAAAACCCGAGTCCACTCCGCAAGCCGTGCAGTCCCTTCCCTCTTTCTCTGTCACCCTGTAAGGGTCTTGTAGTGCACCCAACACAGTTGGCGAGCGTCCGAAAGAGTCTGGAAATACGGCTCACGGAATCGGCCCATTGAGTAGACCCTTACAGGGTGACAATCCTCGATCATTTTTCATTTTCCCCCAATAAAGGAACCTCCCCATGAAAACCATCGCCATGCTCGCGCTCGCTGTCTCGGTGTTTACGCGCGCCTGCGAATCACCGGACAAGAGCACGTCTGCAAAACCCGAAGGCTTCGGCACCGCGCAAAGCTCCGATCTCACGCTCGCGCCCGAACAAACCAATCTCCTCGTCGAATGGGGCAACACCTCCGAAATCCCCGTCAACGTCACGTGGAAAAGCGATCAGAAATACGCCGTACAGGTTGCGCCCGCAGAAGGCACACCCGAATGGCTTCATGTCACCGTCAGCCCCGTTATCATTGATCCGCCCGGCTCCGTTACCGTCACGGTCGAACCCGAACTCGGTCACGCAAAACTCGGAAAACACAAAGTGAAATTGCAGGCTTCAGCTTATGGCATGAAGAATCCCGTTGAATTCGATCTCGAAGTCGAAGTCGTCAGGCAATCCGGCCCCTTCGAGCAATTCG
>JADLDM010000074.1 GCA_020846695.1 bacterium | reverse complement strand
GAGAGTACGGTACGCTACGGTTTACCAAGAAGACTGAACGGCACGGATTTGACCTCGGTATGCATCTGCGGCAGGATAGAGAAATTCACGACAACTATTTTCGTCTGCGTGAGCAGATGTGGTATGGCTTTGCGGAAGCCTCTATCACGCGCGGCCCGTGGAGCGGATCGGCCAAGTTAGAATATGAACATGCGGAAATGGATTTTCCGGGTGTGGTGGGAACTGAATCAAGAAGGCCAGGGATTCAGATGAGTGGTTCCCTTAAGAGCTTGCTCGGTACCACAACTGCCACAGTATCCGCAGGTAATGCCACGGAGTCTGGAAGCGGGGCTTTCAAACTTGATGGTATAGCTGATGGTAAGCTCAATTTAGGGCATAGCACTCCAAGATTCATGGGTTTCAGTGTTATCGGTGAATACTTGGTAGGTCAACAAGTGGATCCGTCCTTCTGGCGAAACGCGAGTTACGCAACCCAGAACCGGCCTCTGTTTCTGGCGGATGGGCCCGTCCACGATCTACATTACGGAGGACCATACACTTTGTGGAGAAGTGACTACGATCCTTCTAAGTATGAAGGAGGATCAGGAGGG
Source organism: bacterium (assembly GCA_020846695.1). Classification (GTDB taxonomy): domain Bacteria; phylum Electryoneota; class RPQS01; order RPQS01; family RPQS01; genus JADLDM01. The sequence goes on along the minus strand of JADLDM010000074.1, from coordinate 10,700 downwards.
CTACGCTGGAATCACCGATCTTCTACTGCTGGAGCCAAGCTCAATTTCTTTGGCGTGCCACAACCTCATTTCGCTTGGTCGGCGGACACACTTCACTTCATCAACGGCTCATCTGCGACTCATAACGTTCCGGCGACCACTGCTTATTGCGATCTAACGTTTATCAATTTCTTGCGCTTTCAATCCTGGTCCTTCGTTCAGCTTGACAACGATGACTACTCACGAGCGATTGACACACGCTCCTATTCGCGTTTGCTCTTTGAGAAGGATTTTCTGAAGGCGCCGCTGCATGTTGCGTCGTTTGTTGCATACGAGCACATCGGGAGGCACGATGCGACATCGGATTTGGGGAGTGAGACGCTCGGCCCGGCGCACCTGATGCACGTCAGAGTTTCGGCGACGATTCAGGGCGTCACGCTCTACTGGGGAGTGGATAATCTGACGGGACAGCACTACTACTATTTGCCGGGCTATCCCATGATCGCCAAGGAGGAGTACTTTGGTTTGAAATGGACGCTTACGCTATAATGCGAGTCTGGCTTGCGCTGCTGATCTGCTTGTCCGTCGCATTGGCGGAGTCATCGTCGAATGGCCGTGCGAAAGCATTCCTGACGCTCCCCGAAATTACGGTGTGGTCGTCAGTCACCCCATCACGTGAGAGCTTCACGGCGGAAGACATTCGCAAGATGAATCCCGCGACGGTTGCAGATTTTCTGGTGACGGTTCCCGGAGTTTCTATTCGACGCGACGGCGTCTCTGGTGGATACTCAACCGTAAGGATTGGCGGTTCCAATGCCAATCAGGTGCTGGTGCTTGTGGACGGAATAATCTGGAATGACGTGGGGAGTGGGGAGGCAAATTTATCCACAATTCCCGCTGAGTGGATCGAATCGCTTAACATCTACCGCGGTTCCTCCACGGCGCTTTCGGGCGAGGCCATCGGCGGAATCCTCGAGATACATACCATCCGCGAGCAATCCTCAAACGCGCGAGTTTCCGCTCACGCGTCCGAGACTGAAAGTGAGATGTCCATTTCGCGCGGCGCCACACAAGGTGAAGTGAACTGGAATGCAAGCTATTCGCGTATTCAGAGCGAGGGTGATTACAAGTTTCGTATCACGGAAGAGGACGGCAATGGCCCCTTCACTGAGCACTTGGGCGAAGCCTTTTCACGAGAGAACAACTCTCTTACGCGTGACCGATTGACGCTGAGTGTCAGTTCGCCGGTCGGAAAGGGCGGTTCACTCAGGCTGAAAGGTTGGCTTGATGAAGCGGCCTATGGAATGCCCGGCTATCTGGCTCCGCGCCCGACTCTGCAAGCATCCGCAGATGAATCACGGCGCACAGCGTCTCTGAATTTTGCGCAGGGCTTCTCACGCGCGCGGTTTGATTTCAATGCGAATCACGCTGAGCGCTCGTATCATTTCTTCGATCACGATCCATTAAGTTGGATTCACGCATCGCATGAATCCACGCAACGGAGCGCGGCGACGTTGAGTATTTCGGAGGCGTTCGCTCGCAACGCGCTGATTCAGACGGCGGGAGTTCAGCGCGAGACTATCGGCAGCTCAACCATTCGTGGAGGCGATGCGGAGCGATGGAAATGGAATGCCGGACTGCTTGCGTCGCGCTTGCTGCTTGAAACAGAATCCGACGGGTTTGACTTGAAGGCGAGCGCGGGTTTGCGCGGTGAGGGTTTCGGTGAGTTCGACCCGGTTGCATTGCCGGAAGTCGCACTTTCACTCGCGCGCGAGGGCAAGATACGACACCACTTCACGGTATCTGCGTCGCGCGCCTATCGTGCGCCGAGTTTTTACGATCTGTTCTGGGATGATGAGCTGCTGTCGCTGGGAAATCCGCAATTGAAACCCGAGACTTCATCCTTACTGCGCGCGGAGACGTCAGTGGGAGCAGGAGAAGCATACGCCACTTCGCTGCGAGTGTCGGCACAGGATAATCAGGTAAAAGACTTAATCTACTGGCATCCGGCCTTTGACGGGCATTGGACGCCGGATAACTTGCGCAAAGCCACGCTTCGCAGCTTGCAGATTGAATTGACTCGCGAGTGGATTTCCGATCATGTTCAGTCGAGCGTTTCTTATGAGTGGCTGGAGGCGCGGGATCGAAGCGGCGACCGTTTGACCGACGGAGAATATCTGATCTATCGCGCGCCGCGTGCGGCGCACGCCTCGCTCTTCGCGCAAATTGAGAAGTTCAGGCTTCATGCGGAATACACATGGAGTGACCGTCAATATGTACTCGATACGAATTCAAAGTGGCTGTCAGACTATCAGCTCTTCGACATCGGAGTGAGCCGGGGATTTTCTTTCCGCAAATTCTCGATGGACTGTTCCGCAGACGTGACAAATGTTATGAATGAGGACTATCGAATTGTGCGGCACGCACCCATGCCGCTGCGTGAATACAGACTGAGTGTGAGCCTATCAAGCCTTTGATCATGAAAAACATCACAATCTACTTTCTACTTCTGCTTTCCGCAATCCTGCCGGCTCAAGCGAACCCGATTATCTACTGCAACAACAGCCTCGATGAGAGCTTGGGGTGGTGTGACCTTGCGGATCACTCGTCGAACTCGACGGCCGTGACTTTGGGAAACATCCCGAACGACGTGCTGGTAATGGGCAATTTTCTCTATGTTGTGAATTCAGGCTACAACAACTTGCAGGAGGTAGATCGGCTCACGCTTGAAACTGTACGCGAGATTCCGCTTGCGGGGTGTGTGAATCCGTACGCGTTGACGAAGGTGGACGATCAGCATCTCGCCGTAACCGGATTGATTTCGAATACGCTCTCAATTGTCGAGCTTCCGTCCGGGAGCATAATCGCCACGCGCATATTCGGTTTAGGCCTCCAGGCCGTCACGACACACGGGAACCGGATCTACGTTCTGAGCACCGGTTTTAGTTGGCCCAATTACGGGGAAGGTTATCTATTCGCGCTCGATGCGTCAAGTTACGTGATTCTCGATTCTTTGTTTATCGGGACAAATCCACAGGGCATTGCCTTCGATTCTCAAGGACGAGCACACATCGCTTGCACGGGGGACTATGCGGATATTCAGGGCAGCGTCGTCATCCTCGATCCACTCCAGCGCGTGACGATCGCAAGCCTTCCTCTCGGGGGAACGCCTGCATCACTCTCGCTTGGCGATGGCTTCGCTTTCGTTCCGGCAGGAGGGTGGGCGGACGACGGATACATCTATCGCTATCGTCTGAGCGATCTTGTCGTCATGAATAACTCCTCTAATCCGATCCTCTGCGGGAGCGGAGCATCGGATATCATCGCGCTTCCCAATAATGAATTCGTGGTTTCATGCTTCATGGATGCAACGTTAGAGCATCGCTCGTCGGCGGGCGAGTTGATTCGCACCTACTTGATGTCAGCGGGAGCGGGAGCGATTGACGCATGGTTTGGCACAAGCGACGCAAGCGAACAATCACCATCCGTTGCGGAGAGTCGCGATCTGCTTCGTGCCTATCCCAATCCCTTCAACTCCTCCACGACGATTGCATTGACCGGTGCGGCGAACGGAAACCGGCTCGGAGTCTACAACCTGCTTGGGCAAAGGGTGGCTGACTTGGCAGTCCAGCCGGGGCAGGCCGAAGCAAAATGGAGCCCCGCCTCCATGGGAGGCACGGAGCTTTCCGGCGGGGTCTATCTGATCAATTCGGATGAACCCTCGCGATACGACCCTATTCTATTGTATTATTTGAAATAAAGGTTGAGATTCGATCAAGCGATTTGGGGTAGGCCGGGTTGACTATCTGGGCTAAGGTGCGTATCTTTTCAGATTATCCGAATCCGACAGAAATCCGGTTTTTTCATTGGCTTCCGCACCCCGTAAGAAACGCATTCTCTCCGGCATGAGACCGACCGGCAGGCTCCACTTGGGCAACTACGTGGGCGCGCTGGAGAATTGGGTGCGACTTCAGGACTCGTACGAGAATTACCACCTCGTGGCCGATTGGCACACGCTGACCACGGACTACGAACACACCCGGCAGATTCCGGAGAATGTGTTTGAAATGGTGACGGATTGGCTCGCGGCGGGAATTGATCCGGAGAAGAGCCCGATCTTTGTGCAATCGGCCGTGAAGCAGCACGCTGAACTCTATCTGATCTTCAACATGCTGATTTCCACGTCTCGACTTGAGCGGAATCCGACTCTGAAGGATCAGGTGCGCGATTTGGAAATCGAAGACAACGTGAGCGCGGGGCATCTGACTTATCCGGTGCTTCAGGCAGCTGATATTCTGCTCTACAAGGGTGAAGTGGTGCCGGTCGGCGAGGATCAACTCCCGCATATTGAGATCACGCGCGAATTGGCGAGGCGTTTCAACAACGTCTATTCGCCTGCGTCGCCGGTCTTTCCCGAGCCGGACGGACTCCTCACGAAGTTTCCGAGATTGCCCGGACTTGACGGGAAACGCATGTCGAAATCGTTAGGCAATACGATTCTGCTTTCCGATTCCGCTGACGAGATCAAAGGCAAGATGCGCAAGGCCGTGACCGATCCGCAGAAGGTGCGGCGCAACGATCCGGGGCGACCGGATGTCTGCCTAATCTTCTCGTATCATCAGAAATTCAACGAGAGCGAAGTTTCAGAGATTCGCTCCGGTTGCGAAAGCGGCGCATTAGGTTGTGTGGATTGCAAGGTGCGCTGCTCAGATCGAGTGATTTCGCACCTCGCGCCGATTCACGAAAAGCGCGCGCAGATTGAGAAGGACCATACCATCGTTCCCGCCGTACTTGCGGAAGGCGCGAAGAGGGCTCGCGTCATCGCGGAACAGACGATGAGCGAAGTGCATCAAGCCATGGGATTCGGCGCGTGAGTATCTGGCAAGTCAAACTCCCCCGCTTTGAAGGGCCGCTCGATCTCCTGCTCTTCTTGGTCACGCGTAAAGAATACGACATTCTTGATCTGCCGATGGCAGAGATCACGGAAACGTATCTCGAAGCGCTCGACGATATCGGAGTCGAGAATCTCGAAGACGCAGGCGACTATCTTCTGATGGCGGCGACGCTGCTTTCGATCAAGGCGAAGATGCTCCTTCCGCAGCCGCCGGTTACTGAAGAGTTCGAAGCCGACGATCCGCGACGCGACTTGGCCGAGCGCTTGATGATTTACGCGCGGATCAAGCAGGCGTCGGAAGATCTGGGCGAGTTTGAGAATCGCATGTTGGAGAGAAGGCCGCTTGCGCGCATGGCCGTGCCGGAATCGGATCGCCCCGTCGGAGAAGAGCTGTTGATGCCGCTTTCGGTTTACGATCTCGCGCGCACCATGGAAGAGATTCTCTCGCGGCGTGAGGCGAAGATTTTTCACGAAGTGCGCATGCTCAAGGTTTCCGTGGACGAGCGAATTGACTGGGTAATGTCGCTGATTGCGCGTGCGAAGCGATTCGGACTTCTTGAAAATTTGCGTGACGTGCCCGATAGAATTATTTGGGTTGCGACGTTTCTCGCTTTGCTTGAATTGGCGAAGCGCGGCATAGTTTGGTTGGATCAGAATATCCCCTTTGCGGAACTTTACGTGAGCGAGCCGGACTCAACCGAAGCTCGCGCGGCATAGTATGACTCTCGCGTTCAACGAAGAAAACGAATCGTTCGACGAACAGCAGTCCGAAGAGGAACTGCCGCAGCCTTTGCCGGATGAAACCGGTGAGGACGACGTCTCCGGCGAAGAATCTCCCTATTGGCATCTGCTGATGCGCCAATTGGAAGCGCTCCTGCTCGCGGGAACCGAGCCCCTCACCGAGCAGAGTTTTGTGACGGCTGTCGGGCGGCGCGGGAAGAAGCACTTCGAGAATCTGATTGTCGCGCTGAATCGTGAATATGTCGAGCAGGAGCGAGCATTTGAGATTCTCAAAGTCGCGGGCGGATACTTGATCTACACTCGACCTGAGCACGGCGAGATGCTGCGCAGGTTCCTTGCTGAGAAGGCCAGAACGCGTCTGTCGCGAGCCGCGCTGGAATCGCTGTCGGTCATCGCCTTTCGCGGGCCTGTGACGAGAGCCGACATTGATGAAATTCGCGGCGTGGATTCGGGCGGCGTGCTCAGAACGCTGCTCGATAGAAGACTGATTCGAGTGAAAGGAAGAGCGGAAGTTGCAGGAAGGCCCCTGTTATACGAAACTACCGATGAATTCCTGAAGTATTTCGGAATCTCGGATATCTCTGAGTTGCCTCGCCATGCGGAACTTACGCGCGAACTCGGAGAGTGGCACGATCGAACGCCGGACATTTTCAGAGAGGGACGCAATGCGGACGTTCCCGACCTTCACGAAGACGAGTATGCGGACGGAGAAGTGAAGAGCGGAAACGGACACTCGCACCTTGAACCAAAGAACCTCGGCGATTCGACAACAAATTGGGAACCATGAATATCCAGAACAGCCGAATTCTCATCCTGGGCGGATGGGGACTGGTCGGCATCGCGGTCTGCAAAAGACTGCTGAATCAGAAGCCCGCGCAAATGACGATTCTCTCCTTGAGAGAACACGAAGCAAAGGAAGCGGTCGCCGAACTCGCTCCGCTTTATCCCAACACTGAATTGGTCGCCGAATGGGGCGACATCTTCGTCCTGGAGGAATTGAAGGACCAGCCGCGCGCAAAAATTCTCGATGATCCCGCATTGCGCCGCAAGTTCATTGACAGTGTCTTCGAGAAACCCTCGACAGACAGACTTAACAAATTCCATCTCTACCGGCTGATCGAGAAATACAAGCCGGATATCGTTGTGGACAGCGTGAATTCCGCGACTGGACTTGCCTATCAGGATATTTTCACGGCGTATTACAATGTGCGCGGCGCACTTGAGAAGAGCAAGAACGGCAACGATCACGATGCGCTCTACGATCAGGTTGAGAGACTGGTGAGCACGGTGAGCCTGCCGCAGTTGATTCGACACGTACAAGTGTTGAATGAATCGTGCCGCACCTACGGAGTGCGCATGTATCTCAAGATCGGAACCACCGGAACGGGCGGAATGGGACTGAATATTCCCTACACGCACTCCGAGGACAAGCCTTCGGGACAATTGCTCTCGAAATCATCAATAGCAGGTGCGCAAAGTCTTCTGCTCTTTTTGATGGGACGCACACCCGGCTCGCCCTACGTGAAGGAAATCAAGCCTGCGGCAGTGATCGCGTGGAAGGGCATCGGCTACGGCGAAATCCGCCGCGCAGGTCAGCCGATTCCACTTTTTGATTGCGCTGCGCCAATTGCATTGGGCAAGACGTTCAATCGCGTGGACAGATCGATCGGCGCTCCGTTGAACGATAACCTCAAAGCCGTTTACATTGACACCGGCGAAAACGGAATTTTTTCGACCGAGGAATTCTTCACGATCACGTCCGCAGATCAGATGGAATTTGTAACCCCCGAGGAAATCGCCTCGGCGGTCGTGCGCGAAATTGAAGGCGGCAACAGCGGATTTGACGTTGTCGGGGCGCTGGACTCTGTCGTGATGGGGCCGACCTACCGCGCGGGAGTGCTACGCAAGGATGCGCTGGCCGAAATGGTGCGGTTGGAAAATGAAAACGGCAATCGCAGCATCGCGTTTGAGATGCTTGGCCCGCCGCATCTTTCAAAATTACTCTACGAAGCCTACCTGATTCGCCTTGCCTATCCGCATGTGAAAGAGATGTGCGGCGAGGCGCCGGAGACTGTTGCTCAAAGGCTCAAGATAGTGATTCTGCGCGAGCAGCAGTTGCGCGCGACGATTCTTTCGATCGGTGTGCCGATTCTACTTCCAGACGGAAACACGATTTTGCGCGGACCTGAAGTGAAGATTCCGCCGTACATGGGAAGCAATGAACTTCCGATTGAAGCGGGAAGCGTTGACGAATGGGCCGCGAAGGGCTGGCTTGATTTGCGCGCATCGAATATGGCGCTTTGGCAGAAGCGAATCAAGGAGTATATGACGTTTGATCCGGCAGCGGATCGCGGAGATTCGTCTTCGGGCTATCCGTGGGATGCGCGTTTCGAGGGAGAAAGCGACGTGCACTTCGTTGGTAAGATTGTCACGCGCATTTTTATCGAGGAAGAAAACGGAGGTCGAATCAAGTCGTGAGCCATTCGGTTTCCGACATGATCATTGCGCTGGACGGTCCTGCGGGAAGCGGCAAGTCCACGACCGCGAAGCTCGTCGCGCAGAAGCTCGGCCTGATGTATCTTGATACAGGCGCGATGTACCGCGCGGTTGCATTGAAAGTGTATCGCAGCGGGATTGAATTGACGGATAGCGCGGCTTTGACAAAGTTGCTGAACACTACCAAGGTGGAGCAGGTCGCTGAGAACGGCCACAGCAAGTTCTTGCTCGACGGCGAGGATGTGACGGAGGACATTCGCACTCCGGATATTTCGCTCTGGGTGGGGCCTGTGTCCGAGCATCCTCTTGTTCGCGAGTATCTCGTTTCATGGCAGAGAGAAATTGGCAAGCACGGCGGATTGGTTGCGGATGGGAGAGACATTGGAACGGTGGTGTTTCCCGATGCAACTCTGAAGTTCTATGTGGAAGCCGACGTGCATACTCGCGCCGTTCGGAGACAGAAAGAACTTGCGGCGCGCGGGATTCAACAGTCCGTGGAGGAGGTTGAGGACGCGATTCGCACGCGCGACTTGCGTGACTCGACCCGCGAGCACAGTCCGTTGAGAAGAGCTCCCGACGCGGTTGAATTGGACACGACGCACATGACGATTGGAGATCAGGTGGAGCGTGTGCTGTATCTGGTCGCGAAGTTGAAACCGCAATCCAAAGAGCATTGATTTTCATGCGAGCTTGGTACGCATTCATCGCGTGGCTCGCGAGAACTCTCTTTCGCATTTTCTACGGCATTCGGTGCACCGGATTGGAGCGCGTGCCGAAGTCGGGAGCGCTTCTGATCTGTTCCAATCATCGCTCGAATCTCGATCCGCCCCTTGTGGGCTCGACGTTGCCGCGAGAGATCAGCTACTTCGCAAAGGCGGAGCTGTTCAGGGGCAGAGTCTTTGGTTCGTTTCTGAGATCGTTGAACGCTTTTCCCGTGCGACGCGGACAGCTTGACAAGGCTGCGATTGAGACCAGTTTAAGATTGTTGTCGCAAGGTCAGGCGATGGTCTTCTTCCCGGAAGGGACTCGCGCTCCTGCGGACGGATTTCTTCGCGCGAAGTACGGAATTGGTTGGCTGCTCAGAAAAGCGAACGTTCCCGTCTTGCCGATCTACTTGCACGGAACGGGCGCGGCGAAATCTTTCGGACGGGGAAGACCGCAACTGCATCTCGTCGTCGGCGAGCCGATTCCGGCTATCGAGATTCTGCGGAATGAACCGGAGGGACGCGACGGCGATCAGAGGATTGCGGACAGAATTCTCGACGCGATCCGAAGGGTATCACTTGAAACGCCAAATCAGCTTGTGAAGGAACTTGGAAAAATTTACGACCGCGACATTATTGATAATCCGAAACTGAGATAGACCCGTTCATCAACCCCGAAATTCCGGCGGGCAGGTATCCGGAAAAAGAAACAATGGATGAATTAACCACCACCCCCTCCGTCGAAGAAGCTAAGCCCTGGCAGGATGACATCTTGTTCAAGGGAAAGAAAGTTAAGCGCGCTGATCTTCCGGAGGAGCAGCAGAAAATGACGCAAGAGGCCCAGGATCTTGCGAATCTTTACGGGAAACTCGTTGTAGAGTTCCGAGAAGGCGAAATTGTTCAGGGCAAGATCGTTTCGATCAGCGACAAAGAGATTTCGATTGACATCGGGTTCAAGTCGGAAGGAACGATTGCATTGGATGAGTTCGGCGGAGACACGTCGGCCATCAAGATCGGCGACGACGTCGAAGTGTACCTGGACCGTGTAGAAGATCATAGCGGTCAGCTTTCGCTCTCGAAGCGCAAGGCGGACTTCATGAAGACATGGGAGCGCGTGCAGACGATTTACAACAATCAGGACATCACGCAGGGTCTCATTCAGCGCCGTATCAAGGGCGGATTTGTTGTCAGCGTGATGGGTGTGGAAGCCTTCCTTCCCGGCTCGCAGATTGACGTTCATCCGGTGCGCGATTTCGATGCGCTGGTCGGCAAAGAGATGGATTTCAGGATTGTGAAACTCAACGACGTGCGCAAGAACATCGTCGTGTCGCGCAAGGTGATCGTGGAAGAAAGCCTCAAGGGAGTTCGCGAGAAGATTCTCGAAGGACTTCAGGTGGGCGATGTTATGGAAGGAACCGCGAAGAATATCACGGATTTTGGTGTGTTCGTGGACCTCGGCGGAGTGGACGGACTTCTGCACATCACGGATATTTCGTGGGGCCGAGTGTCGCATCCGTCGGAAGTCGTGCAGCTTGATCAGAAGCTGACGGTTAAGGTGCTCGATTATGACCGCGAGCGTCAGAGAATTTCGGTCGGCTTGAAGCAATTGCAGGCGCACCCGTGGGACGGAGTCGAAGAGAAGTTCCCGGTCGGAGCGAAGGTGCGCGGCAAGGTGGTCTCGATTGCGCGCTACGGCGCGTTCGTCGAACTCGAGAAGGGCCTCGAGGGTTTGGTTCACATATCCGAGATGAGCTGGACTCAACACGTGAAGCACCCCTCTGCGATGCTCTCAGTCGGTGACGAGATTGACGTGATCATCCTAAACATTGACAAGGAAGGCCGCAAGATTTCCCTCGGTATTAAGCAGGTTGATCCTGACCCGTGGG
>JADLDM010000073.1 GCA_020846695.1 bacterium | reverse complement strand
CGAGAATTTTGCGATTCTGCCGAACTCTCTTGTGCTGCTGAAGCCCGGCGATGGAGATTCCGTCGCCGTAGGTGACACCGTGCGATTTGAGTGGAGAAGAGTCGGTTTGAATCCAGGAGTCACCGTTTACTTGAAGCGCAACTATCCCTCGGGGCAGTGGGAAATTCTCGCATCAAATGTTGCAGTGGATACGTTTGCATGGGTTGCGAGCGGCGCGACGTCGAACAATGCGCGATTCCGCGTAATCTCGACCGTGAACACCGCGCTCGGCGATTCCGCAGGCCCGTGCCCAATCGGAAATCCCGCGCTCGCAATTACTTCACCTACGAGTGCGCAAACCTACGTGGCCGGCGGAACGACAACCATTGCGTGGTCGAGAAGTTTTGCTCCCGGAACGGTGAAGATTGAACTTTCGCGCGATGGAGTAAACGGCCCGTGGAGTGAGATCGGTCAAAGTGACGAAGCGATCTTCAATTGGTTAGTGACTGCTCCGGCAACTTCCGATGCGCGTTTCCGCATCTCACTCGTCAACAAGACCTGGGTGCAGGGCGCGACCGCCTTCGATAACAGCATCGTGATTCCCGATCTCGATCTGACGTCTCCGGAGCCCGGCGATACGATCGCCGTCGGGCGCGAAATTGTTATCGCATGGACGCGCACTCACGTATCGGATCCGATTGACGTAATGGTGGATCGTGGAAGCCCCGTCGCGGATGCGGAATTCCTCAGACAAGACGTAAGCGGTGATTCGATTCACTGGACGGTCACGCCGCCGATCACTCCGAATACCAGATTTGTGTTGAGATCGTCATCAGGCGTCTTGGTAGAAGAAGACGGCGACACCGTGTTCGTGATGGCCAATCCGCTGCTTACGCTCGTCGCGCCCAGCGGAGGTGAGCAGTGGATCACAGGACAGAGCGTCAATATCCAGTGGCAGCGCGCCGCAGTCAGCGATCCCGCTCACGTTGAGTTGAATCGCAACTATCCGTCTGGAGCATGGGAGCGGCTCGCGTCGTCCGTCAGCGGATCGCAATTCGCATGGACGGTGAGCGGAACGGCAACGACGAATGCCCGCGTGAGAGCGATCTCCGCGATTGATGAGAATCTCGCCGATATTTGTGACACGCCGCTTTCGATTATCATTCCCGCGCTCGCGTTTGCGGGAACTCTCACTGAGCGCGTGCCGATTGGATTCCCGACAAACGTGACGTGGCAGAGCAACAATTTGAGCGGCACGGTCAGTTTGTATCTTTCGCGAGATAACGGCGCGAGCTACCCTGAAGTGATTGCCTCAGGACTCGCGACGACGAGCTTCGCGTGGACTCCCGTAGGCGCGACGGCGGCGCAGGCTCGCCTGAAAATCCAGAGTGACTTGCAGCCCAACGTGAACGCGGTTTCTTCGGCTTTTGTACTCGCGCAGCCCTCTGTGCAAGTTACGTATCCGCAGAACGGAGAGACTCTCTCACTCGGAGCGCCTCATACGCTGAGTTGGAATCGCGATGATCATCCCGGCTCGGTAAATGTTGATTTCAGCAATAACTATCCGTCCGGCGGGTGGACGACGATTGCTGCAAACGTGAACGCGGACAGTCTGGTTTGGACTGCGAACGGAGTTGCATCCGCAACGGCAAGAGTGCGCGTCACATCGAGCGTGAACGGCTCGTGGAGCGACTTGGGCGACAACAATTTCACGCTGATTGTTCCGACGATTGATCTCACTTCGCCGGAAAGCGGAAGCGAGCTCGTGTTGGGAGATCTGTCGGTGATTCACTGGCAGAGAATCGGATGGAGCGGGGAGGTGAGCGTCGCACTCAATCGTGTCGGCGGATCAAGCACGGTAATCGCTCCTTCAACCACAGCGGATTCGATTGCGTGGATATGCACAGGCGCGGCGGCGCCGAGTTCATGGCTTGTCGTTCGCTCCGCTGAGACTCCTTCACGTGCGGACAGTGTGCTCGTAGTGGGGCCTTATCAACCGAATCTTCAGATTACCTCGCATGAGAACGGCGCTCGATTGGTCAACGGAGTGGCGCACACTCTTCGATGGTCGCGCGAACATCTCGGCGCGAATGTTGAACTCCTTCTGAATAGCGGAGCGGGATTCGTGAGTGTCGGGTCGAGCGCAAATGACTCACTTGTTTTCACGCCAAGCGGTGCCGAAACCAACGGCGCATCACTCATCGCGCGCTCCGTCTCAAGACCGGATGTCGCCGATACGGTTGCAAACCTGAGAATCGTCTCGCCTCATGTGACACTGAATGCACCGGCGTCAACCGAGATGCGACTCGATCACCACGTCATATTCTCGTGGACTTCGCACGAATTGATCGGAGACGCAATTCTTGAACTCTCGCGCCACGGTCTCACGGGTCCGTGGGAAGAAATAGATCGCGGAACCGAGACAAGCTTTGAGTGGGCCGTGAGCGGAGAAGCAAGCGATAACGTGCGCTTGAGAATTCGCAGTGAACTGGAACCACAATTCGCCGACACACTGGACGCTGCGCTGAGTATCTATCGTCCGAGCTTAAGTCTTGCAGTGTCGCCTCTGAATCCGGTCATGTACATCGGCGAGCAGGTGAGCTTTGAGGTCGTGGGCGATCACGTGAGTGAAGCTTCGCTTGCAATTGTCAGAGACGGAAATGTCGAAACGATTTCACAGCTTGCCGTTCCCGGCACATTGGATTGGACAATCGGAGGTGTGAACGCATCGAGTGCGCTCTTCCGTGTGTGGGTGGAAGGCGATGATGAACTGATAGAGGAGAGTGCGCCGTTTGAATTGCGCGTGCCGAGTCTGTCTTTCTCCGCGCTTCCCGCCGACATTTTCGTTGACGAGTCGGTAGCGTTAAACTGGAACAGCGACGGCGTTGATGGGCCTTATGAAATTGTGGCGCTCGATGAGTCCGGAGAAAGCGTTATTGCAAGCGGCGTCACGGAGAGTGAATTCGAGTGGAACGTGGTCGGAGAGCGCGGCGGACTTCAGCTGATTGTGCGCGCACAAAATGCTCCTCAGTTCGCGGATACAAGCGACGCGATCACTCTGCACGTGCCCGAGCTTCTGTGGACCTATCCGACCGAGAGCGGTATTGACACGGCAGGACAAACGATTGAACTCGCGTGGTCTGCAATAGATCAAGCTGCGCCGGTGCGACTTGAAGTCTCCTTCGATGCGGAGAATCAGACCTGGTCCACAGTTGCGGAATCAGTCGAAGAGACGACGTATTCTTATCTCCTGCCTGCAAGCGAGACCGCGAGTTTGCGATTCCGTATCACCTCGATTGCGCATGGGTCGGTCAGTGTGACGAGTGTGGCGCGTGAACTGATTGCTCCGTCGCTGAGCATCACGAATAACGACGACGTGTGGTACATTGGTGAGCAGCGCTGGATACACTGGACGCGGCATCATGCAAGCGGCGACGTCAGTGTGGACGTGAACTATGGCGATCGCGCGGAAGAAAATTGGCTGCCGCTCGCAACGTCACTGAGTGACTCGTTCCTCTGGACAGTTGATGGGCCGGAGAGCGACCTTGCCGCGATTCGCGTAAGACTTTCCGGGAATCACGCCGTCTTCGACACGACCGATATTCCGATCGCGATTCGCGCGCCGCATATTGCGGTAATCGAACCGAACGGCGGCGAAGCGCTCGACCCGACGACGCTGATCCGCATCCGATGGAGCGGCGAAGGCTTGCCTGCGGGAGTCTCCATCGGATTGTGGCGCGGCGCACCGGTGAATCGTCTCGACACGCTATTCCTGTCCACCGAAAATGACGGCGACGAAGAGTGGGTCGTAACCGGCCCGGCTTCCGATAGCTGCTACATCGTGATTACGGCGGAAGGGGATACGAGCATTCACGATATTTCCGATGCATCCTTCCGCATCACCACCGGATCCGCAATTGATCCGCGCGATGCGGAATTGCCGAATGAAATCGCGTTGGGCGCGCCCTATCCGAATCCGTTTAACGCCCAGGTGACGATTCCGTTCGCGCTGCCGAAAGATGCGGACGTGAAGGTGGTCGTATTCGATTTGCTTGGACGTGAGGTGATGACGCTTGAAGAAGGCCGCAGACGCGCAGGCTATTTACATGCGCAATGGAACGCGACGAACTTTGCAAGCGGAACATACTTTGTGCAGATGAGGAGCGAAGAGTTCACGGATGTAAGACGCTTGATCTTGATGAAATAGTTGCCCTGACCATCTCCTCGGAGGTGGTCACCTTGCCCAGGTGCGCCGGTCGCCCTCCCGGCGCACCGCCCCTTTATGAAGCGGGCCACGCAATTGCGTGGCCCGACTTTGTTTCAGAGGACACCCCCCTATGGTCCCCGCGCAAGCAGGGGGACTAATTCAAACCATATACAAACCGCCGGTAGTCTCAAGCCAATCGGCGATAACGTCGCAAATGCGCGGGATGTTACCGTCGGAAACATCCACCTCAAGAAAAGGAAGCAGAGACTTCTGTGCAAGCTCGCGAAGCAGTTCCTGTTCGCGGAGGAAGATACTCAAATCATCATACTGAGAGGGTTTACCTGACACTTTTACTCTTGCGGCTCGCGCTGATTCAAACGAGTCAACTTCGCGCGTGCAGAGAATGTGACGAAAGCCCAAGGGAAGCAGCCGCTCTTCAAGCCAAGCGAATTCGTAGTCGCGTCCGCAATAGAGCTTCTGATGCATGATGGTGGAAAGATGAAGCCGATCCACAATCCATGAATAGTAGCATTCAAGCTCCCAAAGCCGTGCCCACGTTGCAAAGGTCTCCATCGCGCGGGCTTCTTCCTCAGGGGCAAAGTTTATCAGACCGCGGCCCCATGGAAAATTTGTGAACGCGCACCACTCGCCAGACACCACCGGCGAATGATAGCGATACTTGCGCGGACCGACGATGCGCGGGTGTTCATTCAACGCGAACGCGAGATCCGTCTTGTGCGTCAGGCGCGTGCCTTCGAGAATAATCTTGGGACAAAGCTTTCCGCTCATGCAGCCGTGCGCTTCCTCTCGATAATGCGTCCGACGATGATCGCCACTTCATAGAGCACAATCATCGGCATGACCATCAGCATCATTGTCAGCATGTCGGTCGTCGGAGTGGCGAGCGCGGAAAGAATGAAGATAATTACGATTGCGTAGCGGCGGTTCTTGCGGAAAAATTCCGACTTCACCAATCCGGTCGCCATCAGAACGCCCATCAAGAGCGGAAGCTGAAAGATCACGCCGAAGGCAATCACCAGAAAGAGCACCAGACTGATGTAGCTTCTGAGCGACCATAAATTTTGAATCCCCATCTCGGCGAACGATCCGAGAAACTCCAGCGCGGCGGGAAGAATCTGCCACGCGAACACGACTCCGCCCCAAAACAGCAGCGTCGCGATCATCGCAATCGGGAAAAGCCACTTCTTCTCTTTAGATCTGAGCGCGGGGCCGATGAAGCCGTATAGCTGCCACGCGATAAAGGGCGAGGCGATCAATGTGCCCAAGAGCAGCGCAATCTTGATCTCAATCACAAAACCGTCCGAAGGCGAGAGCAGAGAGAGCGTGCCCTTCACGGACTGGTGGAACGGCTCCATCAGGAAATCACGCGCGCGATCCGCAAGCAGGAATCCGCCGACGGCGCCCGCCACCAGAAAGAGCAAACTGCGCAAGATGCGTTTGCGCAGTTCATCCAGATGATCCCAGAAGCCCATCACGCGCTCGTTACTCATGATTCGCGCAGCTCTTGCATTCTTGGAAATCCACTCGTAAATTCATCCGAGGTTCAGGGGTTGGTTGCGCCGGAGGCACGGAAGGGATTGAAGGACGTGCCGTAATCGAAAATATCCACCTGCTCGTGGCGCTTCAGGTAGCCGACGGCCGCGTAGGTGAGAGGCGTCATCAAGATTTCCACCGAGCACTTGAAGACATAGTTGAAGACCATCATGAGCCAGAGATCCGCTGCGGGAACCACGCCCCAGAAGGCGATCATCACGAAAAGCCCCGTGTCAACTGCTTGACCGACGAGCGTGGAGCTGATCGTGCGTGTCCAGAGCTTTCTTCCAGCCGTCACGATCTTCAGTTTTGCAAGCAAGATCGAATTGACAAATTCGCCACAGAGATACGCGATCAGCGACGCGAGCACAATGCGCGGGACAAAGCCGAGAATTGCAATGAAGGCTTCCTGATGCGGCCAGACATCGGCGGCGGGCATCATTCCGACCAGAGCAAACGTCAAAGCTGCAAGCGCATTGGCGAAAAACCCGAGCCAAATCACTCTCCGCGCTCGAGCGAATCCGTACACTTCGGTGAGAATATCGCCGAAGATATAGCTCAACGGAAAGAGAAAGGTGCCGCCGTCGAAGGCAAACGCGCCGAAACCGACGAGCTTGGTTGCCGCAACATTCGAGATCAGGAGCACGGCGACAAACAGCCCCGCGATAAGATCGTAGTAGCGCAGGCCGCGGGGAAGTTCACGCGCGGCGGTTATCCAGTCCGGTTTGCCCATTCTGTCCTGTTTGGTTGTAACAGACAAAATTAGCGGATTTTCGCCCAACTTGCAAGTCCCGTCTTCACCCCTTGATATTGCCTCCGCGCTACGCCTGAAAGCGCAGGCACTGGGCTTTGATCTGTGCGGTTTCGCCCGTGCGCTGCCGCCCGCGCGAGGCGAACTCTTCTCAGACTGGCTGCGTGAGGGGAAGGCAGGGACGATGACCTATTTGAACCGCACGGAGGCGAAGCGGCGTAATCCGGAACTCGTATTGCCGGGTGTGAAGACCGTAATTTCGCTCGGAAAATCCTATTTCGCGGGAAGATTGCCGGAAGAACTGCGCGCTGATCCGTCACGCGGAGTCATCGCATCCTATGCATGGCAGCATGATTATCACGATGCGCTCGCCACAAAACTCCAAGCGCTCGGAGAATTTCTCGAACAGTTCGCAAGTGGAGTCACATGGAAGAGTTTTGTGGACAGCGGGCCGGTCTTGGAGAGAGATTTCGGGGAAACAGCGAGGTTGGGATTCATCGGCAAGAACACGCTGCTGATTCACCCGCGCATGGGGTCAAAATTCTTCTTGGCGGAAATCTTCACGACGCTCGATATTCCGGTCGAAAATACAAAGCCAATGCCGTCGTGCGGATCATGCACGAGATGTTTGGAAGTCTGCCCGACTCACGCTCTACCAAGTGCTCATGTCTTAGACTCGACGCGATGTATCTCCTATCTCACGATTGAGTTTCGCGGAGTGATTGAACGGGAATTGCGCGAAAAAATCGGCAATCATGTCTTCGGCTGCGATGACTGCCAGGAGTGCTGTCCGTGGGTGAACAAAGCCGCGAACGAGAGTCACGACAAGATTCATGATGCGCAGATCGAGCGCTCCGCACCGAAACTTGATACGCTTGCGAAATTGAGTGAATCTGAGTTTAAGACGAGATTCGTGGGCACGCCCGTCATGCGCGCACGCTATGAAGGATTCTTAAGAAATGTCGCTATTGCGATTGGGAATTGGAGAAGGGAGGAGGCGCTTGTCGCTTTGGAGCCTCTGCTCAAACATGAAAGCGTGCTCGTGCGCCGTCACGCAGCATGGGCGCTGACGCGAATTCCGGGAGAGACGGCGAGACGAAAACGAAATGAAATGTCATGCCACGACGCCAGCGCAGAAGTCCGCCAGGAGGCCGCAGGGTGACTAAGTCACGCACAGTTCGGGAGAGGTTGAAAGATGACAACTCTATTCTTCTTACGGTTCCTTGACAACGTCTCTTTTTTTTGCAATCTTCTCCCAAGGTCTTGAGAAAGTCCCGCAAGGAATGTTCACTGAAATCAAGAGGGAGGCGGAAGATGAATCGGCTATCGTTAGGAATCATCGCGTTTCTGGGAGTGGTGGGCTTGGTTTTGGCGCAGGGAGATGGGCCATCGTGTGGGCAGTGTTGGACCGTAACGGACAACAGCTGTTCCAATCAGACGAATTGCGCTGATTTTGGAGGCGCAGAGACTGTTGAATTCACGGCGCCTTGTACAGCAAACTATTTGTTTCTGTGTAAGACGCAGTGCACAGAGCCTGAAGCGTGCCACATTTGTATTACATGCTCGCGAGTCGTTCGAGTGAGCGACGGTTATGTCGTGGGGGCATGCACGGCAACTCTAGATGGGGGAGGGTTCACCTGCGAGAGTCGGTGCGATCCGTCAACAACCGTTGGTCTGTCGCAGGGGGTCGCCTACAGGCTCGAAGTCTCGATGAAGAGATGCTCCTTCGAAACCGAGAGCTGCACACCGTGCAATACATATTGTGTTGCCAAGGCGAGAGTAAGCGGACCAGGCGCATCATGCTCAGCTTGGTAGGAAGAGTAACAGTTGCAAGTCTGTTGCTCGTGGTTGCTGTGCGCGCTTATGGGGAGATTCTGCGCGTTCCGAACGATTGGCCGACCATTCAAGCGGCATTCGATGCAGCGCAACCTGAAGATGAAGTGTTGGTCGCGCCGGGAATATTTCAGGAAGCCCTCTATGCTCCTCCGTTCTTCATAAAGCTCACGGGTGACACAGTCCTTAGCGGAGATAGTTTGGCAACACCGTTGCTTGATCCTGCAGGGTTGCCGGGGTGCGATTCTCTCGCATGTCTTTCAGTTCCGCAAGGCGGCAGCATGGATATTTCCTACTTCGCATTTAGAAACGGGGCGGCAATGTATCCGCGCGAAAGCGATGCGATAGGCGGCATATTATATGAGACGAGCGAGCGATTGTCGCTGGACTATTGCAGATTTGATTCGGTGTTTTTGGGGGTCTGGCCCCGTTCCAGTCAGGTGTGGGCGAGTGTGGACTTGGAATCATGTCACTTCGTCAACATGACTGCGGGATGCTCGATGTCGCGACGCCGCTCGACTGTGCGGAACTGCATCGTGGAAGGAGTGAGTTCCGGGGTGATAGCAGTTCGGGACTCCTCAGTAGTTGAGTACTGTCAGTTTTCGGGGGTGGCGAATGCTTGGTTGTTCTCGTTCGGTGGTAACAACGTTCTCCGCAACAACGTCTTGGGACCTGGACGTGTCGGCGTGGCGCTCGATGTATATTCGCGGACCGGCGGCGACACAGTACGGAATAACATCTTCGCAGACATAGAGGATTCGGGACAGATTGCAAGTATCGCCGTCTCCAGCGGATCGCCTGCTGTCTTCATGGAGAATGAAGTTACCCGGAATTCCGTGGATCGAGTTCAGTCCACAGCAATCGGAATTGATGACGACGGGAATGCGGATGCAAGCGCACGTGTAATTCTGACAGGAAACCGCATACATCATACGAGGGGAATCCGTGAAGGCGAAACCCTCGGAGTGAAAGGAGTGTACAGTGTCTGCGAGGTCTGCTCGGTGGAGATTAGGAGAAACATCTTTGAGTGGATTTCGCCGCCAGAGGGAGTTGTGGCTCTTGTCATGGATAGCGCACAACATCACGTGCTCACTGAGAATATTTTTCAAGGCAATGGCAATGCCGTCGAGAATAACGACTTCGAGTACTTGATGGCGGAACTCAACTACTGGGGTGATTCTACCGGACCATATCACCCGATATGGAACAACGCTGGACTTGGCGACACGGTCAGTGATCGAGTGGATTTCATTCCGTGGTACACGGACACGCTGTTCTGGAATTCGACAAGCCCTGAGCCCCGCGCACCACTGCCGAGTGAAGTCACGCTGTGGGTTCGGCCGAATCCGTTCAATGCCGTGACAACTCTTGAACTCTATGTTCCTCATCCGCAGATCGTCGAAATG
>JADLDM010000072.1 GCA_020846695.1 bacterium | reverse complement strand
TTCATTCTTTATCTTGCCGAGTTCGGAAAGCGCGAATTTGACCGGCGTGGGAGTGGTCTCGAGAACCATCGCTTTGGCAATCGGCGCGAGCGTATGGTGGAGCATCTGCGCGGCCGGAATATCGCCTCGGCTCCACGCTTGCAGCATTCCATAGAGCAGATCGGGGCAGATGTGTCCAGCCACCGAGACAATTCCAGAGCCACCAACAGCCAAGACCGGCAGAGTAAGAGAGTCATCGCCGGAGAGCACGGTCATTCGGCCCTCGACACGTGCGCAGACTTCACTGATTTGCTCCAAATTGCCCGATGCCTCTTTTATTGAGGCAATATTCTCAATGGAGGCAAGCCGCTCGACGGTCTCCGGCAACATGTTCACGCTGGTGCGGCCCGGGACATTGTACATCATCAAGGGCAGCTTTGTGCTCTTGGCTACGGCGGCGAAGTGCTGGTAAAGCCCTTCCTGCGTCGGCTTGTTGTAGTAGGGCGTAATGACCATCGCACCGCGCACTTTCAGGGCCTCAGTCTCCTTGATCAGCTCGATAGTTTGAGCGGTAGAGTTGGAGCCACAACCGGGAACCACGGGAACTCCCTTCGCGGCCTCGATGACAAGTTGAATTACTCGGAGGCGTTCCTCTCTTGAAAGTGTGGCAGCCTCTCCGGTGGTGCCCAACGGGACAAATCCATTGACACCTTTGGCGACCAATTCGGTGACCATATTTTGCAGGGCAGGCTCGTCAATTTGCCCGTTTTTGAATGGGGTGACGAGTGCGACCCAGAGACCGGTGTAGAAGTTCATGTTGTTATAGGGTTTGAGGGGTTAGCTTGGGCTGTTGCGGAGTGTAAACATCATAGAAATTTCGGAATTAGAATATACCCTCCGTGGGGGGAATAGTCAAATTTTGGGGAGAATGGGGGGTGTGGATAAGTTTCCACGAGTGGGGTCAGAAGTCTTGCTTTTTTGGAGGATGCGTTGCACTTTGTTATGACAAGATTATGAACCTACCCTAATAAAAACGGGAGGATAGTGTAGTAAGAGACGGGTATTTCCCGCCGTTGAAAAGGATGAACAAGGAGGTTGCGATGTATCAGCTCGGCCCTGTTTTTGCCGAGGGAATGGATGTTCTGAGGGTGCTAACGAATGGACACTGGCAATGGGAGACCCGGAATATGCCGGAACCGACACTATTGATTGTGGATGAGAAAGCCTCCGCGCTTGAGAACGTATCGCGTTCTTTGAAGGGCGAGGGCAGTTATCGCGTATTGACCGAGACCAATCCGTCGAACGTCTTGAACAGACTTGAGACGGAAGCGGTTGACGTGGTGCTGTGTGATGTGGATTTGAAGAGTCAATCGGGAGTTTCGCTGGTGGGCGACATACGCAGTCGCCACTTGCGCTTGCCGGTTGTGATCTACTCAGAGAATGACAATTCTGAGCGGATCGTTGAGGCAATGGAGAACGGCGCGACGACGTATGTTGCGCAGCCGATGGAGCCGCGCTTATTGGCCCGCACGGTGGAAGCCGCGTTATCGCAGCTTCGCTTGACGGGTGAAGTTGAAAAACTGAAGCGCAGGCTCGGCGGGGATCATAAGCTTGGGGGCCTTGTGGGACGCTCGGCTTCCATGCATCGCGTATTCGACGTGATACGCGAGGTGAGTGCGGTTGATTCGACGGTTCTGATTCGTTCGGAGACGGGCGCGGGAAAGGAATTGGTGGCGCGCGCGCTTCACTATGAGGGACCGCGTTCGGACAAGCCGTTTGTGAAAGTAAATTGCGCGGCGCTGCCGGAAACGCTACTCGAATCCGAGTTGTTCGGGCACGAAAAGGGCGCGTTCACGGATGCGAAGCAGACGCGTATCGGAAAGTTTGAGCAGGCGAACGGCGGAACGATTTTCCTGGACGAAATCGGCGAGCTGTCGCTTTCGACTCAGGTGAAGCTGTTGAATGTTCTTCAGGATCGCGAGATTGAAAGGCTGGGGAGCAATCGAAAAATCCCGGTGAATATTCGCGTGGTGACGGCGACAAACCGCGATTTGGAGCGGATGATTCAGGAGAGCCGTTTCCGCATGGATCTTTACTATCGGTTGAACGTTGTTCCGATCACGATTCCGCCCTTGCGCGATCGCAAGGAGGATATTCCGCTCTTGTGCGCGCATTTCCTGGACAAGATCGGAAGCAGATTGCACAAGGGAACCTACACGATCACGGATGATGCGATGGGCCTCTTGTTATCGCATCCGTGGCCGGGGAATGTGCGTGAGCTTGAGAATGTGATCGAGCGCGCGATCTTAGCGACTACGACCACGACGATCAGCTCTTCGACTCTGCAGTTCTTAAATCAGGCGCACACCTCGACGGAGTATTCTGGCTTTCATCCTCCGGTGAATCCGGTTGTGGGTCGTCACGCGCCGTCGCAGAGCGGCAATGAGTTGGTTTCATCGGAGGCGATGATGGCTCCGGGGCCGTTGAAAGACGCGGTGCGCGCTTTTGAGAAGCAGTTCATCGAGAACGCGATGCTTGCAGCGGGCGGTCACGTGATCAAGGCGGCGCGCATGTTGAGGATTGATCGCACCACGCTGTGGAAGAAGGCAAAAGATCTCGGAATTGATTTGCACTCCGATAGCATGTAAGTAAGTTCGTTCGTAACAGGATCACGGGGCGTCATGAATTCATGGCGCCCCGTGTTGTTTTGCGTCAGTTGCCTCTTGCTTTTTCGGAGGAGTCCTCTAAGTGCTTGTTGACTTGATATTTTGCCTGGTTCTGGGCCTGTAATACTTGCTTGAATTTGCTTTGAAAAGCGACAGATTCGCTTTGAATGCAAGCAAATTCTCTGTATTTTGTGGATTAAAGGGTCTTCATATCAAACAAAGGATGTTATGGTGTTGCGCATGAAAGCAAATGTACGATTTATCTGCATGGTGATGGTTGTTGTGGTGGCGCTGATTTCCGGTTTTGGCGGAGCTGCATGGGCGTCACCAATCGGCGGACGACACTTAGAAACACCGGCGACGTATTGCGACGCTGTTGGCTTCAGTCAATTTTTGGAACCATCGGTCATCGTTGATTCACGGGACGGTCGGATTCAAGCAGTCGGCTCGCTTCACGAAGGCCCGTTTCAGGGTAGTGCGGACGAGGCGGCCTGGGAATTTCTGAAGAGACACGCGGACTGGGTTGGCGTCGAGCCTACCAAAGAAAACCTGAAGATCATCCGCTCGGTTTCGTCACCCGGCGGACTTCATGTAACGTTTGATCGTCACATCGGCGGCATTTCCGTTTACCCGGGAAATCTTGTGGTGACTTTCGACCATGCGATGTTCGCACGTTTTTTCGCAAACGGACTCTACACTTTCAAGGAGCACGTGGAAACTTCCACGATATTGGATAAGGAAAGCGCGAAGCAGATTGCCGTAGATTACATCTCGCCGAAGGGGAAGCTGGTCTATGAAGCGGATATGGAACTCATGGTTTGGGCCGGCGACAACCGCGACTTTGCTCTCTGCTGGCAATATTGGGGAAACCACACGGATCCATACGGCGATTGGCAGGTGCTTGTGGATGCTCGGACTGGGGAGATTCGGCGTGTTCGCGATAGAGCGATGGGCATGGACGGAACGGGTCAAGTTTTTGATCCTGACCCGTTGACGACTTCGGGGATGCCGTACGGTTCGGACTTTCTGGTAGACGACAATGACGAGAACAACGTGTGGCTTAGTTCGTGGCGCGTCCCGGTTACGCTCTACGACATCTCGGATCTTGTGCTGTATGGCAACCATTTCTTCTCTTTGGCAGGTCCGTATGCAAGGAGCATGGATTACGAGCTTCCGAACATAACTCCGGTTCTGCAAGTGAACAACACGAACTTCGACTATACTCGCGACAACGAGTATTTTGAAGAGGTGATGTGTTATTACCACATTGACAAGAGTCAGCGCTGGATTCAGTCTCTGGGATTCACAAATGTAGTGAACACTCAATTTGAGTATGACGCGCACGCGGAGGATTACGATTGCAATGCACACCATCATTCGAGCGGGCCGGACGGTGGTTACCTGACGTTTGGTGACGGAGATCCGGCGGTGGATGCCGCCGAGGACGCTGAGGTAATTTGGCACGAGTACGGTCATGCCATCAATCATTCGATCATGCCGTGGTGGGGAGGAAGTGGTGATGAGAACGCGATGGGCGAAGGATGGGGCGACTACTGGGCGGGATCGTATGGGCGCAGCATTGCGACGTATCATTCCAGTTTATTCGCGGGTTGGGGGCTCAAGACTTGTTTTGCAGGGCGGACATTGCTAGAAGGATTACACTATCCCGAGGACGCAGGTGATCCCGACCCTCACTATTCGGGGAAGATTTGGAGTCAGGCTCTCTACGTTGCAGAGGTGCAGATCAATGATCGGGCAATCATGAACAAGATCAGCTTGGAGCATCAATATCTTATCTCGTCGGGGTCCACGATGCCGATGGCCGCGCTTGCGTTGATTGAGGC
Organism: bacterium; assembly: GCA_020846695.1. GTDB lineage: Bacteria > Electryoneota > RPQS01 > RPQS01 > RPQS01 > JADLDM01. Next base: position 9,585 of record JADLDM010000072.1, on the reverse strand, counting down.
GGACCAGATGCTTTACAACGGGCGGTATTCGGTTCATATTTCAGACGCGTGTGTATGGAGGGGCATTTTGAGCCGGCCGCTGAACGATACCTGCCCTGGCTATTCGATCACAGAGCTGCCATACACACACCAGACATCCACGGCGACTGCCGACAACAACTATCCCAATTGCGCGGGAACAACCTCTCCGGACATCGTTTACACGCTGCGCTTGCCCTGTCCTCATTTGGTCACCGTTAGTCTTTGCGGGCTTCCTCTCGACAGCAGCTACGATTCGGGGCTGGAGATTCGAACGGGCGACGTCTGCCCAGGCACAACACAGGTCGAATGCGGCGATGACGGCTGCGGAGCCAACAATCGTCAGAGCACAGTGGATTTCGTTGCCGCCGGAGGTACGGACTATTACATTATCGTACACGGCTACTTGACCTACTCCGGTGCAGTGGTTGTCAGCGTGACCGGCACACCGTTGGTGCTTCCTCCCCCCAATGAGACTTGTCCGGGCACTCAGATCAGCGCTCTTCCCTTTACGGACTACGCCAGCACCTGTTCAGCGGTGAATAATCGTGCGAACTGTGTGAACAGCAGTTCGGCGGATGTTTTTTACACGATGAACTTGTCGTCGTGTTACTCGGTGACAGTTTCCCTATGTGACGCGAATTTCGACACAGGACTCGAAGTGCGGATGGGCGGGGCATGTCCCGGCAGCGCTTCGGTTGCCTGTAACGACGACTATTGCGGGACGCGTAGTCAGGCACAGTTTGCGGCGACGGCGCATGAGAATTACTACATCATCGTTCACGGCTACGGCAATGCGCGGGGGAATGCGACCGTGGAGGTTACCGGGACTCCGTACGTTGCGGGGAATGATACCTGTCCGGGCACATACATTCTCTCGCTTCCTTACAGTGATTTCGGAAATACGTATTGCGCGGACAGTGACTGGGACAAGTGTGGTTCAAGTTTGTCGCGGGACGTTGTGTACCGCTATCAGTCCATCAGTTGCCAAACGCTTTCGGCGTCATTGTGCGGATCGAGCTTCGACACGCAGCTTGAGGTAAGGCGCGGCGGGAGTTGCCCGGGTTCGGTGCAAGTGGGTTGCAGCGATGATGATTGCGGCTTGCAGAGTTTTCTCGAATTTCCGTCAACGGAGGGGGAGACGTATTACTTCCTGGTTCACGGTTATGGGAGCGGAGCAGGCGCTTACCAGTTCCAGTTGTCCGGGACATTGGGCGGTTTGCAGACGAACGATGACTGCGTGGGCGCGACTTCGGTTCTTTCACTCCCGTATCAGGATCAAGGCAGCACGAATTGCGCGACGAACAGCAGGGCGAACTGCATCGGTTCGGAGAGCAACGAGGTTTTTTACCGCCTGAACGTGGAGTCGTGCACGGAGGTATTAGCGTCACTTTGTTATTCCGACTACGACACCGGAATCGAGGTGCGCACGGACGGCACCTGTCCCGGCACGACTTTAGTTGCGTGCAACGATGACAATATCGGCTGCAATCCCGAGGGTTCACTGCAAAGCATGGTGCAGTTTGTTGCGGAGCCAAACACGGACTACTTCTTGATAGTACATGGATTTTCCGACAATGCGGGAGTTTACAGACTGGAGATTCTTGGCACGACTTGCGCACCGGAATCGTTGACTATACAACGGAGTGGTGACGACGCGTTTCTGGATTGGTCTGCCGTATCGGCGAGCAGCAGCGTGACCTATTCTGTTTATCGCGACATTTCACCTGATATTCTGCTCTTGCCGCAGAACTTGATTGCCACGACCTCGAACACATTTTATTCGGACGCGGGGGCAGTTCTCAATCCTCAATCAGCGTATTTCTACGTTGTGACCGCATCGGCGCCAACTCTATTATCTGAAACACCTCCGAATGCCGAAGCGTTGGTTTCTCCGGTCAACGAGAAGCAAGTGAGTGTTCGAGAGCTTGAAGAAATGCGATCTCGGGTGATACCGGCATATGTTGACTCTGCAAATATTTGTGCGCCCAATCCGTCCAAGGAAACTCGATCAGAAGATTCGTTTAAGCGATAGCCCTTTGACTTCATGAGAAAGGCCGATCCTCGCGGGTCGGCCTTTTTCTGCTCTTTGTATTTAGGTTACGGCAGCGAGGTCACGCGATAGAATCGCGAAACGTCTTCGGCGGGAGCGGTGTCAATGCGCACGGTGTCGGAAGAGACGCCGATGGATGCCGCGTCGGAGAAATCGGGCAGCGTTGCGCGTTCGAGATCATAGAGCGTTGCGTTGGGAACGGAACTCCATTGCAGGATTACGGTGCCATCCCCCGGCGCGACAATCGTGAGATCATCCGGCGCGTCGGGATAAGCAAGAATGGTGAGCACGAGGTTCGTGGTGTCGGCCTGATTGTTGGTGTCCTGCACCCGAATGGAGAGCGGCGTCGAGGACGGGCCATCCGGTGTTCCAGAGATGACGCCGTCGGATGAGAGGTTCAGACCTGAAGGAAGCGTGCCGGAGAGAATGCTCCACGAGTAGTTTCCGTTTCCGCCGATTGCGACGAGCGAATCCACGTAGGCAATGTTCTCCATGCCCACTTCAAGTGATGGGTTGAGAATGATGGTTTGCAGCGGTTCAGCTGTTGCTGATTTCAGAATCCAGACACTTGGATCAAAGGTCACAGAAGAAGGAGTATATCCCATTTGGAAGAGATACTCTTGTCTTTTGGAGTCGCAGATCACGGTTTGGGTGACAGTCTGGCCGCCGTTGAATCGCAGGTCCACACGATTTGTAAATGCGGAGGTCGGCGTTGCCTGTATCTGCCGCAAGCGCGCGCCGGTTGTGAGCACGCCGTCCACGGATCCGGTTCCATAAGAGTGTCGGTAGGTCGGACGGTTCGTCTCGTAGAGGTAGTTGTAAACGTAGGGTGTAACATCGTAACCGGCCACATCCGACATCGCGTCGAGAAACTCCATTGTGGTCGCGCTGGAGTACTCGTGTCGTGCGCGGTATTCGCGAAGTCCCGGGAAGAAGAGCGAATCATTGCGAATGGCTCCGCGAAGGATATGCAGCACCCATGCGCCTTTGTGATAGACTGTGTTGCTGCTAAACAGAACCGACGGATCATAGACTGGGCCGGAGGGATCGCTGACATTCAGGCGCGAGGTCATGTAGCTCTGCAAAGCGGACGCTCCGCCGAGGTGTTCAAACCAAAGCGCTTCGGAGTAACTTGCGAAGCCTTCATTCAACCAGATGTCCGGCCAGGTGTCGAGCGTGACCATGTCACCCCACCACTGATGGCCGAGTTCGTGCACGAGAATCCAGTCGTAGTAATGTGTACCGTCCACAAGGAAGTAGCCGTAGGAGGTGTTGCATTGATGCTCCATGGCGCCGCCCCAGCGGAACATCGAGTGTCCGTATTTCTCTTCGAGGAAGGGATACTCGCCATAAATTGACGCGAAGAATTCGATGGCGTCGGGTGTGATGTCGAGATCAATCAGCGCATCCGAGAGCGTTTCGGGATAGACATAGTGATCTATCGGCATGACCGTAGCGTCCTGAGCAACGTAGGAGTCTGAGAACATCGTGTAGTTGGATGCTGAGACGCAGATCAGGTAGGTCGCAATCGGATATTTTTCGAACCAGGTGAAGGTATGCGAACTCGGGGAAACCACAGTCACACTTTCGAGCAGACCGTTTGAGGTGGCGGTCAGCGTGTCGGCTACGGTCAGGACAATTCGCGCGCTGTCCGCTTTGTCGTGCGGATCATCTTTGCAGGGCCACCAATCGCGCGCGCCGTAAGGTTCGGAGAGCGTGGCAATTGAGGGAACGGTATAGTTCGACACGGAACGGCTCCACCAATCGAAGGTCTCCGAGTCTCCGCAGGGACTCCCGCGATAATAAACGGTGAAGCTGAAATTTTCGCCGGTAGTGTAGTCGCGTTCGAGAGTAACGGTGAGAATTTGCGAGCCGCGCGTGAAACTCAGAACTTGTCCGAGTGAACCGCGCACAGAGTCAATCGTCAACGTATCGCAGAAATTGAGCACGACGTTACGAAAGGCGGAGATCAGAGCTATCGCGTGAATTTCAGTTGAGGCCGTTATGCTCTGTCCTGCGAAGTCGCGGAGGTCAAGCGTCAGTTTGTAATACGTGACGTCGTAATCGGCGGCGCTTTCATCAAGGGCCTCCAGCTCGCGCCATTCAAACACACGCTGCCAGCGCGCGGCTTCCTGTTCATGAAATTCCGCGGGAGACTGAGGAGGATTAACCGGCGGGGGTTCTGCGGCGGCGAGGAGCGGGAGCAGCAGACAAAAGAGGATTACACGGTACATCGGGTCACACTCACATGTTTGATCAATGTATAATTTACGCACAGTCTACAGGGGATGCAAGCATTTCCACTGCTTCCGAAGAACTTGTCTCGCTTTTCGAGACGGTCAGTGATAGCGGTCTTGCGCGTAAGTGACCCGTTGCCGGAGTCTCCGTCGAGACGAAGATGCAGCGATTACAGTCTTGAGCGTGAAAATCTGGTCGAGAACATGCAGGAAATGGTGGAGGTCTGCCCGGATTCGGTGAGTCTGCGGGTCAGACAATTTCGAATAGGGTGACTATTCTTGAGGAGCCCTTGTCCAAGCTTGAAGCGTGTGCCCGATCGCAGTGCCTCCATTCTGGTTCACGGCTACCCCTTGAGTCCGCATTTTGGAGGAATGAAACGCAGGAGGAGTGTGCTTCTCTCGGTGTTTTTGTTTAAGTGTTTAATCAAATTACATTTACCTTTTATGTCGGTGGATGGGAGTGGACTTGACTTCATCGTTTATGTTTCGTAATTTTACGAAACACGAAGAGGTTAGCATGCAAACCGCCCCGCAGTTCGTTATTCACGAAACAGACAGCCGCTTGGCCGATCTTGATTTGGCCAAGCTGGCGCGAGCTTTGGGTCACCCGCACCGCGTGGCAATCCTCCGATTCCTCCTCGCAAGCCCCGGATGTATCGTCGGGGACATTGTAGATCAGCTTCCCGTGGCGCCTTCCACCGTGTCGCAGCATTTGAAGAAATTGAAGGAAGCCGGGTGGATTCGCGGAGAGATTGACGGCCCGAAGATCTGCTACTGCGTGAATCCTCATGCCGTGAACCGTTTTCGCGAGCTGTTTGATGTGATCGGCAATTGTTGTTGTTAGATAGCACATTACGAGTGGCGGCCTCCGGCCGTCTGATTTTATAAGGAGAGAAACATGCAGGAAACAAAACAGGACATTAGAGAAATTGTGCGCGAGCGTTACGCGCAGGCCGCGCAAGGAACAGGCTGTTGCGGCACCACGGGTTGTTGCGGCGCGAGCAACGTTGAAGAGATCGCGAATGCGATTGGTTATAGTGACGAGGAATTGGCGGCGGTGCCGGACGGGGCAAATCTCGGATTGGGCTGCGGGAACCCGCTCGAATATGCCGGAGTGAAAGCGGGAGAAGTTGTGCTTGATTTGGGGAGCGGCGCGGGCTTTGATGCTTTTCTTGCGGCGAAGAAAGTTGGTCAATCAGGCCGCGTGATCGGTGTGGACATGACGGATGAGATGCTCGCGCGCGCAACGGACAATGCGCAAGCCTTCGAACTGAACAATGTCGAATTTCGCAAGGGTTTGATTGAAGCGCTTCCGGTTGAAGATAACTCCGTTGACTTAGTGATTTCCAATTGCGTGATCAATCTTTCGACGGACAAGCCGAAGGTGTTCTCCGAAGTGTTTCGCGTGCTGAAGCCCGGCGGCCGAATGCTGGTTTCCGATCTGGTCTTGACTCGTCCGCTCTCGCCCGAGTTGAAGAACAGTGTTGAGGCTTACGTCGGTTGCGTTTCGGGCGCGTCACTCAGGCATGAATATTTGGGCATGGCGGTGGAAGCCGGGTTCAACGAGATTCAGATTGTTCACGAGCAGCGCTACGACGTGGGCTTGGAGGAGATTGGAGCGGAACTGCGCAATGAGGCGTTGGAGGCCGTGACCTCGATCAAGTTGCGCGCGGTGAAGTCCAAGGAATGCTGCGGCCCAGAGTGCGACTGTCACAAGAATTGAAACTCTCGAAATTTCTGCTATATTGTCTTTGTTAATTCACCCGGCCCGCAAGGGCCGGTCACGTTATTCATTAGAGGATAAGGATTTCAGAAATGGCATTTACGGCAAAGGACTTCGGGCCGAAGATTCTTGAACTGGAGGGAATTTCCAAGCGCACCGTAGAAGAGCATCTAAAGCTCTACAACGGTTATGTGAACAAGACGAACGAAGTGCTTGAGAAGCTCGCGGCTCACGACGGCACGGGAGCGAATCAGGTCTATTCCGAGATTCGCGGATTGAAAGTTGATTTGAGTTTTGCGATCGCCGGAATGCAGAATCACGAAATCTATTTTTCGCATCTCTGGCCCAATGGCACGGCCCTCGCGGGCGATTTGAAGAAGCAGATTGAGAAGGATTTTGGCAGTGTGGACAAATACATTGCCGATTTGAAAGCTTCGGGAATGGCGGCGCGCGGCTGGGTGTGGCTTGTGTGGTGGGAAGACGGCAAGCGACTTATCAATTGGATCGGCGACGCGCAGAACTCGTATCTTGGCTGGAACATGAAGCCGATCATGGCGATGGATGTTTACGAGCACGCATACTTCATTGATTTTGGCGCGGCGCGCCCGGGCTATATTGATGCGTTCATCAAGAATCTTTGCTGGGAAACCGTCGCGAAGAATTACGACGCAGCGAGAAGGTAAGCAAGATGTCTGCTATCAAGTACGGTTTTGAAAAGGAGCTTCCGAAGCTTGATTACGAGAGCGCAATCGCGCGCGTGACGGAACTCTTAAAGGAAGAGGGCTTCGGCGTGCTTACCGAGATTGACGTCAAGGGCACGATGAAGAAGAAGATTGATCTTGAGTTCCGCAAGTACGTGATACTCGGCGCGTGCAATCCGCATCTTGCGGCAAGAGCTTTGCAGGCGGAGCCGCAGATCGGTTTGATGCTGCCCTGCAATGTCGTGGTGCAGGAAGGCGATGAGAGCGGCTCCATCGTCTCTATAATTGATCCAAAGGCCATGTTTCTCTTCATTGAGAACGATGCCTTGAAGCCCGTCGCTGCGGAAGCCGAAGAGAAGCTGAAGCGCGTCTATGACAAGCTGTAGCGAGAAGCTATTGTTCAGACAAGAAACCCCGCGAAATCTCGCGGGGTTTTTGTTTTCAATAGAAGCCTGTTCACTGCGCTTGAAAGTGTATTTCGAATTCCGTCGTACCACGCTTCATCTTGATACGGAACGGCCACTCAGACGTATCGGGAAGCACTCGGAATTGGCGCGAGTAGTAGTAAGTTGTGTCGCGATTCGACGCGTGTTCGACTGTGAAGAAGAGCGTGTCGCCCCGCACATTGAAGCGGCCTGTCTCCTCGATTTCTTTGCCTGTTTCGGCGGGAGGAATTGGCGCAAGTCTGGTGTAATAGCGATAGGTCGAATCCGGTCGCAGATCAAGCGCCATGCGTTCGAGATTCATGAAGCCTACGGAAGATTTGTGCGCAAACCATGCCTGCGTCAAGGATGATGTCTTTGAGGGCTGCGAGCACCCGAGAAAAGTAATGAGCGCGAGAATACCGACCAAGGCGCGGCAGAGCTTTTCTGATCGTTGTATCATGCCGAAAGATACCGCGATTTATTCTTGCTGTCAAGTCCATAGCAGGGATGTCGCAATATCGCTTACGGGCAAACATGCTTTACGATATAGTTCGCGTAGGCATCGAATTGATTGGGAAGCGTGACAGTAACGGCGCCGGCGAGGGTGGTAACCTGCCATGCCGTAGTCCAGCCCGGCGCAGGGGGAAGGCCGCTTTGATTCGGATTGGTGGTCTTGTAAATGGTGTAAGTCCCACTTTGCGGAGCGTTGAATGTGAGATTGTAGCTGTTAGGTTGACCGATGGTGCGTGCAATCACCAACTGATCAGGCGGCAAACAGGGCATTGCCGTACACTCAACAAAGAGTTCATAGCTGTACAAAACACTATCCTGCATAGTAGTCAGGTCAATCGGCGTGACACGCAGGTAGAGATTGGGAGAGAGCGTGTCCTGAACACAGATTTCCTGCCCTGCGCCGTAGTAGCCGTAATTCGCCACGAAGGCTCCGGTCGTGCATGGCCCGTTCGGGAATTCGTAGAGCGTGATGTGCAAATCGAGATTTGATGTCGCGCAAATATTGACAGCTTGCGGACCGATCGACGGCGATAGAAACCAATCTACATCACCGTAAGTGACGCCGTTGAGCTGATCCGTCAGCCTAAAGAGGTTCCCGCATTGCGTGACTCCACAGTAGAATCCGGAGAAGACTGCGTTATAGCCTTGCCAAGACAAATCGCAACCGCCGTCAGGATCATTGCCCATGAAGTGCGCGAGGTCCACAGTTTCTGAAGGCTCGTATAGCGTGCAGTTCAATCCCTGCGTAGAACATGGGCCAAATCGCAGGGCATACGGTGTGTTGGAAGGCCCTTCGATGACAAGATAGTAATCACCCTGCTGTAGATAAGCGCAGATGGCCGGAAGCGCCCAGCAAAAATCTTCATTGAAGGCAATTTGATTCCCACCGCAGCAGTTGTCCATCAAATACATGCGGAAATTCGGATTGCCCTGTGTACGGCACATCGAGAAGCTCCAGTTGTCCGCGTACGGAACATTGACCTTGACGATGTGATCTGGGAGCGGAGACAGCGGGCAGTCGTCGGTCGCATCAAGGAAGTTGTAGATTGTTGTCGGCAGACTGCTCAGTGGAATCGCGTAGTCGTCAGTACACGAAGGATTGACATTTGCCGCCATCAAGGGAATTGACCATGCCGCCAAACCGTCAATTGGATTTTCGAGCCCGGTTTGAAGAACAGGCATCGGCGGCATTCCGTCGAGTATTGACCAATAGATCATTTCCGGATTAAGCCAGCCCGATTCAATTGCAACAGTCGCGGGATCGTCCTCCTCAACCGTGAAAAAGAGGGCTACGGTCGTATAGGCGTTTGGGGGGAGAAATCCCTCCACCCAGACGAACTCAAAATCTTCCACATCAGTTCCGAGGGGCAAACCGAGATGAACTTGCGGATCAACAATTAAAACGGGTCCTGCGTTGGTTGCGCGATACACGGCTCCCGGATTCATGCCCGCCACACAGCCGTGCGCTTCGTGATCAAGTGAGAAATACCATTCGGAACAGGTGTTATCTCGAATGTCAATTGCGTCCACGTCATCGTCATTCACGTCGGAGCCTGACGGATTTGGCGCGAGATTGATGTGCAGTTGAGACTCGGTCAGATAATTCCAAGTCATCGCTGGGGATTGGGGATAGACTCCTGATCCCCACATGGCCAAACCAAAGATTTCAGTGGAATAGGTCTGCGGAACATAAGCGGGTTGGCTGTTTACCGGCACCGAGACCGTTATGGAATCGGTGAACAGTTGCGGCGAATCGTCCTCATAGGAGATGTAAAGATACTCTGCATCTGTTATGCATGTCGAAAGAAAATGACCAATACCGGGAGTACCCGGACCGTAGAGGAACTGCTCAAGCTGCACATCGAGATTGTCTAATCCGTCCATGTCACCAAAGGAGTTCTCAACGAGAGCAATA
>JADLDM010000071.1 GCA_020846695.1 bacterium | reverse complement strand
CAAGTTCCGCTGGTCGGGTGAACTCAACGCGCTCAATATGGACACACTGCTTTCCGTGTCCGACATCTACTGGGCGGCTAAAGACACGGCACAAGCTCAGCAGGAAACTCCGCGCGTTATAGAGTCGTTCTCCAATCGGGAGGAATCCGCGACTGCTCGGATCGAACTCTTTAGCGCCGGTCTGCTCCCGATCGAAATCACATGGAAATTGGTCGGAGAAGACGGCGCAACTGTACTCACAGATCGCTCTGAGATACAACCGGATCGCTCGGTGCAGCTTCTGGAATACGCCGTGAAGATGAGCGAATTGGTTGTGCAAAAATACAGCCTGGTGTTTGAGGCCGTGGGCAACGGCAGACGTGAGGAGCGCGAAATCGCGTTCTCCGTCAGCATTCCCGGCTTGCCCGCGCAGATTACCGATCTCGGCCTGGCCATTCGTCAGGTGAAATACATCGCCAGCGCGGAAGAGAATCGCCGCTTGAGAGGCGCTTCGCTTTTCGATCGCGAGCAGCTCTTCCGAGAGTTCTGGAAGCGGCGCGACCCGACTCCCGACACTCCGCGCAATGAGCTGATGGAGGAGTACTACTTCCGCGTGCAATATGCCGACGATCATTATGCGACGCATCGCCCCGGCTGGGAAACGGATCGCGGACGAATCTACATTATCTTCGGGGAACCGACGGACATTGAACGACATCCCTTTGAATCCGGTTCTCGCCCCTATGAGATCTGGTATTACCACAATCTCAATCGCCGATTCGTATTTGTGGACTACACCGGTTTCGGTGATTACACACTTGAAGGTCCGCAGCTTGGCTACTGAGTTCCGATGATTCGCCGACTGCTTCCCGGAGCAACAATTGGAATCTGCTCACCCGCCGGACCCGTCAAACCGGAGCGCATGGAAGCGGCGGCGATTCGATTGCGCGAGCGAGGCTTTGAGGTTGTCCTGAGCCCGAATGCGCTTTCCAAAGACGGATTTCTTTCGGCAACCGACGAAATACGCGCAGTGGAATTGCAGAACATGTTTGCTGATCCGGCGATTGATGCGGTATTCGTCTCGCGCGGTGGAACGGGAAGTTCGCGGCTTCTTGAATGGTTAAATTGGGAGAAAATCGCTGAAGCACAAAAGCCGTTTCTTGGCTTCAGCGACTTAACCGCGCTGCAATTCGCTCTTTGGAACCGGAATCGCTTCGTGACCTTCAGTGGACCGCTCGCCGTCGAATTTGACGGCGCGCTCTCGCATAACACGACGTCGTTCGCAATTGAAATGCTTGCCGGAGATGCGCCCGATAACTGGCTCGACCGATTCGCAGAGAGTAAGATTCAGATTCTGCGCGGCGGAGCTTCAGAGATCATCGCGCCGCTGCTTCCGGGAAACCTCACGATGATCACGACGCTGCTCGGAACTCCCTACATGCCTGATCCGCGAGGAGTGATACTCGTCGTTGAAGACGTCGGTGAAGCGCCCTATCGCGTCGAGCGCCTGCTCTTTCATCTGCGAAATGCCGGAATGCTGAGAAATCTTGCGGCCTTAGTCGTGGGCGATTTTGGATGGGATGAAAGCGATTCTGACGCGCGAGAGCAGCTAACGCGATCGCTCCTTGACTCCACTCGAGGAACCCGCTATCCGATCATCGCGGGTTTCCCCTATGGTCACGGCGCGACTCGCATGACGTTACCCGTCGGCGCCCCTGTTCGATTCTCCCTTGAAACAAGTAACTTATCACTCGGATACGCCGCTTCCGTTTATGACGACGTCCTCTGAAACCCTGCGCGTCGCATTCTTTGTCTCCGGCAACGGCTCGACCTTCGAGCATCTTGCCGAGAAGATGATCTCGGAATTCATTCCCGCCGTTCCCGCGCTCGTTGTTTCCTCAAGCCCGAAGGCATACGCGCTGCTCCGCGCTGAGAGACTCGGGATTCCCAGCGCAGTGATCGCGCGCAAAAATTTTGCGTCGCCGGCCGAACATGCCCAAGCGCTGCTGCAAGCGCTGCGCGAGCATCACTGTAACTTCATCGCGCTGGCAGGATACTTGGAGTGGATTCCGCCGGAAGTCGTCCGCGAGTTCCGACATCGTATGTTGAACATTCATCCCGCACTGCTCCCCGCCTTCGGCGGAAAGGGAATGTACGGTATGAACGTGCACAAAGCCGTGATCGAATACGGCGCGCGCCTCTCGGGAGCCACCGTGCACTTCGTGGACGAGGAGTACGATCACGGTCCGATACTCGCGCAGCAAGCGGTTCTTGTCTCTCCCAATGACACGCCTGAAATGCTTGCCGAGCGCGTTCATGAAATCGAACTACATCTCTATGCAAATGCGATAAGACTTGTCGCGCAAAGTCGCGTGCGCGTTCAGAATCGCAAAGTTGTCATCCTACCTACACCTGATCATGATACAGATTCGCCGCGCCCTGCTTAGCGTTTCCGATAAGACGGGGCTGATTGAACTTGCCGGAAAACTCATAGAAAGAAATGTTGAACTGATTGCTTCCGGCGGAACTGCCAAGTCTCTCGAAGCCGCCGGTCTGCCCGTCACGCCTGTCGAAAAGCACACCGGCCATCCGGAAGCAATGGAAGGCCGCATCAAGACGCTCCATCCTCGTATTCACGGCGGATTGCTCGCGCGCCGCGATCACGCAGGCGATCTGGAAGATATGAGCCGCTTGGGACTTGTGCCCATTGACCTGCTCATTGTCAATTTTTATCCCTTTGAGAAGACCGTCGCGGCTGGAAAATCAAACGAAGAGATTACTGAAAGCATTGACGTCGGCGGACCCTCGATGGTGCGCGCCGCCGCGAAAAATCGTCAGCACGTCGTGGCGCTCACTGATCCGTCTCAATATGAAGAGTTCTTGAGCGAATACGAGAAGGGCGGCGGCCAAGTGCCAAGCGAGTTCGGAGAAAAGTGCGGTGCGATCGCCTTCCGCAAACTTGCCGCTTATGACGGCGCGATTGCCACGTGGCTCAATCAGGGAGAATTTCATTCGCTCGCGCTGGACAAAGTGCGCGATCTGCGCTACGGCGAGAATCCGCATCAAACCGCCGCGCTCTATGCGCGCGCAGGGACGACGGCGGAAGGTCTGATCGCGTCGGACAAACTCTCCGGAAAGCAGCTCTCCTACAACAATCTGCTGGACGCCGACGGCGCACTGTCATTGCTTGGCGAGTTTGACGAAACAGCCTGTGTTATTATCAAGCACGTCACTCCCTGCGGAGTCGGCGTCGGTGCGACACCCTTGCAATCGGTTACGACCGCGCTGAAAACCGATCCGGTAAGCGCCTTCGGAGGAATCGTCGCCCTCAACCGTCCGCTTGACAAGGAAACTGCGGAAGTTCTCTCCGAGATTTTTCTCGAAATTATTCTTGCGCCGTCCTTCACGGATGAAGCCCGCGATGTCCTCGCAAAGAAGAAAGCTCTCCGCTTGATCTCGTTTGATTGGTCGGCTCTACGCGCGCGAGGCGACAGAAGAGAGATTCGCCATGTATGGGGCGGATACTTGATGCAGGACGCCGATCGTGGATTTCCGGAGTGGAGCGAAGCAAGGGTCGTTACAAAGCGTGCGCCGTCCACCGAGGAACTCAGCGCGCTGCAGCTCGGATGGAAAGTCTGCAAGCATGTGCGCTCGAATGCAATCGTCTTCTCGTCGTCGTCGGGCACACTCGGCATCGGAGCGGGCCAGATGTCGCGCGTCGACTCCGCGCGCTTTGCAATTCTCAAATCGCAGGCCGTGAGCTTACCGCTCAAGAACTCCGTTTGCGCGTCCGACGCGTTCTTTCCCTTCCGTGACGGGTTGGATTTAATTGCCGATGCGGGAGCGACCGCCTTAGTGCAGCCGGGAGGATCCGTTCGTGACGACGAAGTCATCGCCGCAGCAGACGAACACAACATCGCCATGTTATTCACCGGACGCCGCCACTTCAAACATTGAGACCGCAACATGAGCAGCTGGCCCAAGAACCTAAAACAACCTCTCTACATCCGTCCCACGTCGCGCGTGCGGTACTTGGGAAAGTATTACATCGTCAAGCGCGACATCAGCGGCGCGATCTACGGAATCATTGGCCGCATGACCCGCAAACTGCCTTCAAAGCAAGAGGCTATCGCCGCCGCAACCAATCAGAAACTCATCTGCCAATGGGGCGCATACTACTCCGTCTATGTGCTCGTGGACGCGGAGGAGCAGCCGCTCATCCTCGAGTTCCTCTGGGCAGAGGATAAGAAACGCGGAATCGAACCGCCCGATATGACCGGCGGCGTTACGCTCTACGATGAGAGCTGAGTAGTCCAATCATTTGATCATTTCTCTCTGAGGAGATTATGTCTTTTTCGCTGTCCGGTCTGTTTTCAAACGAAATCGCCATTGATCTTGGCACACGCAACACTCTGGTCTTCGTGAAAGGCAAGGGGATTCTCGTGCGCGAGCCTTCCATGGTTGCCATACGAAAGAGCGACCGCAAGGTCATCGCCATCGGCAATGAAGCGCGCGAAATGGTCGGCAAGACGCATCGAGATCTCGAAGTCATCCGTCCCATGCGCGACGGCGTGATTGACGACGACGAAGTTGCAGAGATCATGATTCGCGCTCTCATCCGCAAAGCGCAGCTAAACCGCCTGCTTCGACCGCGAGTCATCGTGTGCGTGCCGTCCGGCGTTACGAAATCAGAAAAGCGAATCATCCGCGATTCAGCAGAACATGCGGGCGCGCGGGAAGTGTTTCTGATCGCCGAACCTATGGCCGCAGCGCTCGGAGTCGGATTGCCCGTCAATGAACCCATCGGAAACATGGTGATAGACATCGGCGGCGGAACCACCGAAATCGCGGTCATCGCGCTCTCGGGAATCATCACCGACACCTCTATCCGCGTCGGTGGCGACGAACTTGATGAAGCAATCATTCAATTTATGCGCCGAAACTACAACCTCTTGATCGGCGAAAGAACCGCAGAAGAAATCAAAACGCGAATCGGCTCGGCGGCCAAGCTTGAGCAGGAACTTTCTATCGTCGCAAAAGGACGAGACCTTGTCGAAGGTGTTCCGAAAGCCGTCGAAATCAACTCAATTGAAATTCGAGACGCCATCGAAGAACCGATCTCGCAAATTGTTGACGCAGTCAAGAACGCGCTCGAAAAAACTCCGCCGGAACTTGCGGCCGATATTCGTGATCGCGGTATTATCATGACCGGCGGCGGCGCCCTGATTCGAGGACTTGACGTCAGATTGCGTGAAGAAACATCATTGCCTGTTTTTCTTGCCGATGATCCGCTGACGTGCGTCGTGCGCGGAACAGGAAAAGTCCTCGACGACATGGAGAATCTGCACAAGGTCCTCCTTCCGAATTAATTCTGAATGCGTCCCCGTACTCGACAGGCAAGCTCAGGTGTTGAGTGGACCGTGTTCATTCTCACCGCCGGAGTGTCTCTGATTCTATTGCTCACAAGTCCGCGTCCGGGCGTGCGCGAAGTGAAAAGTGGAATTGGCGACGTCGTCTCCGTCTTCACCGAACCGCTGCACGCGGTGCGCATGATCTTCTCGATCTGGTCCGACTACGAGTCAGTGAAGAGGCAGGCTCTGCAACTGAGTGAAGAGAACGCGCAGCTTCGCGATGCTATGGCGGAGAATCAGAGACTGCGCGCGATGCTCGGCATGAGAACGCGTACAAGTTTTCAGACGATTTCAGCTTCGGTCATCAGCGCGGTCGGTCCCGCACTCGGCGGAGAATTTCGTATTGACGCCGGTAGGATTCAAGGTGTGGAGTTGAACGCAGCGGTGATTACTCCCGTCGGTCTCGTCGGAAAAACCGTTGAAGTCACCGATCACACCGCGCTCGTGAAGACGCTCGTCGGGAACAGCTACGGTCTCGGAGTGATGCTTGAACGCACGCGCATGAGAGGTGTTCTGCGCTGGGTGTCGCCCGATCATTGGTCACTTTCCGGATTGCCGCAAGGTGTGGACATCAAGCCCGGTGATCTTGTCTTGACGTCGGGCATCGGTTCCGTTTTCCCGAAGGGGCTTCGCGTCGGAGTGGTCACTGACGCGCCGTCTGCACTCTCAACTTTGGGCGAGAGTTGGAGCGTGCGGCCGTTTGTGGATTTGCGCACGGTTGAGGATGTGTTCGTTATCACCTCAACCGGTTGGCCCGATCCTTATGCCGGACTTGATGATGCGCGCGAGGAGCGCCGATGAGCTTCAAACAGATTGCTACCGGAATCGCGCTGCTCATTCTGCAAGCGGGTCTTTCTCCGCTGATCACATTCGGCGATGCGCGCCCGTCACTCTTGCTCCCGTTTGTCGTTCACACTGCGCTCCTGAGTGGATCCGTCTGGGCCTGCATTGCAGGGTTCATTCTCGGATTGTTCTCCGACTTTCTCGGTTCAACTCCGGTCGGAATGTCGTCGCTCGCGCTTGTGATTGTCGGCTTCATTGCGGGGAGAATCTGGGATGGCTCGGCATTTCGCCTTTGGTGGCCGTGGATGGTGTGCGTGATCGGAGGCTCGCTGATCCTCGAAGCGCTGCGCGGTCTGCTGCTCGCAAGCGTCGCCGACATTTCCTTCTTCAATGCGTTCATATGGAGCGGATTGCCGTCCGTTCTAATCACGGCGGGAATCGCCGCGCTGTGGTTTCTCTCGCCGCTCCACAAAGAGGAAACCGCGCTTAGATGAGTGACCGCAACGAACTTCTGCGCGAGTGGAGCTTCTACGTCGTCGGCAGTTTGATATTTCTGCTCCTGATCTATCGCCTTGCAGATTTGCAGATCGTGCGCAGAACGGAGTATCAGAGCAAGTCGGAAGAAAACCGCATCCGCTTTGTGGAAATCCCCGCGCCGCGCGGAATCATTCGCGATCGCAACGGCGCGCTGCTCGTCAGCAATCGGCCCTCCTACACCTGCTACGGTGTGCCGCGTGATCTTTGGAAGGACTCTATTGCCGTCGAAAAACTCGGCTCCGCGCTGGCCGGAGACCCTGCGGAAATCCGCGACAAGATTCTTCGTCCAAATCGCACAACTTATCGCCCGCAGAGAATGCGCCGCGATTTGCCTCAAACCGTGCTCGCGCGATTCGAGGAAATGCGTGATCAAATTCCGGGAACCTATCTCGAAATTGAGCCGAAGCGGTTTCATCCTGACAAACTCGCGCCGCACGCCATCGGATACGTCGCGGAAGCTTCAGAAGAGGAAGTTGAGAAGTACGAGGGAATCGAGCAAGGCGATCTGATCGGCAAGCGGGGACTTGAAAAAATCTACGACACGGAATTGCGCGGCAAGAAGGGGAATCGCTTGTCCGTCGTGGACGTGCACGGGCAGGAAGTGGAGTTCGGAGGATCGTTGGGACGCATCGAGGCGATTCCCGGCAAAGAACTCTGGACGACTCTTGATCGCGAAGCGCAGATACTCGCGGAGTCTTTGCTCGTTGACAAAATCGGCGCGATCGTCGCAATGGACACGAGAACCGGAGGCGTGGTTTGTTTCGCAAGCTCGCCCTCTTACGATCCGGATTGGTTTGCGGGATCCATTTCCACCGACCAGTGGAAATATCTGATGGAGAATTCCGACAAGCCGATGCTCAATCGCGTCACGCAGACCATGTATCCGCCGGGCTCCACGATCAAGCCCGCGATGCTGATTGAAGGGCTGACAAGCGGTGTGATTTCACCTTCCTGGAGCGTGTCCTGTCCGGGGAGTTTCACCTATGGAAATCGCACCTTCAAATGCTGGAAGAAGGGCGGACACGGCCACATTGATTGCATTCAATCACTCGGACAAAGCTGCGACGTATTCTATTACAAGCTTGGCTTACAGCTTGGCGCCGACGGAATCTATCGCGCACTGAAGCGATTTCATCTCGGACAGCCCACGGGCGTGGATCAAACAAGCGAAGCTGCCGGCATCGCTCCTTCCAAGCTATATTACGACAAGCGCTACGGACCGAACGGCTGGTCTACGGGATTCCTTGTGTCCGTTTCGATCGGACAAGGTGAGATGTTGGCGACTCCGATGCAGATGTGCGCGTTCACTGCCGCGATTGCATCCGACGGAGTCTGGAAAGAACCCTATCTTGTTGAAGGAATCTTTGATCCGTCAACAAGGGTTTTGGAGAAGCGCGCGATTCCTGATTCGCTTCCGCCTTCGGACGCTTGGCCGCAGGCAATTGAAATGGCGCAGCTCGGAATGCGAGAAGTGGTGTGGGGCGCTGCGGGAACCGCGCGTTCTCAGAAAAACGACAGCACGCGCATCGCGGGAAAAACCGGCACGGCGCAAAACGCGCACGGCGACGATCACGGATGGTTCATCGGTTACGGCCCCTACGATGATCCGCGTTACTCGGTATGTTGTCTCGTGGAATTTGGCAAGAGTGGATCAGGCGCGGCGGCGCCTCTTGCGGGAGCGGTATTGAAAAATCTGATTATTCGCGAACTCTATCCTGAAGCCGTGAAGAAGAAAGAGGAAGAGCAGGAAGAGCGCGCGGATTCGCTTGCGTTGCCGGAGGTCGCGGCAAGATGAGCAGGAAAGGAATGTTCTCCGATCTCTGGCTCGTACTTGCGGTACTCGCGCTGCTCGCGGTCGGATTGCTCTCAAACTACTCGACAAGCTACGGCGAAAACACCGGTCTTTTTCACTTCCAGAGGCAGCTCTTCTGGATCGGCATGGGAACGGGAATTGCGCTCGTGATTCTCTCCGTGCCTCTGCGCTTCTTTGAAATGACGGCCTATATCTTCTACGGATTGTCCGTCCTCAGTTTGATACTGGTGCTCGCAATCGGCGCCACGCACAAGGGAGCGACGAGCTGGTTTGAGATCGGTTCGGTGCAATTGCAGCCATCTGAGTTTGCGAAAATCGCCACGCTGCTTGCCCTTGCGCGTCTGCTTGCCGAACATCCGAAAGACCTCGACCGATTCTGGCTCTTTGCGACGGCCTGTGTGATTACCGTAGTGCCGATGGGATTGATCCTCGTGCAGCCCGACCTCGGAACGGCGTTGATCTATCCCGTCTTGCTCTTCGTCATGCTGCTCTGGGCAGGGGTTGCGCCGCTCTATCTGCTCCTGATGGTCATGCCCGTCGCCGCAGTGCTCACGTCCTGGAGTGTTCCTCTGCACGTGATTACGCTGTTGGTGTTCGGAGCGATTGCATTTTTCACCGTGCGCAGAATCCCCTTTGTCGGGGGACTCGTCGGCCTCTTTCTCTTTTTCGGCACCATCACGCCGAAACTCTGGAGCAAGCTCGAGCCACATCAACAGCGCCGCATCACGACGTTTCTCAATCCTGAAGCGGATCCTCTCGGCGCCGCATATCAGTTGATTCAATCCAAAATCGCGATCGGCTCCGGCGGAATTACCGGCAAGGGATTCCTCAACGGCACGCAAACACAATTGCAGTTCCTTCCCGAAGGTCACAACGATTTTGTGTTCGCCGCGTTTGCAGAAGAGTGGGGATTCATCGGAGCAGTTGTAGTCGTGCTCGCGTTCCTGACCTTCTACTATCGCGGAGTGGCCGTCGCAACGAAGTGCCACGCGAGCTTTCATTCGCTCGTCGCAATCGGGGTCGTCGGCACGATCATTTTTCAGGCGCTTACCAATCTCCTGATGACCGTGGGACTGATGCCGGTCACAGGTTTGCCCTTGCCGCTCGTGAGTTATGGCGGGAGTTCCATGCTCGCGTCGCTTGCCCTCCTCGGACTTCTCTTTAGTGCGGCTTTGCGGTGGCGGCAATACTAATTCTGCTCGCACTGGCGCAAACTCTGTCGGCGGCGGAGTATCTTTGGCCGTTGCCATCATCGCAATACTTGACCGGCGGTTTCGCCGACAGCAGACCGGAGCACTTTCACGGCGGCGTTGATTTGCGTGCGCAGTCTCCGCAACCCGTCATCGCTCCGACGGATGGCTGGATTGAAAGGATCGCCGTCACACCGACCGGTTACGGCCGCACTCTCTACTTCAGATCGAGTGACGGAAAGACCGCCGTCTACGGGCATCTAAGCAAATTTCAACCGAGCTTGGAAGCGATGCTTCGCGATAGTCAGATTGTCAAAGGCACGTCGCGCGTTGATTTTTCATTTGGTGATTCGATTTCCGCGCCTCGATTTCTTGCGGGCGAGACACTTGCTCACACCGGAAGCACGGGTCGCGGGCCTGCTCACTTCCACTTTGAAATTCGCGACGGCGCAGTGCAGCTTGATCCGCTTCAGTTCTATGAGCCCGTGGACAAACAGGCGCCGGTCATCGTTTCCATTCACAAACTTGAATCGCGCGACTTCACGCCATGGAGTTCTGGAACATCCGTTGCAATCGGTAGCACGATTCACTCTGATAACGCCGTCGCTTTTCTGATTCAGTGCTATGATCCGGGGCCGTGGGGACGCAATGCCGTGCCGTCTGCAATTCGCGTGCGAAAAGGCGATGAACTGCTCTATGAGGTGTTTCCTGCGCGCATTGATTTGCTCGGCGAAAAAGACATCTATGAGCAGCTCGTAT
>JADLDM010000070.1 GCA_020846695.1 bacterium | reverse complement strand
GAAGTACTCCGGCGACTATCTTGACTATCGAGAAGCCGGGCTACAGCAGACCGATCCTCTGCTTGAGGAATTTGAAGGCGCCGCTTTGCCGACGATGTTCCGTCTTGGCGTGGCTTTCGACGTGGAAGAGATGTTCGGAATGAAGCCGTGCGATAAGAGTTCAGCGACCATGGCGGTTGAAATGGATCACCCGAACGACAACAAAGAGCGTCTGAACTTCGGAGCCGAATACGACTACATGAAGACGCTGTTTGTTCGCGCGGGCGGCAAGTTTGGATATGATACGGAGAGTTTCGCCGCAGGTTTCGGATTGCGCTTTGACGTGATGAATCAATACGCTTTGACGTTTGACTATGCGTATTCGCACTGGGGCGCAATTACTGAGGCGGGAGACGGGTTCATGGATCAGCCGCACCGTTTGGCGGTGGGCTTTGGTTGGTAACAGGGCAGCAAACAGGACGCAAGGAAACCTCATGAAGAAGTTAACTCAAACGATTTTGCCGGCTGTTTTGATGCTGGCTTTCATCGCGGGTTGCGAGGTGAGCGATCCGGGGACTCCCCTGGCCAATCAACCTCCGACCACGATTCTCTCTTATGCTCCGCTGGATAGCGCGGTGGTGAATCACTACTTGCCTTTAAGCTGGGCAGGAAACGACGGTGACGGAACGGTCACCGGGTTCCGTCTATTCGTTGACGGAAATTTCATCGTGCAGACTGCGGCGACGGATACTACGATTTCCTTCACCTCTCCGACGAGCGGTGAGCCCGCATGGCACACCTTCAAAGTTCAGGCAGTGGACAACGATGGTGATCTGGATCCGAATCCTCCGCAGCGTGGATTTTACACGACGAACACCGGGCCTACTGTCTCGTTCTCGACATCCGGCAGTGTGCCCAACGGCGCCACGGTCAGTCGCGGATTTCGGATGACGTTAGCGGCCGCCGATGAGAACCGCTCAGGAATCGAATTTGCAATCAGCATTGACGACACGGTAAGCTTCACGGAATGGTCCACTGATTCGGTGATCATATTCGGCGACCCGACTCTGGGCATGTTTCCGGTGGGCACGGTTCCGGTTTCGTCGAACGCGCTGGCGGAAGGCGCGCATACGATTTATGCTCGGACGCGCGACTCGGGTCTGGCGCTTTCTGCGATAGTTTCTCGCAACGTGACGATTCAATTGGGCAGCGCGCCCTCGATGGGAGCGGTGAGCGCCAGCTACAACACCAGCGCCGGAGCCGATGAGTTCTATCCCGACGGTTCGATCTACAAGCGAAACAACGCGGAAGTCGCAGTGGCATTCCCTGCTTCGGCCGAACTGTATTTCGGAGTGATACACTCCTATCGTTACGACGACGGCGCCGGCTGGAGCGCTTGGCAGGAGCTTCCTGAATTGACGCTTTCCGATCTGCCTACGGGCGAATATGCCTATCTGTTTCAGGCGCGTGACGTAACCGGAACGCTTTCGGATACGGCGACGTTTTCATTGCGCATC
The DNA here is from genome assembly GCA_020846695.1 of bacterium. Taxonomy (GTDB): domain Bacteria; phylum Electryoneota; class RPQS01; order RPQS01; family RPQS01; genus JADLDM01. The sequence goes on along the minus strand of JADLDM010000070.1, from coordinate 9,600 downwards.
GTTGAACAGACGCTTTCGGATAGCATTCTGGTAATTGACGAGACTCGAGACGGTAACGGAAACATAGGCAGCCCGACTGACGCGCAGGTAGACGATTTCTATGCGGCCGTTCTCGCCGGTGAGAAGGTGCGATCCGTTGACTATTCTGCTCAAGGCTATGTGTCCCCGTTTGATCTTTCGACGGTCGGACTTGTTGTCTGGCACGCCGATGACTTTTCCGATCAGAATCTGGACAACGCACAGACGATTCTTGAGGAGTTCATGCAGCGGGGCGGGCGCGTGCTGATCAGCGGTTGGAATGTGATGGGCGCATTCACGACGACCGCGACGGTTTCTTTCGGTTCCTCGACCTTTGGCTATCAGTACTTGCGCTTGTTCGCGGCGGAACGTGACGCGAGCACGAACGTGCAGAAGGCGACCGGGCTTGCGGGTGTGAACGGGTATCCTGCGGTTTCAATTGACGCGGCGAAAGTTCCCGCCAATTGGAACGGAGCCATGTCCCGCGTCTGGGTATTTGATCCGCGCGGTGAGTGTCAGGTGATCGGAACTCTTGCGACTAATGACGCGGCGTATCCTTTGACGGGTCGTGTTGCTGCTTATTACTATAATCTCAGTTTCAGAATGGCCATGTTCGGCGTGCCGCTCTTCTTCTGCAATGAAGCGGACGTAACGGCGATCTTGGACGTATTGATTCCGCAGATGCTTGCAGGCTTGTGACCTTTGACGAGAGGGAGTCAAGCGAATGCAGAAAACCCGCCGGTTTTGGCGGGTTTTCTATTTGGGGTCAATGCGCTCTTGCTACGGTTGGCTTCGCGGCGTGAACAGAATGACCGCACTCAGCGCAAGTCCGACGAAGACCGGTTCGATTGAAAACCAGTAGCTTCCATCGCTCGTAACGAACGGCGACAGTCGCCAAATCAGCGCCGTGCATCCGCTCGCAAGCATGGACGTGACGACGCGATTCGAGGATGGCGGATGCTTGGAATACCACGCGAGAATTGCCGGAAGCAGGAGCGCGGGGGCCGTGATAGAACCTACTGCGTGCCAGAGAGTGATAATCGAATCAGAGAACAGCGCGAGCAGGAAGGCGCACGCCGTTGCGATCGCGATTCCGATTTGGACATTTCGTTTGATCACATTGTCGGTATGCGGCTTTCCTCGCGATAGGAAGTCACGCCCGAGTGCGGCCCCGGCGATCAACGTATAAGCGTCAATGGTTGAGGCGACTGTCGCAAGAAGCGCGGCGAGAAACAGCCCGAAAAAACCTGCCGGCAGCACGCGCAACGCAAGCTCGGGGAATGCGAACACTGGATCGGCAAGGCTTGGCAGCAGCGCACGGGCATAGAGTCCGGTCGTCGTTGTCAGGAAGTCGAAGAGCGCCCAGAACAGAATTGCAACGATCATGCTCGGTAGTATCGCGCGCTCCGACTTCATTGCATAAGCCCGTTCATAAAAGAGAGGTTCCACCAACGCCGTCGAAGCGATGAAGTACCAGACCACGATCGCGCTGAGCGCCTGCCCGCCCGTTGGTGAGAGCAGCTCGGGCGCAACTGTTGCGCGGATGAAAGGCAATCCACCGTAGCCGGCGAAGAGAAATCCGACCATCACGAAGAAGCCTGCATACATCACTCCAAACTGCAGCAAGTCCGTTCTCACCACGCCGCGCAATCCCCCTGTAAAAATATAGAGAGTTGAAAGCGCGGTTCCTGCAAGCAGAGCAAGCCAATAGGGCCAATCGAGAAGCCACGCTCCCAGTTTTCCGAGCATCATAAGATATGCGGCGGGCATCGCGGAGAGAAAGATGACGAGCGCTGCGACTCGTGCGGCCTTTGCTCCGTAGACGTGCTCGAAGCGATCAGGCAGGGACATCAATCCCGATCTTCGCGCACGCCTTGCGAAGAAAATGGCGAAGAGCAAGGCATGCAAGTAGTAGGGGATTCCGAAGACGAACCAATTTGAAAGACCGAAGCGGTAGGAATACTCACTGACTCCGAGAATTCCCCCGTACCACGAGCAGACAATCGAGAGCACGAATGCCGGCGCGGAAAGCGTGCGCCCCATGATAAGAAACTCCGCCGCGTCGCTCTTTCGCTTGCGAACGGCGCCGAGAGCAAAAGTCAGGATCGCCAGCGCGCCAGGCGCGAGCAGATCAAGCGGTGAGATGCGTGCCAATCCTCCTTCCATCAGAAGTCTATTGCAATGGTTCCGAACATGGCTCGCGTCGCCCCAACAATATATGACTCGCCGTAGCCCACGGTTTCAAATTCCGCATCGAGCAAATTACTGACGTGCAGGCGTAGTTCTACCTGTTTGAGGTCTGCCGTGCGCGCGCTGAGACGATAACCGAGGTCGAGGTGAACCAAACTGTAGCCGTCAATTGCCGTCGTATTGTTCTCCGTGTTGTCTGTATACTGCTTGCCGACGAATCGAACGCCAGCTCCGCCGAAAAGTTTGTTGAGATTCACGTCGGCCTGAAGGTTGCCAAGATAGAGCGGATCCTGCCCAATTCGATTTTCATTGCGCGAAGTCGGAAGATAGGTCCACCAATCCACTTCCGAGTAGCGCGCAAAACGATGATCGGTCAGCGCAAGGTTGCCGGACAGTCTTAGATGTCCTGAAATCTCATAAGCGCCGTCCATCTCGACTCCCTGATGCACGACTTTCTCAGCATTTGCGGAGAGTAGATTACCCAACTCATCAAGCTGCCCGTTGTCAGTAACGATAGCGTCTCTGAGCGTCATCCAGTAGTAGTTGAGTCCAAGGTGCGCACGCTGCCATTGCGCCACGCAGCCCACTTCCAGATCGCGCAGCGACTCCATCTTCAACGTCGGTCCGATGTACTCACCACCATGGATTCCGTTGACAAATCTGTTCGGAGCTACGAGTGGAGATGAGTAGTAATCCTGCGCGTTGTAGAGATCGCGAAATGCAGGTTCGCGTTTCGCCCACGAGAGATTCGCATACACCTGCGTCAAAGGAATGCTCTTTTTCGGTTCGAGAAGGCGGTAGTTGAGTCCGAATCGCGGATCTGCGGTGTCAAAATCCTTGTCAAGTGTCACATCGAAGAGTTCGTCTTCCCTCATCTCGTAGACCAGGCTCTTCAATTGGAAATCCGCCATCGCTTTCAGTCGCGGCGTGATTTGAAACAGATTGTGCACGTAGCCCGATATCGTGCGTTTGTTCACGCGGTAGTCGTAGTAGTGATGATTCGGTGAAGCGCCCGCAGGGAGCTGAGAAGCCCATTGAATCGTCCCCTCGTGCCGCGCATTGTGCAGCCTCACTTCTCCACCGAACACCGTCTGCCCGTAACGGTGTGTCCACGTCACTCGCGGAACCCATCCGCCGTCCGTCTCCGCGATATTTCTTCTTCGCAAGACGTCTGCGCGGAGCGAATCCGCAGGCAAAGTGTAGTAGTATTCGCTCAAGTCCCGATCTTCTCTGAATTGATCGTAGTAGCCGTCGCCGCGAAAAACATAGATCGAGTTTTCGAGATTCAGGTTATCCTTCAGCCTCCAACTATCGTGCAACTCATAGTGCGGCTGAAAGAAATTGTCAATTTCACCGGAGTAGGAGAGTGGGTTGTATCGTCTGTCTTCATCTTTGTTCCCCGTTACGTTTCCCTCCAGATAGTCCCGCGAGACTCCTTCATAGGCAAGGTGCGTGCGCTCCGGGCCTCCGTAAAATAGGACACGCGATGTGTGTCGTGAAGTGAAGCGAGACGCAGCAAGATAGTAGCTCCATTGTTTGACCCACGATCCGAAGCGATAGCCGTCGGAATCCATGCGCGTAAGCCTTCCGGCAAATCCGTATCTTCCTCCCACGCGGCCTGATTCAAATTGCAGCGATGCGCGCCTCGTATTCCACGTTCCGTACATCGCCTCCGCGCGAAGCGTGGGCTTGTCGGTCATGCCGGGTGTTTTTGTCACAAGATTGATGGAGCCTCCTAACGCCGCAGCGCCGTAGAGAGACGAGCCGACGCCGCGCTGCACCTGTAAGTCTTGTGTATCTTCGGCGAAATCAGGCAAGTCAATCCAGAACACTTCGTGCGATTCGGAGTCATTAAGCGGTATTCCATTCAGGTAAACTCCGACGCGGTTCTGATTGAATCCTCTCATTCTCAAGTAGGAATAGCCGAATCCCGCGCCTCCGTCTGAATAGGCGTATAGATTCGGCATCGTTGTGAGAAGCTGCGGAATATCTTGCGCGTAGTTTGCACGATCCAACTCCTCTCGAGTGAGATTGGAAAATGTGACGGGATAGTCCGACGTCGCGCGCGTCGTGGAGATCAGCACATCATCCATAAGATAGCGCGGCGATTCTTGCACCGCAACTTCCGTCCAGGGTGTTTTCGGCGCGGGTTTGAGTTCGATGTTGAACTCGGTTTGATCCGCATCCGCGAGCACAATCACGGCGGCATAAGTTACATAGCCGTTCGCCTGAAACCTCAGAACAATGCTCGGCGAATCAATCATTGCCGTCGTGTAGCGTCCGAAACGATCCGTGGTGGCGGCGCTGTCGCCATTTACTTCAACGAGTGCGCCTTGAATCGCGCGTCCATTCGACCAATCCGAGACAATTCCCGTTAGCTGGGAGCCTGCTTGAGTTGCGCTCGCCAGCACGAGTAAGAGCAAAACCGAAGCGATGCGTAGCATGAGTCCTCCGACAAAAAAAAACCGCAGCCCGTTGACAAGAACGGCTGCGGTCAAAATCCTGGAGGCGTGCGCCCTCAGTGTGGCCGCGCCGTTTCCTTCGCCGGCATTATCCGGATCAGGTTCCAAGGGACTTTCTCAGGCCGCTTGCGGACTTCTCCGTGCGACCACCCCTACGGCTGCCACGGAATATACGGGATTCGCCCTTCGGAGTCAAATTCACTGCATTCAAAAATGCGCAAACTTTCACAATCCTCCATGATAATTGGCTTGTGGGAAAGGAACTTGACTCCCGCTTGGAATTGCTTTATATTGAAATCGGACTGCCATAGTCATATTTCAGGGTGTTGACCATGTTGATTTCGCTTCAAGCAGATTATGCTATCAGAATGTTGATGTTTATCGCGCGCGGCCACGCAGAGGGTAAGACCTACGTGACACGCGATATCGCAGAGCATCAGCACATTCCGCGCGTATTTCTGACCAAAATCGTAGCGTATCTTTCCAGTGAAGGTCTTCTTGAGACCCATCGCGGGAAAGGAGGCGGTATCGCGCTTGCCCGTAAGCCAAGCGATATTAATGTCTTAGAAGTTGTCGAAGCGTTTGAGGGCAGCCTTGCTTTCAACGAATGCACGGGTGATCCCTCAGTCTGCGTTCTGTCGGATGATTGCGGTGTCCGTCACTTTTGGTCGGAAGCCGAGGATCACCTGCGCAGTTTTTTCAGAAATCGCACTCTTGCGGACCTGATGGAACTCGAGGACAAGGTGAAGTTGACGCAGCTGGATAGCATCTATTCCAGCTCTGGCGGGCGTGAAGAAGAGCCGAAATCCTCTTCTCGCGCGGCCCTTGGTTGAATTTGAACTGCTCAAGATAGGAAGAACTGTGAATCAGCTTGAAATTCGCGGCCTGCGCGTCGCGGTTGAAGGAAAAGAGATTCTTCGTGGACTTGATCTGATCGTTCCGATTGGTGAAGTTCACGCGATCATGGGCCCCAACGGCAGCGGCAAGTCCACCTTGTCCTCTGCGATCATGGGTCATCCGAAATATGAAGTAACCGGCGGCGACATTATCTGGAAGGGCGAGAGCCTTCTTGGACTTGAGCCGGATGAACGCGCCAAGAAGGGTCTCTTTCTCGCGTTTCAATACCCGCAGGAAATCTACGGTGTATCCGTGAATAACTTTTTGCGTCTTGCAATGACGGAGCGTTTCGGCAAGACTCCCAGTTTCAAAGAGTTTGACGGTGAGATGAAGAAGTGGCTTGAGTTGCTCGATATTCGTCCGGAGTTCACGAAACGTTTCTTGAATGAAGGCTTCTCAGGAGGCGAGAAGAAGCGTAACGAGATATTGCAAATGGGAATGCTGAGACCGGAGATGGCGATTCTTGATGAGACCGATTCCGGTTTGGATATTGACGCGTTGAAGATCGTCTCGCGCGGCGTGAATAGTATGCGAGGCGCCAACTTCGGCGCACTGGTCATCACGCACTATCAGCGTCTGCTCGATTACATCGTTCCCGACGTCGTGCACATTCTTGTGGACGGGCGCATTGTCAAGTCCGGTGACAAGACTCTCGCGTTTCAGCTTGAGGCGCAGGGTTACGACTGGATTCGGGAAGAAGTGGCTGCCGGATAAAAGAGCGCTCGATGACGAGCCGAGAAGAGATTTCATCCGCAATTCAGAAGCTCCTCGGCGTTGAGCCGGAGTGGAGCACAGACGGTAGTCCGCGATTGGAGAAGAGTATTCTTCGCGAACTCAAGTGGCCGAAGAATATTTCGCCGCTGAGCACGGTCGTGATGGACACGTTGCCCGGCCCGAAAGGGGAGAGTTGGCCCGAGCCGAGATTTGAGATTTTGATTGCGAACCTCGATTCCGTCGGTTTGAAATCCGTTCAGTGCGGAGGCTCATCTGAGACAAAGCTTGGTCGCGCGCTTCACGATTTCTCGAAACTGAGTTCTCCTGATCGCGCGGCGGTGATCAGCGGCGCCTGCATGTGGATCGGAATGGAATCTCCGTGGCGCTGGATCGCGGCGGCGCTCGACACTCCCCAAGTCGTGATTACAGGATTGAGTGATTCCACGCTCATTTGGAAAGATACGTTTGTTGTCAGGCAGGGCAAGCACGCGGCCGAGAGTTCCGCATTGGGGCCGATTTCCGTCACCGACGTCGCGGAAGCCGCAACGCTCGCAATGAAATTCGCGATGAAGAAGGCGAGCCGTTGAGTTCACGCACACGTCGCGTCGGAAGCGTTCCCGCAAAGATCGGCTATTCCTTCAAGCGTTTCTTTTGGCAGATTGCCGATCGCGACGGATTGATTACCGTGACGCACTGTGGCAAATTAGGGGATTTCATTGCGTCGCTTCCCGTCGCATCGTGGCTCTATAAGACTCGCGGAAAGAGGATTCATTTTGTCTTGGCGAGCAGCTTTGAGCCGTTTACAAAGATTGAATCGCTCCTCTTGCTGCAAGAGATGACCGGTGAAGTCACGCTTGCGGATTTTCCGATTGCGGATTGGGAAAAGGGGGGACGGCCCTACGAGCACAATCCGAATCGGTTTGGAGTGAGGGTCGGCGAGTATTACAATTTCGGTTTTCGTCACGCGCCTCGCCGCTTCGTTCCGGAGTATGTGGCCGAAGAATGGGGACTCGGAGTGGATTCGGAGTTCAAACTGAACCTTGGAGAATACGCAAAGCACGACGGAGTTCTCTGCAGCGACGACTACATGCTCGTCGAGGTTCCGCAAGCCACAGCTTTGGATTTGACTCAGGACTTGCTGACGAATGCTCGCCTGATGGCAGGGGCGCGCGAATCACACGTCAGCCAATCAGGACTCTTTCACATTCTTGACTGGGCAGGAGTGACGCCGACAAGAGTGTACATCTATCCGCATTCCGTGAACCTTCATCTCTTCACGCAACGTCTGAATGAGTTTGACGTGAAGCAAGTACATCGCGCCGTGAGGTAGTCGTTTGCCCTCCTACATTATTCATACGGGCTGGTGGTGTGATGAAACTCGCAAGCACGTCGGAACGGAATACAATCAGTCCGACAATCGCCTGCGTACCCCGCTGTTCTTTGACGTCTGGTATGACGCGATCAGAAAGGCGTCTTCGCCCGAGAAGATTCTTGTGGTGGATTCGGCAAGCCCGGTGAAACCCAATCTTGCGGGCAAGAACGTCGAGTTCGTCAGCATGAAGCGCAACTTTCTGCACGGCATGATTTGCGACTCGAAATACGGCGGTTGGACGCGCGCCTTTCTGTTTGGAGCCTATTACGCGTACATGAACGACGCAGACTACTCCGTCTTCATCGAGCAGGATTGCATGATTGTCGGTGAAGGCATCATCGAGCGCGCAATTTCCGCGATGGGAAAGAAGGGCATCAGCTACGGGGACAAGAGTCCGGTGCGCATCGAACAGAGTTTAGTAATCATGCGCAACGATTTTATTCCGAAGTTTCTCGCCGCTTATACGGGACTCCCGCAGTCAGACAGGGAAGTGTTCACCGAGGTGAAGTTTCAGCGCATGCAGAAATGGGATCGCTTTTGGTCTTACACCGGATTCAAGAAGGACGAATACATCCCGCTGCCTTTCGGTTACGGCAGAATGCGGCCTCTGGAGTTTTCGGATTCACACTTCTACGCGCAGCAATGGACAGAACAGGAACTTCACGAACTGCAGAAGAGACTCAAACTGAGTTCACTTGATGTTCTTCTGAACTCCGCATCCGCAGCGTAGAAATCAAAACTATCCATAAATGGAAAATAAGAAGAGTTTCGAACTCGATCTCGACAACTACGACCGCTTCGGCTTCTCGATGCCGGAGAATAACATCGTCAAACTTCCCAAGGGTTTGTCAAAACAAGTTGTCGAAGAAATCTCGCGCTACAAGAGCGAGCCTGAGTGGATGCTGAAGCTCCGGCTGAAGGGACTCGAGTACTACTACCGAAAGCCCTTGCCCGAGTGGGGGCCTGATTTGTCGGTGATTGATTTTGAAGACATCCACTACTACATCAAGCCGTCAGACAAGGTCGAGCACGATTGGGACGCCGTGCCGAAGGAAATTCGCGAGACCTACGACAAGTTAGGAATTCCCGAAGCTGAGAAGAAATTCTTGGCGGGAGTCGGCGCGCAATACGAAAGCGAAGTCGTATATCACTCGCTGCAAGAGCAGTGGAGCAATCTTGGGGTCATCTTCTTGGATACGGACACCGGATTGCGCGAGTATCCCGACATCTTCAAGGAGTATTTCGCGAAGGCAATACCTGCCGGTGACAACAAACTTGCAGCTTTGAATACCGCAGTTTGGTCGGGAGGTAGTTTCATATATGTCCCCAAAGGAGTGCACGTCACAATCCCGCTTCAGGCCTACTTCCGCATCAATGCAAAAAACTCGGGACAATTTGAGCGCACGCTGATTATCGCCGATGAAGGATCGTCGGTTCACTACGTCGAAGGCTGCACCGCGCCAGTCTATTCGAGCGATTCGCTGCATTCGGCGGTTGTTGAAATTTACGTGAAGAAGCACGCCCGCGTGCGCTACACGACGATTCAGAATTGGTCGAAGAATGTGTATAACCTTGTAACCAAGCGCGCGATCGCCGAAGAGAACGCGACCATGGAATGGGTGGACTGCAACATCGGATCGAAGATTACGATGAAGTATCCCTCCGTTTACATGGTCGGTCGAGGAGCAAAGGCGGATATTCTCTCAGTCGCCTACGCGGGAAGCGGCATGCACACGGAAGCGGGAGCGAAAGTTGTTCACGCTGCGCCTGATACGACGTCGGTGGTGATTTCCAAGTCCATTTCGCGCGGCGGCGGCAGAACATCTTATCGCGGTCTCGTGCAGGTGGATCGTGGCGCGGTGAATTCCAAGAGCACGGTGAGCTGTGATGCGCTTCTGCTCGATGACAAAAGCCGTAGCGACACCTACCCCTACATGAACATTCAGG
>JADLDM010000069.1 GCA_020846695.1 bacterium | reverse complement strand
GAATACGGCGGACTGGATGTCTACTACCTTGGCCGCGAGCAGTTCATCGCGAACAAACGAGCGACGGGCCGGAAGAAGGATCTCGGAGACATTGAGGCGCTCGGAGAAGAGTGAGCAATCACGCTCTCTTTCAACGCGCGGGGTTTCAGGCGCGAAGAGTCTTCACGAAGCTCACGCTGGAACCCGATCTGCCGGGAATCAGTGTGCTGTTGGTCACGTGGAACCGCGCGAAATTCCTCGATCTTGCTCTGCGCGCGCTCTGTGATACGCTGCCCGATGAACACGACGTGCTCTTGTGGGACAATGCGTCGCAAGATGATACGCCGCATGTGGTCGAAAAATGGAATCGCTCGAGGCTTCATCTCACGACTACATTCAGCGCGAAGAATATCGGCACCAACGGCTTCGCGGCGCTTGCACTGAAGGCTCGCCGCGAAATTCTCTTTGAAATGGACGACGATATTCTGCTCCTGCCCAAAGGTTGGAGCGGGAAAATCGCGCAAGCCTTCCGCGATTTCCCTGAATACAAGTATATCGCGCTCGACGTCGTGCAAGACCGATTCACGCACGGCGCGAAACCGCTGCCCGTTCACTACGAGTCCGAAACACGCGGAAGCACGACGCTTGAATATGGCCCGACGGGTGGATGGGCCACCGCAACACTGCGGCCGTTCTATTTCTCAACGGAGGGCTTTCCCTATCGCCCGCACAAGCCTTACTTCCCGGAAGACGGCTACTACAATCGCCATGTGCGCGAACGCGGCATGAAAGCGGGAATCCTCGCCGGAGTGAAAGCCTATCACGCGGCAGGCGCAAACTGGAACAAAGCCTTCGGGTATTACAGGCTTGTCACAGAGAAACACGCATCGCCGGGCGCGGGGAAATCCGTCGGACTGACTTTCCCTGATGTGAGTGACGAGATTCCGAGTCCGGAATTGATTGAGAAAATTCGCGCGGAGCAGTTCTGATTTCTTCTTTCGCAACATTACAACTTGTTCACTCGCGGCCTTGCAAGTGGCTTCTATTCCCTTACGCCCTCGCGGCCTAAGGGATTTTTGTTAATCAGATGAAAGCAAAACCGCAAGACGACGTAAAACTGCGTAGGCGTTTGAAAATTCGCCTGTGGACTTCCGCGTTCATTCTCTCCGCCGCGGTCATCCTGGGTGTGCTCAGCTTCTTTCGCAACGACGCCGCCGTGCTGATTATCACGTCAGAGCCGGACGGCGGCGAAGTCGTGCTGGGCTTCCGCCCGACGGGAATCACAACCGATGCTCTGCTTGCCGGACTCCCTGCCGATTCGTTCATCGTGACCTTACGCAAAGACGGCTTCCGCCCCGTGCCGACGGAGCAGGGCGTGCGGCTTGAATCCGGTGATACGACGCGAATCACCTTCCTGCTCTCCTCCGTAGCGCGAGGCGATGAACGAGAACTGCCGCGATCAGATGGCCCGCGCTACCGATGGCAGTGGAAAATTGTGACGCTGCACTCCGATCCGCCCGGAGCGCGCATCACGATGGATGATATGCCCACAGGAATGGTCACGCCGATCACGATGTCGCTGACCAAGGGGCTTCATCATTTTCAGGCGGAGTGGCCGAATGGAGCGAAGTCCTTCAAGAATGTGCTGATTGATCCGAATACCACGCAACCCGACGTGTTTTTCAAGCCCGCAACGTACGTACAGCCGAAGTGACATGAACGAAAATCCGACACGACGGGAATTGCAACGCATAGAACCCCGCACCGCTTTGCGCGCGGGATTCTTTCTCGGTCTGCTCTTCGGTTTGCTGTTCGGCCTCTACGCGGCCTGGGTGCTGAAAGGTCTGGGGGACGTGAACTCCGGACTAATCTCCGCTGCGGAATCTGAACAGCTCCAAGCTATCGGTGGAGGTTCCACCGTCCTCCTCTGTCTAATCTCCGCGCTTGTCGGCGCGCTCGTGCACTCACTGATCGCCGGTCTGGCCGCCGTTATCTACAACATCTCTGCAAAATGGTTTGGCGGCATCGAATACGTGACCGAGGATGCGCCGGAACCTCCCGCTGAATCCAATGACTAATTCCCGCGCGACGTCTTCCGTCCGAGTTCGATTCGCTCCCAGCCCCACCGGCTATCTGCACGTCGGAGGAGCGCGCACCGCTATCTTCAACTGGCTCTACGCGCGAAGTGTCGGCGGAAAATTCCTCGTGCGCATCGAAGATACCGATCCGCAACGCTCCCGCGGAGAACTCGCGCAAGTCATCCTCGACGGACTAAAGTGGCTCGGCCTTGAGTCCGATGAGCCCATCGTCTATCAGTCCGACCGCACACAGAGACTCCTCGACGTCGCGCATGAACTCGTCAAGCGCGGCGCAGCCTACTACGACTTCACAACGCTTGAAGAACTCGATGCCATGCGCGCCGCATCGCAGGCCAAAGGCGAACCATCGTTCCGCTTCAAAGCAAACTTGAAAAAAGTGCGCGAAGGAGCCCAGGAAAAACTGGCCCGAGGCGACGCCTATGCAATTCGTTTCAGCGCATCCTCTGAGGGAATTGCATGGGATGACCTCGTGCATGGAAACGTCCGCTACTCAGGGGATGAACTCGAAGATTTTGTGCTCGTACGCTCCGACGGATCGCCGACCTATCACCTCTCGGTCGTTTGCGATGATCACGACATGAATATCACGCACGTGCTTAGAGGTGACGATCACGTCTCCAACACGCCGAAACAAATCGCCCTCTATCGCGCGATGAATTGGGATGTGCCGCAATTCGGTCACGTCCCCTTGATTCTCGGCCCCGACAAGAAGCGGCTTTCAAAGCGTACCGGCGCAACCTCTGTCGGAGAATTTCAGGCGAAGGGCTTTCTGCCGCAAGCGCTCTTCAATTTCCTCACGCTATTGGGTTGGTCGCCGGGAAAAGGCGACCGAGAAGTATTTACTCGCGATCAGCTTGTTGAAGCGTTCACGACGGCCGGGATTCAAGCTAAGAGCGCGGTGTTCGATGAGCAGAAGCTCGAATGGATGAACGGCGAACATCTACGCATGATGAGCGATGAAGACGCACTCAAGTATTTGCTCGCTTATTCAACCGACTCCGCGCATCAGGAAGCCGTTCTCAGAACCGTGTGGCCGCTTGTCAAATCGCGTGTGCGACTCCCGCGCGACTTCTTCAATGACCATCCCTATCTCTTTGCCGATCCGGAGTCTTTCGACGAGAAGGGCATCGAAAAACATCTGAGTGATCCCGCCATCCGCGCGCGGCTGCGCGACTATTCCGCTTCCTTGAACAACGTGAGCTTCATGCCCGAAACGCTGGAAGCTCACCTGCGCGGACTCTGCGAGCAGTGGCAGATTAAGGCGGGACAACTCATTCATCCTGTGCGTCTTGCGCTGACCGGCAAAACCGTCAGCCCCGGGCTCTTTGAACTGATGGAGGCGCTGGGCCGCGATGCCGTGCGCCGCCGATTAAACCGCTTGCTCGACGGGCCGACCGCATGACGCTGCTGGACCGTTACATTCTCTCCGCGTTCGCGCGGAGTTTTTTCTTCTCGATGCTCGCTGCGAGCCTGATCTTTGTCACGATTGATTTGGTCGAGCATCTCGACAAATTCGTGGATGCGAAGGTAAACGGTTGGCTCGTCGCGAGATATTACTGGCTCTATCTTCCCTACATCGTCTACCTCACGATTCCCGTCGGCGTGCTGCTCGCCACGCTCTTCTCTATCGGCGGATTCGTCTATCGCAATGAACTGACCGCCATGCAAGCCTCCGGCGTGAGCCTCTGGCGTGTGCTCACTCTGATGCTGCTCGCCGTGCTGCCGCTCTCCGGCGCGGTATGGTTCCTCGGAGAAACCGTCGTCCCGAAATATAACTACGAGCGAAAAGAAATTTATCGCGTCGAAGTCCGAAAGGGAAAGGGCAGCGCGTCAAGCAGGCAGGGCCGCATCTACCTGCAAACTTCGCCGACGCAATTCCTGAAGATCGAGAGCTATGATCCCGGTAAGCAGACCGGATACAAAGCCGTGCTGCAAACCATCGAGAACGGTCACGTGATTGAACGGGTCGAAGCGGACAGTCTCTTGTTCGTCAACGGAACGTGGGCCTTGAAACACGGCACGAAAACGGGATTTGAAGAGCGCTCTATCTCACAGCATGACGTCGAATTGCTTCAGTGTCCGCAATTCAAATTCACGCCCGATGATCTGCTGCGCGTGAATATTGCGCCCGAAGAGATGAGCTACAAGGATATTCGCAGTCTCGTGATGCGTTTGCAAGCCGCCGGACTTCGCGCCACGCGATGGATGGTTGATCTTGCCTTCAAGATCGCGCAGCCCTTTGCAACTTTCATTATCGTGCTCTTCGGCGTGCCCTTCGCTGCCTTTCGCAGAAGAGGCGGACTCGTCCTCGGATTCGGACTCTCCTTGCTGGTCTGCTTCGTTTACTTCGGCTTCATGCAGGTCGGAAAGATTCTCGGCTACGGCGGTGATCTCTCACCCATACTTGCAGCTTGGGCGGGAAACATCGTGTTCGGAATCATCGGCATGATGCTCTTCGTGCGCGCCCCCAAGTAGTCTCGATACACTTCAGATGCAAAAGACCACCTCGCGGTGGTCTTTCGTCGTTTTGTACAAATGCAGATCAGAACCTTATCGCGTGATTGATGCCGAGCGTGACTCCCTTCACGTCCTTGAATACACCGCCGTGCCATGAGATTCCGAAATCAAACAGGTAGTGCTTCGTGTCGAGGCCGACTCCCGTTCCAAGACGAAAACCGAGCGGCCCGCCGACTCCCGCTCCGCCGCGCAATACAATTAATCTGTGCGGGCGATACTCGCCGCCCGCCGCAACTTCCACTCCCGCCTTGCCCTGCGCGCTCTCCTGAAGTCGAGCGCGAAGCGTGCCGAGAAACAGAAACTTCTCATTCAACTTGTAGCGACCTGAAGATTCGAGAATCGTCGGAAGTTTCGATTCATATCCGCCGCCTGAAAGGGTATCTTGCGAATGCTCGAACACTCTCTCCAAATAGTCATCGTCATCCAATGAATCCACGATGATTCCCGCCGAATCCACCGCAAATGCTTCCAGCGTAGAGTAGTCAAGCTGCCACGTGATTGCTGCGCCGATTTGACGCAACGCGAGTCCGAAACTCCATTGATCGTTGATCTCCGCGATGCCGCCCAAGTCGAAACCGACGCCGTCGCCGCGCTCCGCGTGAACACGCTGAATCGCGCCGTAGCCCGTGATCAGCGAATCCGTTACGTTCAATTCACCGGTCGCGTCCGTGATCTTCTCGTAGTTGAGTCCGCCGTAGAAGTGAAATCCGATCCCTCCGTAAAGACCCTGAATCCACTCCTGCTCGAATTTGTAGCCCACCGCCACGCCGACGTCAACCAAGTTGTATTGTTCACCGCCCAATTCATCAAGTCTGTACGGGCGGCCGATTTCATTTCCGTAAAGCGCAAGCTCAAACAACTCGCGATCCGCCGTCGCTTCCACAGCCGACTCGATCGAGGCTTGCAGCGCGGCCTTCTCATACACTCCGCCGATCAGCATCGTTGAGGCAAGTCCATGCACGCGCAATCCGTCATCGGGAATCCGATCGAGAATCTCCTGCTTGTCGGATTCGGAGAGATAATGATCGCGAGCAATCTGATCATTCCAGAATCCCACGTCGAAGGCGTTGTTCGCGGCGCCCGCAGCAATATGCGGAAGATCAAGTCTCCACTTCGACTCAAAGGGAGCTGCCAGCACGGCGGGATTTCCATGCAGAATATTTGAGGAGTGATCCAGCAGATCGCATGCTCCGCCAAAACCGATTTGACGTCCGCCGTAGGTTTGCGCAAGAAGCGTCGGAGCAAAGATCACAAGGAGTATAAGTCGTCTCATCATTCCACCTCCCCCGGATGCACCGTGTAGATGACATCGGCTATGGCTTGCACGCTGATGTAGTCGCCGCCGTAAACCGTGATCGAATCACCGTTCGCGCTTGCAATCGTTACGTCCACACGCGTGAAGAAGGGCGGTGTGCGAAGATAGTCAAGCCAAATGCTGTCGAGCGCAACATCGCATTCATAATAAGACAGTCAGGTCGCGCGACCTGCTTCCGTCGGAGCGGAAGGAACATGCACGTCGAAAAGTGTGTCCGCATCCGCGCCGCTTGAATTGAGCACCGTCAAGCTGTCGCGGCTTGCCACAAGAAAACAGCGGCCTCCCGCAGGCAGATGATTCCACAGCTTCACGGTCGCGGTTCCACTCTGCACGTCGTCCAACTCGCGCGAATCAATCTTCTCAACCGTTCCTTCCGGTTCAATCTCGCCTTCGAGTGTCAGAGAAAATCCCGCGCGCAATTCAACCGCAAGATTCACTTCCACATTGCTGTAAACAGCGACGTCTCCCGATAAGACAGCTTCTCCTTCTGCCGAAAGCGTGTCGGGATAATCCTGCATCAGCTCTGCCAAACCGGTGATAATCACGGTCGTATCGGTCAATGCGACGTCGTCAATCAATAGATCGCGCGCGCCAACCGGAGCGCCGTTCAATCGCGTCTCCGCGTGAATCTCCGCTGAAAGCGTTCCGCCGAATCCGTCCGTGATATGCACGCGAGCTTCTACGTCAAGCGGATGCACGCGCTCCCAACCTGCGGGCGGCTGCTCCACTTCAATTTCAGTGCGCGCCATCGGCAAGCGCAATTCGTTCAGATAGCCGTCGAAATAGTTGAATTGCAATCTCTCAATCTCGAAGCGCGCAAACACATACTCGCCGTCGCCTTCAAACTCCCTGCGCTCGGGCGGAGAGGGTGTGTGCGAGGAGAGTTCGCCGCGCAAGGTTTGATTTCCCGTCGCAGAAGGACGCAATCTGTATTCTTCCAGATCAATCGTCACAGTCTCGGAATCGCCGGCGCTCAGGAATCTGGTCACCGTTAACGTATCATTCAATCTACTGACCAGTTCGGGCAAGTGCACCGTGACCGTATCGTCGAATTGCGTGAGGTTTCCGAGAGTCAGATGCATCGCGCCGCTCTCAATAATTGCAAGGTCAATCCGGTGCGCCTGATTCATCGCAAGTGAGCTGTCCTCTTCAACCGTCTGCTCAGGCACCATGCCGTAAAATCTCGATGCAGTCACCGTGTCCGCGAGAATCGAAAACGTAATCTGATCCGTCGAATCAATCAAGATTGCGCTGCCGCCTTCGCCCGTCGCACTGAAGCGAACATCGAACGACGATGCAAGACGCGCATCATCCAGCGTGCCCGTAACTTGCAGAGATGTCTCCGAGCGGAGCGTATCCACCGCCCAGACCGTCACTCCGCCGATCGCAACCTGCACGTTCGTCACGTCATAGGGCAGGCGATTCTGCACAAATGCCTGCACGTCGCCCGTGTCCACCTCCATGCTGTCATACCCAAAAGGAAGCGAAAGAGAAACTGCGCCAATCAACGAATGCCGAGGAACATCCTGCACCGTTCCATGCAGTGCGGCAAACTCCGAGTTAAGTCCACCCAGCGAATACGAAATCAGAGTATCATGAAAGAGTGGCGCCTCTATCGCGCGCAAATTCCTTATCACCGCGAGAGCAATTGGACTGAAGTAAAGGCTGTCGCCGAGTTCCGCGCTCAAGTGACTCCACGCCGCAAAATAGAGACTGCTATCTTCCGTCATCCCGACTCCGGAGCCTTCGTCTTCCAACACGCTGTCCGCCTGCGCAAGTTCCCACATGCCGTACGTGCGCACTCCCAATGGAACCTGCAAGTCCACGTCCCACCAGAGTTCACCGGGTTGCTGAGGTAGTGTGCATCCTGCGATGATTATCATCAGCAAAAATGCAAAAAGAGGACGGAAATAGTTCCGTCCCCTCTTGTCACCTGTTGTGGTGATGCGCATCACGTTCCCATCTCCCAAGTCGAAAGATATTTCTTCTGATCGGGAGTCAGCTTGTCAATCTTGATGCCCATCGTCTTGAGCTTCAAAGTCGAAATGTAATCTTCAATCTGCTTTGGCACATCGTACACTTCGGCCTTGAGCTTCTTTGCGCTCTTGATCGCGTGCTCGGTCGTCAGAGCCTGGGTCGCAAAGCTCATGTCCATCACCGAGGCCGGATGTCCGTGCGCCGCACCGAGATTCACCAAGCGGCCTTCCGCGATGATGTTCACCGTGTTGCCCGATGCGAGCGTGTAACGATCCACGAACGGAACAACGTTCTTGTCCACCTTCTTCGACATCTTGGCAAGACCCTTCAAGTCAAGCTCAATGTCAAAGTGTCCGCTGTTGCAAACATACACGCCGTCCTTCATCTTCTCGAAATGCTCGGGACGAATCACGTGCATATTGCCCGTCACCGTGCAGAACACGTCGCCGATCTTGGCCGCGTCCGCCATCGGCATCACACGGAATCCGTCCATCCGCGCTTCCAACGCGCGAATCGGATTGATCTCGGTTACCACCACTTCCGCGCCGTGACCCTTCGCGCGCATCGCGAAGCCCTTGCCGCACCAGCCGTAACCCGCAACCACAATCACACGGCCCGCAATCAATATATCCGTCGCGCGAATAATGCCATCGAGCGTGGATTGACCCGTGCCGTAACGATTGTCAAAAAGATGCTTCGTGTCCGCATCATTCACCGCAAAAACTGGAAAGCGCAGTTTGCCCTCTTTGTGAAGAGCCTGCAAGCGAATCACGCCCGTCGTCGTCTCTTCAAGCGAGGCCACGATGTTCTTTCCAAATTCAATATGCGTGGTGTGAAGCCCGTGAACCAAGTCCGCGCCGTCATCCATCGTGATCGAAGGACTGTGACGCATCCCTGCATCGAGGTGCTGATAATACGTGTCATTATCTTCACCCTTGATCGCATAGACGCGCATGCCATAATCCTTTACCAGCGACGCCGCAACGTCGTCCTGCGTCGAGAGCGGATTCGAGGCGACCAGCACTAAATCCGCGCCGCCCGCCTTCAGCGTGCGCGCCAGATTCGCTGTCTCCGCCGTCACGTGCAAACACGCCGACATGCGGTGACCCTTTAGCGGCTTCTCTTTCTCAAATCTCGCGCGAATCTCGGCCAGAACCGGCATGTCGCGATCCGCCCAAAGAATGCGATTCTTTCCCATCGGCGCAAGCGACTCATCCGCAACGTGATAGCTGCGCGTTGTGCCCTCGCCCTTCTTTACTTTCGCAGTAGCCATGAATCTCCGCTTCTATTGTTAGGACAGTTTGTCTACCATATTCGTCTTCTCCCACGTGAAGCCCTCTTCGCTGCGGCCAAAGTGACCGTAGGAGGCCGTCTGACGATACACCGGACGACGCAAATCCAAAGCCGTGATGATGCCCTTCGGAGTCAAATCGAAGACCTTCGAGATCCTCTTCGTCAACTCTTCATCGCTCATCTTGCCGGTGCCGTGCGTGTTCACCATCAGAGAAACCGGCTGCGCCACGCCAATCGCGTACGCAATCTGAACTTCACATTCATCCGCAAGCCCCGCCGCCACCACGTTCTTCGCAACCCAGCGCGCCGCATAAGCCGCGCTGCGATCCACCTTCGTCGGATCCTTACCCGAAAACGCGCCGCCGCCATGAGGAATCCAACCGCCGTACGTATCCACGATAATCTTGCGCCCCGTCAAACCCGCGTCGCCCTGCGGACCGCCGATCACGAAGCGCCCCGTCGGATTCACATGGATCCGCGCGCCCTTCAAAAGATTCGCGTCAATCACCGGCTCAATCACGTGGCGCTGAATCTCCTCCACGATCTGCCCGTGCGAAACCTTGTCGTCATGCTGAGTCGAAACCACAACCGTTTCAACCGCCACCGGCTTGCGATTCTCAAAGCGAACCGAAACCTGCGACTTGCCGTCGGGACGAAGATAGGCGAGCTTCCCGTTCTTGCGCACTTCGGCGAGCTTGCGCGTCAAACGATGAGCGAAAACGATCGGCCACGGCATCATCTCCGTATTGTCCTTGCAGGCATAGCCGAACATCATCCCCTGATCGCCCGCGCCTTCGCGATCCACGCCCATCGCAATGTCCGGACTCTGCTTGTCAATCGTCGTAATCACCGCGCACGTCTCGTAATCAAATCCGTATTCCGCGCTCGTGTAGCCGATGTCCTTGATCACGCCGCGCACCAACTGCGGAATATCCACATATGTGTGCGTCGAAATCTCGCCGCCGACCAACGCCATGCCTGTCGTAACGAACGTCTCGCAGGCCACGCGGCCCATCGTGTCGTCCTTCAATACCGCGTCCAGAACCGCATCGGAAATCTGATCGGCAATCTTGTCGGGATGACCCTCGGTGACCGATTCACTGGAAAAGACAAAGTTGCTCATCGCTGTCTGTTTCGCTCCGCTGATGAATTGTTGTAAATCAAATCTCGTCGCCGTCGCGAGCGCCTTCAACTATCGCGCTCGAATCCCCTAAATTATACCGGTGAAAACAGCCCTTAACCAGGGCGTTGTTCCCCACCAATGATCCAGTCACAAGCGCCTCTTCCACGTGAGCGCCCTCCGCAAGAATCGAATCGCGCACCATCGCCGATTTCACCACCGCGTTCGGCCCGACCGTCGCGTAAGGCCCGACAATCGCATTCTCTATCTTCGCGTCCTTGTCTATGAACACCGGAGGGACAATCACCACGCCGTCGTAAGCCTTAGCCTCTTCACGCGGTTTCTTATCCAGCATGTGCCGATTTGTCGCAAGCAGAGTGTCCGGCTTCCCGCAATCGAACCAGTTGTCCACCTGAAAAGTCGAGATCGGCAAGCCCTGCTCCACCATCAGCTGCAAAGCGTCCGTCAACTGAAACTCGCCGCGCGTCGTCAACTTGCGCTCAAAAAGCATCTCAATCGCTTGCTTGAGCACCTGCGCCTGACGAATCAGGTAGATTCCCACGATCACAACATTCGAGTTGGGTTGATCGGGCTTCTCTACCAGTCGCGATACATACTCCCCGCGCGTCTCCACGACTCCGAAGCGGCGAGGATCCTCCACCGTCGTGACGCCAATCGCAG
>JADLDM010000068.1 GCA_020846695.1 bacterium | reverse complement strand
GAACACGTCTATGCCACGGGCACAGTCTCTCGGCCTCACGTCATCGGCGACATTCTCGTAAACCGCGCACAAACTCTCGTCACCGCTGAAAGCTGCACCGGTGGATTGCTTGCATCGCTGCTGACGGATACGCACGGAGCATCTCGCTGGTTCGAGCGCGGCTGGATTACGTATTCCAATCAAGCGAAAATCACCGAGCTTGACGTGGAAGCCGCAATCATCGAGAAGCATGGCGCGGTCTCCGAAGAAGTTGTCACGCAGATGGCTGCCGGAGCGCTCGCGGACACCGGAGCGGATTGGGCTGTCGGCATCTCAGGAATCGCAGGCCCTGACGGAGGTACAGATGAAAAACCCGTCGGCACCGTCTGGATTGCCGTCGCATCCACTGACAAAGTCTCTGCGAAGCGCATGCAATTCGGCGCCGCGGGTCAGCGCGACCTGATCAAGATGCGAGCCGCGCACTTTGCGCTCTTCATGCTCTTCCGCAGATTGATCGAAGGCAACTGAGTGAGACTCTTCATCGCGATTCTCCTGCCCGAAGAGTGGATTGAGTCTCTTTCCGAAGTGCAAAAAAAAATCGGATGGCTTGGCAAGGGTATTAAATGGGTCGAGCCGGATAATCTCCATCTCACGCTGAAATTCCTCGGAGAGACGCCGCCTTCATTACTCCCGCAAATCGAAGCCGCACTGAGCGGCGCCTGTAAAGAGTGCGATCCCTTCGACATGCAGATTTCGGGAACCGGAACCTTTCCCGATTCGCGCCGACCCAAAGTCTATTGGGCAGGTCTGAAAGCTCCAAGAACTCTCCTTCTTCTTCAAGAGCGCATCGCCAACAACATGCACGCGCTCGGATTTGAAGACGACGGCAAGACTTTTGTCCCGCATCTCACTATCGCTCGCATCAAAGAGCCGATCGGCAAAGAGCGTATGACGCAAGCTGTTCTGGCCTACAAACTCTCAAGCGCACCCTTCCGCGCCGACTCTATCAGTCTGATGGAGAGTATGCTGAAACAGGAAGGCCCGATCTATCGCGAAGTGCAGCGCGTGAAATTGGGAACCCCGTAGAAATTTCGCAAGCAGGAAACAACGTGCCGAAGCAGATTATCACAACCGAAATTGAGGCCGCGGGCGATCACGTCTGGCGGCTGCTTACCGTGCCAAAGGAAGTCGAATTCTGGTCACCGCATGTGCGCGAGCTGACTTACACACCTCCCGGCAATTTGGATGTGGACACGCACCGCGATTTCAGACTGGAACTTCAGGGCAAACAGGTCACGCTCGAAACGCGCATCACGCATTGCATCGCAGGCGAGATGTTCGCCGAAACTCCTATCGGCGGAACTGCCGGAATCCATGAGCGCGTAGAATTCCTGAAGCTCATCTTCCGCATCATCCCACTTGCCGATAAACGTTGCGCCGTCAACTTCACGCTCGACTACGAAATGAAGGGCTTCCTCAATAAGATGATGGAGAAATTCATTCTCGGAGCCTTTCTTACCGAATACAAACTCTGGTTCGAGCGCCTGAAAACCTACGCCGAAACCGGACGACCGGTATAGTGTTCGTAGGGGCGAGTCCCTGACCCGCCCGTGCATTGGATTTTTCGATTTTCAATTTTGAGTTTTCGATTTCATTTTCAATAGGAGTCACACATGAGCAAATCATTCGACGCCGAAAAACAGAAAAACCTTGACGTCACGCTGCAGCAGATTGACAAGCAGTACGGGAAAGGCTCCATCATGCGGTTGGGGGACAGCGGGCCGATTCAGAAGCTCGACGTGATCTCCACAGGTTCCCTCTCTCTCGATGCCGCACTCGGCGTCGGTGGCGTGCCGCGAGGACGCGTGATCGAAATCTACGGCCCCGAGTCTTCCGGTAAGACCACGCTCGCGCTGACCATCATCGCCGAAGCGCAAAAGAAGAACGGCAAAGCCGCAATCATTGACGCGGAGCACGCGCTCGATCCAAGCTATGCGCGCGCGCTCGGTGTGGACATTGATGATCTGCTCGTCTCGCAGCCCGATACCGGTGAGCAGGCGCTCGACATCGCCGAAATGCTGATTCGCTCCGGCGCCCTTGACGTCGTCGTGATTGACTCCGTAGCCGCGCTTGTGCCCAAAGCCGAGATCGAAGGCGAAATGGGCGACTCGCTCCCCGGTCTGCAAGCACGACTGATGAGTCAGGCCATGCGCAAGCTCACTGCCGTCATCTCGCGCTCACGCACAAGCCTGATCTTCATCAACCAGCTCCGCATGAAGATCGGCGTCATGTTCGGCAACCCCGAAACCACCACCGGCGGCAACGCGCTCAAATTCTACAGCACCATCCGCATGGAAATCCGCCGCATGACCTCGCTGAAAGACGGCGACACCATCGTCGGGAACCGCACCAAGGTAAAAGTCGTTAAGAATAAGGTGGCCCCGCCCTTCCGCGAAGCCGAATTCGACATCATCTACGGACAGGGCATCGAAAGAGTAGGCGACATGCTCGATCTCGCCGCTAACCTCGAAATCGTCACAAAGTCCGGCACGTGGTACACCTACCGCGAAGAGCGTCTCGGCCAAGGTCGCGAGCGCGTGATCGGCGTCCTCAAGGAGTCCCCTGCTATTCTCACTGAAATTGAAAAGCAAGTCAGAAATGAACTGGGCTTCGGCGAAACCCCTGCTCCCGAACCGATGGAAGACGGCGCGAAACCCAAATCCAAGAAATCCGCGTAGCTTGCGCGTCCTCGTTGTTGCATCGCTGCTCTTGATTGCCCAGGGCGCCTTCGCCTATCACTTCTCGATCACTACCGGCTACGCAAATTCCGGTAGACCGAAAACGGGCGAAGGACTCGTGGAAGGCGAACTCTTTGACGCGGGCGGCGGCTTCACGGCGGGTGTGCGAGTTGAAATTGAGCAGCCGCATTTCTACTGGGGACCGTCCTTTCTCTTCTGGAATAATGTGACCGGTTCACCCAATGCGGGTGAGCGCGCCAACTACTTCCAAATCGAAATGGGCGGCCGCGCATCCTATCGAACCGCAACCGTGCCCGACATCTACACAGGAGTTGGACTCGGCTACACAGTATCGCACGGGGCTTATCATACCGGACTCTACGCCGCAAACGAAACGCTTGAATTCGACGGCGACTTCCCGACCGCGTCCGCGCATCTCGGCTTCCGCAATGACGCAAAGTCCAACGGAGTCGGAGTGATGGGCGAACTCTATTATCATTGGGGACTCGACGAACCAACCGGCTTCCGATCCATTGGACCCGCGCGCGCATTTCTTGTGCAAATCGGAGTCTTCTTCGATTCCAGCGCGCAAATTGACCGATGAACCCGCGCGCGAAAACTCCGCCAAAGGAACCCGCTCTTCCTTACGCCGTCAAACTGCTTTCCGCGCGCGCCTATTCCGTCAAGAAATTGCGAGATAAGCTCTACAACCGAGGCTATCATCGCGACGAAATCGAAGAAGCGCTCGGCAAACTTCGCGCAAAGAATCTGATTGACGACGAACGCTATGCCGAAGGTTTTCTCCGCACGCGTCTCGAAACTCGTCCGCGTGGAAAAACTGCTCTCGTTCGTGACCTGCTTTCCCGCGGTGTTGAAATGTCCACGGCAAAACACGCAGTGGATCATGCCGTCGGAAAGGAAGATGAACTGAAACTCGCGCTCGATCTGTTGAAACGAAAAGCGCGGCAATACGAAAGTCTTGATGAGAACACGCGCAGACGCAGGTTGGTTGCATTGCTCGCCCGTCGCGGCTTCAAGCCCGACACCATCTACAAAGCGCTCGATCTGTCCGATTCCAATAATCTCACGGAGGAGTAACTCTGGTTCTTGAGACCATTCTGATTGCTACATTCGCCTAAACATCCTGATCGGAGTTCCGAATGCACAGAGTGGTTCTCCTCCTGCTCGTTCTCATCGTGTCGCAAGCGCAGGCCAAGCGCCCGAGCTACGCCGAACTCTTCGTCGGCTTCGCCTCGCCGTTCGATCTGGTCGCCTATCAGGATTTCCAAAGCGAGCGCGTCAATCCCGGCTCTTTTGCAACTTCGCTTTCGATGTGCGGCGTGTTCCCGGTCTTCGGCTCCCTCTCGCTGAATCCTTCTTTCAGCATGATCGCAACCGGAGGCGACGTTACCAACGATCCGCTGCCGCCCGGAAATTTTAACGTCCGCTTCCAGCAACGCGAAATTGCGCTTGACGGTCTCATCCAAGCTCCGGGCCTGCGAAGATTGCATCTTGGCGCGGGAACATCCTTCGCATGGTGGGACGCCTCCGAGGATTACGCGCGACCCTTGACCGAGCGCGACTATTTTGTGGGCCGAGTCATCGAAGGGAAATCGCTCCTCGCGCGCGGAATTCTTCACCTTGCACTGCGCAATCCCGAAGTCTCCGGCGCGTCGCTCAAACTTGTCGCAGCTTGGCCGCTCAATGAAATCCTCCGCATAAACGACTCCGCCGCAACGGGCTACATTGGCCTCCATTGCGGCTTTTCAATGATTCTGCTTTGATTGCCCCTCTGCTCTCCCCTTCTCCGTTCACGGGGAAGGTGGATGGGGTATCTTATTCATTTTTCGATTTTCGATTTTTCCCATACGTCTACATCCATGACCGCTGCTGAAATCCGCGCGCAATTCCTCGAATTCTTCCGCCAACGAGAACACCTGATCGTGCCCTCCGCGCCCGTCGTGCCGCAGGATGATCCCACCCTTCTCTTCACGAATGCGGGTATGAATCAGTTCAAGCCCTCTTTTCTCGGTCTGCAAAAACCCGCCGCGCCGCGCATCGCTGATACACAAAAATGTATTCGCGTTTCGGGCAAGCACAATGACTTGGAGGAAGTCGGAGTCTCGCCTTATCACCACACCTTCTTCGAGATGCTCGGCAATTGGAGCTTCGGTGATTACTTCAAGAAGGATTCGATTCGCTGGGGCTGGGAACTCTTCACCCAAGTTTACAGACTTCCCAAGGACAAACTCTACGCCAGCGTTTACGAAACTGATGACGAAGCCGAGACGCTCTGGAAATCCGAAACCGACATCATTCCCTCACACGTTCTCAGATTCGGAAAGAAGGACAACTGGTGGAGCATGGGCGACACCGGCCCGTGCGGTCCCTGCACCGAAATTCACATTGATCGCGGCCCCGAGTACGACACCGATCCCAAAGCATTTGTCAACACGGGTTCGCCGCGCTATATCGAACTCTGGAATCACGTCTTTATTCAATTCGATCAACAGGCCGACGGTAAACTCGTGCAGCTTCCCGCCAAGCACGTGGACACAGGAGCAGGACTCGAGCGTCTCGCCACCGTGCTCGGAGGATTTCGTTCTAACTACGACACCGATCTCTTTCAACCGATCATCCGCGCGATTGCCGATCTGACCGGAAAAACTTACGCGCAGGATGAAAACGGTATTCCGCATCGCGTGATTGCCGATCATCTGCGCTGTTTGACTTTCGCCATCGGTGACGGCGCCATGCCCGGCAATGAGGGGCGCGGTTACGTGCTGCGTCGCATTCTTCGTCGCGCGTCGAGATTCGGTCGCAAGCTCGAGATGCACGAGCCT
Source organism: bacterium (assembly GCA_020846695.1). Classification (GTDB taxonomy): domain Bacteria; phylum Electryoneota; class RPQS01; order RPQS01; family RPQS01; genus JADLDM01. Next base: position 3,143 of record JADLDM010000068.1, on the reverse strand, counting down.
TTTATCTACAAACTCGTCCCCGTACTCGTGGATACGATGGCCGAAATCTTCCCCGAAGTTAAAGAGCGACATGCGCACATCACGCGCGTCATCGAAGCTGAAGAATCTCACTTCGGCAAAACGCTCGATAGAGGTCTTGAACAATTTGAATCCGTCACGTCTTCCGTTCGCAAGCGCGGCGAAACAATTATTCCCGGCGAAGAGGCCTTCAAGCTCTACGACACCTTCGGCTTCCCGCTCGACCTAACGCAACTCATGGCCCGCGAAAACGGCCTCACCGTTGACGAAACCGGCTTCACCTCCGCAATGGAGAGCCAACGCCAGCGTGCACGAGCGGCAAGCATGTTTGAGAAGGTCGCCGATGTTGAGTTTCTGAACTTCCTTCTCGAAGGTTCTGACGTCATCAAGTCTGAGTTCGTTGGATATGACACTCTCAAGATCAGGACGCGGCTAACCTTCGCAGGATTTGACTCGAGTCGTCTCGTGATAGCATTCACACCAACAGAGAACCCGTTCTACATGGAATCTGGTGGGCAAGTGTCTGACGCGGGCACAATAATGGTGCTGGACGGTGACGAGCATTTTGGTTTTCGTGTCGTTAGGGTTGAGCGAAGAGATGATATCACATATTTGTACGCGCAACCTAATGAACAGTTTGATTTGAGTGACTTTCTTTCGCGATTCAAGCGGAGTTCTCAAATGGACGGGATGCTTGAGGTCTCCCCCGCTCATCGCATCCCCACGCAATACAACCACACTGTGACGCACCTGCTTCACAAAGCCCTACGCGAGACATTCGGAGATCACGTGCATCAGGCAGGCTCCTACGTTGGGCCTGACTACTTGCGCTTTGACTACACGCACTTCGAGAAACCAAAACCCGAAGAACTCGCTCGCATCGAGGAGCGCGTGAACGAATTCATCCGCGAAAACCTTCCGGTCACTCCCAAGATCATGCCCATAAAAGAGGCTCAGGCGCTCGGCGCGATGGCGCTATTCGGAGAAAAATATGGCGACGAAGTCCGCATGATCGAAATCGCCGAAGGTGATCACGTCATCTCGCGCGAACTCTGCGGCGGATGTCACGTCAAGCGCACCGGCGACATCGGCGTCTTCGTCATCAAAGCGGAGACTTCCGCTGCCGCTGGAGTGCGCAGAATCGAAGCGCTCACCGGCGAAGCCGCGCGTGCATTTCTTTCTTCTCAACGCGCCAAAGTTGACGACTTCATCGAACTCCTCGGCAGCGCAGGAAGCGACCCCGTAGAAAAGCTGAAACTCATGCTCGATGAAAAGCGCAAGCTGCAAAAGGAGCTGGATTACTTGCGCGGACAAACCGCGGCATCCTCGATGCAGGACCTCGCGCAGAAGGCAACGGTTGCCGGCGGAGTAAGCGTGGTGTCTGCGCGCGTAAGCGCCGACAACATGGATCAATTGAAAGAGATGGGCGACGCGCTCCGCGATCGGTTGAAAACCGGTATTGGCATTCTCGGCACCGTATTCGATGAGAAGCCTTCCCTCGTCGTCGTAGTTACTCCCGATCTCGTCAAAGCAGGTTGGGACGCCACGCCTTTGGTCAAAGAGATCGCTAAGCTGCTTCAAGGCGGTGGCGGAGGAAGGCCGCACATGGCAACCGCAGGCGGGAAACGCACCGAAATGCTCGACGAGGCTATTGCGCAAGCAGCTTCCATCGTCGAGAAATTCGCAACACAGGTCGCCGCGAAATAGGAGCAAGCGTGACACAAACTTCCAACGCAAGCGAGAAGCTAAGTCGAGCGCTATATGAGGCCGGCGCGATGCAGGAGAAGCTCGCCGCTTCATGTCTTGACGAGTTGACTCGAATTGCCGAACTCTGTGCCTTGACGTTGAAAAATGGCGGACGCCTTTTCTTCTGCGGTAACGGCGGCTCCGCTGCGGAATCGCAGCACCTCGCGACTGAATTCGTCGTGCGCCTTTCCTCTCATAATGATCGCCAGGCGCTCGCCGCAATCGCGCTCACAACTGATACTTCCTTGCTCACCGCTTGCTCAAATGATTACGGCTTCGAAAAAGTCTTCTCGCGCCAGCTTGAAGCCTTGATGCGCAAGGACGATGTGCTCTTCCTGTTGTCAACTTCCGGCAAATCGCAGAATTTGATCGAGGCCGCAAAAACTTCGCGCGCGCGCGGCGGAAAAAACGTCGCTCTGCTCGGTGAAGCGCCCACTCCGCTCGATCCGCATCTCGATTTCGCATTGCGCATTCCTTCCCCTTCCGGTCAGCGTGTGCAGGAAGCTCACCTCTTTTTGGGACACATGCTTGTCGAGCTGATTGAAGACTCGATTCCCGGCAAAACGCACGGAGCAAAATGACCTTTCTCAACTCCGCGCTGCTCGCCGCGCTCTCACTCGGCCTGATTCCCATCCTGATTCACCTCCTGACGCGCCAGCGCTTCAAGCAGGTGGATTTCCCCACGCTCCGCTTTCTCCGCGAAATCCAAAAACAAAAAATGCGCCGCGTCCGCGTGCGCCAATGGATTCTGCTGATTCTCAGAACACTCGCGGTTCTCTTCCTCGTGCTTGCGCTCGCGCGTCCCGTCCTGCGTTCATCCGCCGGTGCATTTGCCTCAGGTGATGCACGATCAAGCGTCGTGCTCATCCTCGACCGAAGCGCCTCAATGAGTGCCGAAAGCCCTTCAGGCACTCGCTTCCGCGAAATGCAGATTCGAGCGCAGGAAATTCTTAACTCACTCGGATCATCCGATGACGTGCAAATCGTATGGGCGGATGAGCCCCCGCAGACCTTTCCCGAAACACCCACCACGCACCGCGCCCTGTTACGCGAAGCCATTGAAACCGAAATCTGCGGGGAGAAATCCGGTGATCTTGTGCAGGCCATCGGACTCGCGCGTTCTATTCTCGGCCAATCGCAAAACCTCCACAAAGAGGTTTATGTGCTTTCCGATTTCAGCCAAAGCGCATGGCCGGAACGCATGCCCGATCAACCTCTGCTACCGGAAGACGTCAGACTCTATCTGGCGCAAATCGGAAATGAGTCCGTCAAGAACATCGGATTGACCGATGCGCAGATCACTTCACGTCTGATTGCGCCGGGCCGCTCCGTCGAATTGAATTTCACAGCAACAAATTCCGGCGACGACGAAGCAGCGG
>JADLDM010000067.1 GCA_020846695.1 bacterium | reverse complement strand
CGGCGCTTCGTGACGTGATTCCACACCAGAATATCGCCGTTCAATCCGTGCATCTGCTGCCCGTCCTTCACGATGGAAGGAGTCACCCAATCGTCATAGTCCGCCGCGCGCATTTCATGCGGATAGCCATCCTTCAAAGTCCAGCCGATTCCGATGATGAACACCGCCGGATACTTCTCCGAGAGTACCTTTGTCTCTCTCTGCTTACGCGGCAGATCAGGATACATGTCCGGAATCTCTTCGGCATGGAGGAACACCAATTCCTTCGGGAAGTTCGGCCACTTCGAGTTCTTCAATTTCGGAAACTCGCTCTGCATGTAGTCTTCCGCATCCGTCAGAATCTTCCACTCCTTCTTCACAATCATCTTCAGGAAATCGAGATTTCGATCTTCCTTCGTAATCACGCGCTCCCAATCCCACTGATCCACATACGCGCTGTGATCGTGATCGAGGAAGTAATCCTTCCGCACGGCGCGCATGTCGGTCATGATGCCTTCTCCGACCTTGCAGTCGAATTGCTTCAGCGCGACTCTCTTCCACTTCGTCGCGGCCTGCACCACCTGCGCGTCAATTGGATGCTTGTTGTAATCGTTGTTGATGTGAAAGTCAATCGGCGTGCGCGAACCGTCGCGGTCGAGATAGTCGTTCACTCCCGAAGTCGTATCCACAATCAACGGGCACTCCACGCGAAACAGATTCAGCTCCTTGCACATCCCGTCTTCGATGAAGCGTTTCAGCTTCCCCAGCGCCCACTGCGTCTCCTTCGGCGTGAGCAGCGATTCATAATCGGTCGGAAGAATCTTCTCGACTTCTTCGTAGGTTCCAATGCCCGGCCCGGCGAGGTCGGCGACTTTGTTGGACATGGTGTCTCTCCGAATCAGATGTTAGTATTTGCTCTGTCAATCTATTGTGAAAAATGTCACAATATCCCTTCAAAAAAACGCGCATCCCTGCGCATCGCCCTCAAATATAAACTACTCCTCCCTTACAAGCAACATCGGTGCAATCACGCACAAACCTCTATCATCTTGCCTTTTCAGACCTTGCTCTCCCACTTGCTCACTCCATGCCCCTCTTCCCGCACGTTCTGTGACTTCTGTCACAACTCCCCTTTCTCCGTTTACGGGGAAAGGGGCCGGGGGATTGGGGTTCCCGCACGTTCTGTGACTTCTGTCACAACTCCCCTTTCTCCGTTTACGGGGAAAGGGGCCGGGGGATTGGGGTTACTCCCGCACCATCGTCAGCAGCATCTTGAAACGCTCCACCGCCTTCACCGCGTGAGGGATATTCGCAGGCATCACCACCCACTCCCCTGCCTTCACGCGCACGGGCGTTCCTCCAATGATCAACTCCACTTCCCCTTCCAGCACCTGCACCGCCGCATCAAACGGCGCGGAATGCTCAGAGAGTTCCTGCCCCTTGTCAAAGGCAAACAGCGTCACCGTGCCTTTAGGTTGTTTGATTAATGTCCGGCTCACAACAGATTCCGGGTTGTACTGCACTGCATCGGTAAGCGATAGTGTGTCGTAGGTCTGCATGATGAGAATTGTCCTTTGAAACGAAACTTCAATCTACGGTTTCTTCTCCTGCAATTCAACAAAGAAACGGCCCGCTTCCGCAGGCCGTCCGACCCCAGCTTGAAAATCTGTCAGTCGCAGAACTCGTCCAACAATGTGATATTCAAACAGTAAGAGCCGCGTGCGGCAGGGCTGGCTCCGTCGAGCACGATGTAGTAAGTGCCCTGAAAAACACAGCGCTGAATTCCCGCCGCAAGAAACTGTCCGTTGCACAGATTGGGAGCGTTGTTATTCCGCTCCAAGACGACCGCCCCCTCTTCGCCGCAGCACTCGTCCATATAGAGACACAAGTAAGTGTCGAATCGCGAACCGGTTGTTGTAATCAGAATCGGCTGGAAATTCTCTACTTCAAGCCGAACGACGACATCCCGCCCATAGCGGCAATCAGGATACGTGCAATCGTTGTTCGCGTTGTAGGTTTGCCCGCAAACGGAGTAGGTCATCGTACCCTCTTCCGGCCCTTCAACAAGAGTCCCCGGGCAAACATCCTCCAATTCGTCCAAAACGACCGCGTGTCCTCTCGCGGATTGTTCGTAATACTCCGGATGAAGCTGCGCTTCCAACTCGAAATATCGGTCATACACCTCTTGCGGCACATCAATCCCCTGCTCATCCATCTTTGAAATCTGTCCCAGCAGCGCGTCAAACTCCGCTTCCGCGCTCTGAGTCACGACATCCGAACTTTGAGTTGATGACAGAGGCGCCTGCCCGGGCTCGCTCTCGCAGCCCAACCAGAAAAGCGCAAGTGAAGCAATCAAGACCGCAATCTTCTTCATGGATACTCCTCTCACTTCAGTGGTATTTGTTGAACCAAACTTCCAGACGAAGAGAAGCAACTACCGGGCCATACCCTTTGACCAACCAATACAAAACGGCCCCGCATTCGCAGGGCCGCCAGAAACTAAATCAGGGAGCGCCCCATCCTTAGAATTCGCAATCGTCGTAGTAGGACGTGATATTCAGACAATACGACCCGCGCGCTGAGGGTCCTGCGCCGTCCAAAACGATGTAATAGGTGCCCGGGAAAACACAGCGTTCAATCCCGGCCGCGAGGCGCTGGCCGTTACAAAGTTCCGGTGCATTGTTGTTGCGCTCGATAACATCCATTCCCTCTTCGCCGCAGCACGCGTCAGCATACAAGCAAAGATAGGTGTCGAATCTCGATCCGGTCGTCGTAATGACTAGATAATCGTTAGCATTGATGTGCAGTTCGACAACCACGTCACGTCCGTAGCGGCAATCCGGATACGTGCAATCGTTATTCGCGTTATAGGTCTGCCCGCAAACGGAGTAGGTCATCACACCCCCTTCCGGCCCCTCAATCTCTGTGCCCGGACATACATCCTGCAATTCATCCAAGAAAATCGTATGCCCTCGCGTGGGCAGTTCGTAATACTCCGGATGCAGCAGCTCCTCTAATGCAAAATAGCGATCATAGACTGCTTCCGGGACGTCAATCCCTTGCTCGTCGCTCTTCGAAATTTGTTCATAGAGCGCATTCAATTCCACTTCCGCTGTCTCAATCTCAGAATTCTGAAGGGATGACAAAGGCGCTTGAGCGCGTTCGCTGTTGCACCCCATCCCAACGACTGCAAGAACTGCAATCAAGAGTCCGATTTTTCTCATGGCTGCCCCTTTCACTCCCAATGATTAGATTCGCTCGCTCCTATCTTCCCAATAACATCAATATCGTTAACTTCACTCGAATTGTCAACATTTGCTGACCCTTTCTGATAATCCCCTCCCCAGCAGCCGCCGAGCGGGTGCTCCGTAGGGCGGCCCACGTGTCCGCCCACGGGGCTCCTCTCCTCGCCGTTGTGGGTGTCCTCACCCGCAATGTCTGGCGTAGGGGCGGGCCCACGTGTCCGCCCGCGGGGCTCCTCTCCTCGCCGTTGTGGGTGTCCTCACCCGCAATGTCTGGCGTGGAGGCGGATGGCAATCCGCCCGCATCTCCCCACGTAGGGGCGGGTCCCCGACCCGCCCGCGCTCGCCGAGCGGGGATTAAGCGCGACCAATTCGCTCAAGATAATCGATATCGCACTGAGTCGCGCGGTTCCCCGCCGGAATCTGCTCTGCTCTCCCTCCCTTCCCCTCGTCGCGAGGGGAAAGGGCCAGGGATAGGGGTTGGTCTCGTCGGAATCTTGCCGCCGAGCGGGGACTAAGCGCGACCAATTCGCCCAAGAAGATAGAAATCGTACTGAGCCGCGCGGTTCCCCGCCGGAATCTGGCATCCTCTCAAGATACAGACTCGCCGAGCCGGGTTGCGCTCACGCCCTGTGCCGACTGGACCACTCTATCGCGCATAACCCGGCCGAAATCTAAGCCGCCGTTATTGGTCTCCAGACCCGCAACGTCTGTAAAAACAACAAGAGAGGCACATCGCCTCTCGTTTTATCATCTATTTTCCCAAACTACTGTTTTATAAAAGCACCTTCCTCTTGACTTCCGACCCTTTCATACGTATATTATAATTACTCTTCTGCCTTCATCAACCACCCAAACGCCACCATCCCCTGATTTAGCCTCGCCGCCTGACCCTCCAATGCTATAGCAATCGAAAATCCCACCTTGCAAAAACAACACCTTTCGTTTTGTCAATTATTAGGATGGCGAAACCTAAATGAAAACGGACACGTGCTTTTCAAGCACCGAGCCGCCGCGATTCTGGCCTCCCTTTCTCCGTTCACGGGGAAAGGGGGCGGGGTTAGGGGTCACCTGATCGTCGCTCTCTTCGTCAAGTAGCTGATCAGCGCCTGATCATAGCTCGTATCCGTCTTCAAAAGCGTGTGGTCAATCTGTGCTTCCTGACAGGCCCGCCGAATCCGCTCGACAAACTCTCCGACTAACCTCTGATACTCCTTCCGAATGTGCCACGGCTGAGTCGGCACCTGCTCGTCACCTTCCAAGTCCTTAAACCGCACGTCACCGCTAAATGCAAAATCCACTTCGCGCGGATCGAGAATCTGCATCACCAACACCTCGTGCCCGTTGTGCCTGAAGTGCTTGAGCCCCGAGATAATATTCTCCGGTTCATCGAGCAAATCGGAAAGCACAATGATCAGTCCACGCCGCGAAATTCTCTCTGCAACGCGATGCAAGTTCTTTCCGATATCCGTCTGCGAGGACGGCGTGAGCTTTTCAAGCTGTGACAACAGCACATTCAAATAGGAATGCACGGAACGCGGCGGAAGATAGGTTCGCAACTCCGTATCATAGGCCGCAAGCCCCACCGCATCGCGCTGCTGAATCATCAAAAACGAAAGCGCCGCCGCAAGATACGAGGCATATTGAAACTTTGTAATCGTCCCGGATGTGTAGTTCATCGAATTCGACACATCGAGCAGAATGTACGACTTGAGATTGGTCTCTTCTTCGTACTGCTTGACATAAAGCCGGTCCGTCTTCGCATAGACCTTCCAATCGAGATTCCTCAGCGGATCTCCCGACATGTAGGGTCGGTGCTCGGCAAACTCGACGGAGAATCCATGATACGGCGACTTATGCAGGCCGACCATGAACCCTTCGACCACCATCCTCGCGCGAAGCTGCATATTCCTCAGCCTGGACACAAACGCCGGATCAAGATATGAAAGGGGAGTGTGGATGATTGAAACCTGACTCGTTAGATGGGCGCGTTGATGCAATTCAAGATTGGAAGAACACCTTCTGTTGCCAAATGAGCGTTGAGCCATGCTCTCTCAAGGCTATTCAATTCAGTTGCATTCCAATCCAAGGCATGCCAATAGGTTACCTTGCCGATATGTGTTGGGCGAGCCTTGACCGGATCGTGCAAATGCTGCTCAAATCTCGTCTTGAGATTCATGGCTTGTCCAACGTATAGTACTTTGTCATCAAACGTGGCCAGAATATAACATCCCGACGAACAAGGTATACGAGGAAGCGACTGTCCATCGAACAAATACTTTAGATTGGGAAGGGGACGAAGCTGGTGCACTAACATGGTTAGGCCACAAAGTCCGAACTGCCACCTCGGTTAAGGGCATACATTAGTTCTTGTACTGTCTTGTTCAATCCACCCGTGTTGAGTCCGCTTGCTACTCCTCCACTTCGCCAGAAATCTGGATGACCAATTCCTGCATATTCACCATCAACATTTTCGAATGTTTGAGTCAAGAGTTCTTCCATGATTGGAACGGTCCAGTTTCCATTAACTGCCAACTTGGTGAAAAAAGGAACTGCAAATCTGCAAAACGTGTCGACGCCATTGTACTTGTACAGAACCGTGTCCTCGTCACCCAGGACATTAGCCAATGCCTTCCAATAGTTGCTAAAGACTTTGTGCTGTCTCTCAGCGGGATATGCTAAGAGAGGATTACTTGCCACAAGCAAGAACTTCTTAACAGACTTCACAAAGCTCTGTTGATTTACCGTGGTGTCCCTTCTATCTTGGTTCGCCATTCGGATTCTGTCGAACCATGGCGATTCGGCGTCTGAATTCAAGAAGTCAACATACTTCAGTGCTAAGTCGTCATCACCACGTTTGACAGTTCTGGAAATCCAGCGCGGTAAGAGCGGCAAAATCTCTAAGTCCAGGGCTTGAGTCAGACGAGACATGATACGCTGCTCGACCGATTTCTCCACACTCTTCTGCGTTGTGTTAACAATAAGGAAATGGCACATTTGAGCGATTCGTGGTAGAGCTACCGCGATGTTAACTGGAATCTCAAAATCAAATACCCTTGGATCCTTTTCTGCTGCCATTCGCAGACCCTCGACTCTGTGCTGACCGTCAACTATATTGAATGGGCCAATCTCATAAATATCAATCGTAATAGTGTTCGATGACTCATCGAAAGGAATTTCTTTGTGAGTCGCGATGAAAATGCTCGTCGGCAAGAATGCGTCCTGAGATTCTTGCCCCTGGACAATGTAGTCAGCCAGTTTCTTTGCTCGAGCTTTGTTGAGCAGACGTTGATAACCACGATCGCTACTCTCATTGGGGTCTAACTGTTCTACATTGTAGAAATCCGGGATCATCAAGTCTCTCACGCGCAAAGAAGTTGCATAGAGAGTTAGGTCCCCCTGCTTGACCTTTGCTGCCGGACGTATCAGCTTAGGCATGTTCTTACTCCAATTTTGATTTACTTCTCAGCCAGCAATTTCGCCACCAAATCCTGGACCTTGATGCCGTCGGCTTCGGCGGTGAAGCTCGTCACGATGCGGTG
>JADLDM010000066.1 GCA_020846695.1 bacterium | reverse complement strand
GATGTTGGGCGCTTGCTTCTCATGTGTAGTCGCTCTCAAGTCTTTCGTAGACTTCTTCACGGGAGGAGCGGCCGCACAGGTCGCGGTAAGCGCCGTGGACGTGACGAAAGCGAGGTTTGCCGGCCATTGGGTTGACCCCAACTACCTTTCGACCTCAATGGTTTGTTATCTTGCTCCCAGCATCGCGATTTGGAGGTCGAAGCTTTCATGGGCGCTGAGATACTTCGCGCTCGCTACGACGGTCTTAATAAGCACAATCGTCATCATCACGATTTCTCGAACCGGAATGATCGCCGCGTTCTTTGTTATCGTGATGATGGTGGCAGTACAGAGGCGACGTCTTCTCCTGGGTGTTTCTCTCGCTGCCCTGTTTCTGGTCCTGCTTTCATTCACACCGATTGACGTTATGGGGCGACTGATGAACTCCTCATTCGATGCGTCTTCCGGTGAACGCGGCAAGTTGTTGGAAGCTGGGTGGAATATGTTCCTGCGGGACCCTGTATTCGGAAGCGGATTGGGGACTCTTCGAATAAACATGACCAACGAATTCCCGCACAATCATACGACCATTTCGGCGCATAACAACTACCTCGATATGGCCGCGGAGGCAGGACTGATTGGACTGGGACTCCTGATTGCTCTTCTGATCATCATAGGAAAGTCCTTCAATTGGCGCGACTGGGCGCCGGCCGATGGTGACCTCTTTAGAGGACTCAATCAAGCTCTTAGAGCGTCATTTATTGTTGTTTTGCTCTCTTTCGCAACATTTACCACGTATCTCTACGCTCCCTATTGGATGGTCTTCATTCTTGCCTCGACTCTTCCTTTCATGGAGCGACCTGCGGATGTCCGAGCGATTCCTTCAGAGAGAGGCTGAGAAGCCGTCTGCATCAACGTTGCGTAAATCAGTGAGAACGAAATAGAATAATGCGCGGAACGTGGTGGTTCAGGTCGCTCCTCTTCGCGCTCGACGCCGCGATTCTGGAACTTGCTTTCTTCGGGGTTTACTGGTGGAGATTCAGAAGCGGTTTATTTATAAATCCGATTGATTTCCACTCCTCGGAACTCTGGATTCCCAGTCTCGTTGTGGCACTCTTCTGGCTGCTGCATCTTAGTTGGTTTGGGCTCTATCGAATAGACCCGCTCGATTCACGAGCTCTCATCGTGCAGCGCGCCGTGACTGCGGCAGGTTACGGAATCCTCATCATCTTCTTTGTCACGTTCGATCCCGCAAAGCCGCTCGCATCCACACGTCTCATTCTTTTTGGCTACGGACTTGGAGTTTTCGCGGGTATTACCGGCGTTCGTTTGGCGCTGTTGACCGTCCTTCAGGAAATGCGGCGGCGCGGGCACGGATTGCTGCCGACGCTCCTGATCGGATCCGGCGAAAGGCTCTTGGCTCTGCGAAGATATCTTGAACTGCATCGCGAAGTCGGCGCTCGCGTTGATGCAGCGCTGTCCGATTCCGAAACCGGATTGGAATCGCTTTCGGTTGGCGCAATTCGTCCGCTTGCCGACCTGCGCGCTCTGCTCGAAGAGCGCAAGTTCGCGCTCGTCTATGCCGCGTTCGGAGAAGGGGAGGAGCAGCAGCTCGGTCGCGTCGTTCGCTTGGCGTCACATTTTCGAGTCCGCTGTTTCGTCGAAGCCGACCAGTATCAAGCTCTGATCGGCGCGGTCAAACCGCGCTTCCTTCACGGACACCCCATCGTGGAAATCCGCCGCGAAATTCTCTCGCCTGTCGAGCGCGCTTTGAAACGCGGCACCGACATCGTGGGCAGTCTGATCCTCATGCTGATTTCTCTCCCCGTATGGGTCGTCATTTCTATTGCGATCAAGCTGGACTCACCTGGCCCGGTATTCTTCCTGCAGGATCGCGTAGGCCGCCATGGCCGCATCTTTCGCATCATCAAGTTTCGCAGCATGGTGGTAGATGCCGAAGTGAAAACCGGAGCCGTTCTCGCACAGCGTAACGACCCGCGTGTCACAAAACTCGGCAAGTTCATTCGCGCCACTCGGATTGATGAACTCCCTCAGTTCCTGAATGTGCTGATGGGGCAAATGAGTATCGTCGGCCCACGCCCCGAGCGTCCCGAATTCGTCGAGCGCTTTAAGCAGGAAGTCCCGCTCTATGAACGGAGACTCAACGTCAAACCCGGTATCACCGGCTGGGCGCAAGTCCACTTGAGCTATCATGCGACCGCCGACGCGCCGCTGGAAAAACTCGAAAAGGACTTCTACTACATCGAAAATATCTCGCTTCCCCTCGACCTCAAAATTCTCTATATGACTCTCTTCGTCGTGCTCCGCGGCGAAGGTTAATCCTAACATGCTTGACATCAAATATATTCGCGAAAATACCGATGAAGTGCGTCGCAGACTTTCCATGCGTGGCGTGGCGGATCTGCTCGACGGACTTCTCGACATTGATAAAGAGCGCCGCGCGCTCATCGAGCGCACCGACTCCCTGAAGGCTCGCCGCAACGAACTCAGCAAACTGATTGCGGACTCCGCGAAGCGCGGCGAACAGAAGCCTGAACTCAAGGATGAGAGTCGTGCCATCGGCGATGAGATCAGCGCAGGAGACGAGAAGCTTCGCGAAATTGATGACGCGTTGCGTCAGCGCCTGCTCACCATTCCGAATCTACCTCACGAGTCCGTCCCGTCAGGTAGAACCGCCGATGACAACGTCGTTGTTCGCGAGTGGGGGACGGCTCCCACGTTTGATTTTGAGCCCATGGATCATCTCAAGCTTGCCGAATCCCTTGGGATATGCGACTTTCCTCGCGGTACGCTGATCACGGGTTCCGGCTTTCCGGTTTACAAAGGCGCAGGAGCGATTCTCGAACGCGCATTGATCAATTTTTTTCTCGATGTTCATCGCGAGCGCGGTACCTACACGGAAGTATCGGTGCCTTTCGTCGTCAATCGCGAGAGCCTGATCGGCACGGGACAGCTACCCAAATTTGAGGAAGACCTCTACCTCTGCGACAAAGACGATCTCTTTCTGATTCCCACAGCCGAAGTTCCGATCACAAATCTGCATCGCGGCGAAATTCTCTCCGAGAACGATCTCCCACTGAACTACTGCGGCTACACTCCGTGCTTCCGTCGCGAAGCGGGATCATACGGCAAGGAAACTCGCGGGTTTCTCCGCCTGCACCAATTTGATAAAGTTGAAATGGTCAAGTTCGTCAGACCGGAAACTTCGTATGACGAACACGAAAAACTAGTCAACGACGCAACACATCTGCTCGAGTTGCTCAACGTGAAATATCGCGTCGTTTCTCTTTGTGCGGGTGATCTTGGTTTTTCCGCCGCGAAGTGTTACGACCTCGAAATCTGGGCGCCGGTTGAAAAGCGCTGGCTTGAGGTATCGTCCTGCTCCAACTTTGAGTCTTATCAGGCTCGTCGCGCGAACATCCGCTATCGTCGCTCTGACACGGGCAAGACGGAGTTCGTCCACACCTTGAACGGCTCCGGACTCGCCACGCCGCGCCTCTTGGTCGTTCTGCTCGAATCATATCAAAACGACGACGGAACCTTCAGCATTCCGCCCGCGTTGAAGAAATACACGGGATTCAGTCTGATTACGCCAAGCGGAGTCGCGTAAGTAATCGTGAATCGCGAGGAGTTGATAGCCGAGTTGCTGCACGCGGCGCATGTCCTGAAAGACGGCGGATATCTTCCTGCAACCGACGGAAACTTCTCGGCAAGACTTGATCAGAGCGCTGCGATAGTCACGCGGAGTGGAGTGGAAAAGCGCGCGCTGACTCAAGGGGATTTCGCGGAGGTCACGCTTCAAGAACTGAGCCCGCGAGATGCCTCTTCCGAATGGAAACTGCATCGCGCTCTCTACCTCTCGCGCGCTGATGTGAATTGCATTCTCCATGTTCATTCGCCCGCGTTGACGGCCTTCGCCGCCGCCTCGCGTTGTCCCAATGTTCATTTGCTCGCGGAAGCCGAGATGACGCTTGGCGGAATCGCTCTCATTCCCTACTGTCCTCCCGGTTCCGGCGAACTCGGTGAAACTGCTGCGCGATACGGTAGAACAGGCGGCATTCTCATTTTGGAGCGCCACGGCGCGGTTGCCGTCGGCGGCTCCGTTCGCGAAGCTCTGCATCGCCTCGAAAGAGCAGAGTTGCTCGCGCGTGTGGAGATAGATTGCGCAGCATTGCGTTCGAGAGTTGAACTGTGATCCTCGCCGTCGAGTCAAGTTGCGATGAAAACTCCGCCGCGCTCGTTTCAAAGGGCGCTGTGCTGGCGGTCTCTACGATCACGCAATCCGTTCATCTGCAGTTCGGCGGTGTGGTTCCCGAGCTTGCAGGCCGCAGTCATCTCGAACTAATGGATGAGCGAGTCCTGGAGGTGATGAGGATTGCTGGCGCATCCATCAAGAAAGTGAGAGCCGTTGCCGCAACAACGGGGCCCGGTCTGGTCGGATCGCTGCTTGTCGGAAACAACTACGCGAAAGCTCTCGCTTGGTCGCTGGGAAAACCTTTCATTCCAGTCCACCACATGGAAGCTCACCTCTGGTCGGCGGAAACCGATGAGCACGAGTTGCCGCTTCCCTTTCTCATCTTGTTGGTGAGCGGCGGCCACACCATGCTCGTGCTCGTCAAGGGTTTGCGCAACTATGAGGTGATCGGATCAACACGTGATGACGCGCTCGGCGAAGCATACGACAAAGTAGGAAAACTCCTCGGCCTTCCGTTTCCCGCAGGTGCGCAAATGGACATACTCGCGCAGCGCGGAAATCCACGCGCGATTGACTTCCCGGTCGCCATGCGCGATGACTCATTCGATTTCAGCTTCTCAGGTTTGAAGACCGCTGTGAGCTACGCGTTACGCGATGATCCCTCGCTGTCAACTCCCGAACGCATGCCTGATCTGATAGCTTCCTTTCAGCACGCCGCGCTGAGTTCAATTGAACTGAAAATGCGTCGCGCCGTCGAGAGACTCAAACCACGCGCTCTCTGCGCTGCCGGTGGGGTGGCGGCCAATTCCGAATTGAGAGAACGACTCGCGCAAATCGCCGATAGAAATCGCATCACCCTCGCGGTTCCTCCACTCAAGTATTGCGCGGACAATGCAGCTATGATCGGCTATCTCGCGGAGAAACTGCTGTCCGCCGGACTGCACGAGCGGAACTTTCCGGTGCGGCCGCGTTGGCCCTTGACTGAACTTAACGCAATCGCGACGACTTACTAATTTGATCGGACTTACAACTCTGCTCGCGATGCGTGGCATTACTTTAGGCGGTTCATGGATCGCCCTCTTTGCACTCGCGGCTCTGGCTATTGCGTTGTCAATCGTCGTCTATCGCTACACGCTGCCGCCGGTCGCTCGTCTGCGCCGCACAATTCTTTGGACAATTCGCTCGCTCGCGCTCGTTCTCGTTCTGTTCCTTCTCTTTGAACCGGTTTTGAGTTGGCTGGATCGCCGCGATGAAGCAGCAAAGATTCTTCTACTCGTGGATCGCTCAGCCTCGATGTCGCAGAAGGATGCTGCCGGAGATCGCAATCAGATTGCGCTCGACTTCCTGAATCGTGCCGAATGGAAATCCTTCGAGCGAGAAGATGCTCTCCGCGTCTTCACCTTCTCCGACACTGTGCGCGAGACGACGCTCGACTCGGTCGCATCAACTCCCGCAGATCAGGTCGGCTCCAATCAAGCTCAGGCATGGACGCGCGCGCTCGAAGTTTCCGCCGGTGAATACATCGGCGCGGTTGTGCTGCTGAGCGACGGTTCACAGAACATGGGTCCAAACCCTGAGCGCCTCGCTTCTGAGGCCGGTGTCCCCATATACACAGTCGCCGTCGGCGATTCAACCGTGCGACGCGATCTGTTAATCAGTGAATTGCTCACCAATCAAATCGCCTACGCAGGCTCGAAAATTCCCGTCGTAATTCGAGTGCGCGCAAACGGCGCCGCTGGCTCCGAATCGTCTTTGCGGTTGGTGGATTCAAGAGGCCGTACGTGGGGACAAGAGCGCATCACGTTCAATTCCAATGTCGTCGAGAGTTCCTTCGAGTTCATCGTGGACGCGCTTGAAGAAGGTGAATTTCGTCTCACTGCATTCCTCGATTCGATCCCTGCCGAGGCGGTGGCTGAGAATAATCGCCGCTCGGTGATTGTTCGCGTCCTTGATTCGAAATTTCAGGTCGTCGTTCTCGCCGGCGCTCCGTCCCCTGATTTGACCGCATTGCTGCAACTGCTCGGCCAGGACACAACAATGGTGATCACGCCCTTTGTTCAATCTTCGTCGGGACGATTTACGGGCAATAGAGTTCCTGACGAGGCCGCGCTCAATCGCGCTGAGCTGTTCGTCTTCCAGAATTTCCCGACTAATTCTCCCGATCCTGCCTTCAGCATTGCGTCGGCTCGCATTCGTGAAAAGCGAATTCCACTCCTCTTTCTCGATGGACCGAATGTATCCGTCGAGAGGCTGAGTTCGATCTCGGATATTGTTCCACTGGACTTCTCGGCTCGTGCAAGAGCGGTTCCTGTCGTAGTACGAGCGGGACAAGCTCACCCTTCAATCAGCGGCGCAGCGCCGCTTCCCGTAACCTGGGAGGAGTTGCCGCCGGTTAGCGGCTATCCGCAAAAAATTACGGCGAAATCCGGATCAGTAGTCATCGCCACATTTGCGGATGAAGCGTCTCCTGAAATCGCCGCCGGCCCTGCAATCTCCGTCTGGGAGATGAGTCGCCGACGTGGCGCCGTTATTTCTGTCCATGACTATTATAGATGGAAGCTTGGTGTTGCGCGCTCAGACATGAACCGCGAGTTTCTTGATACGTTTGTGAATCGCCTCACCACATGGCTTCTCACGCCGACCGAGGAGAAGCCCGTGCAAATCACGACGGATCGCAAGCTCTATAGCGGCGGCCAGCCCGCTCGCTTTCAAGCGCAGGTCTACGGCGCGAATCTCATCCCGCAAGACAACGCGTCCGTGATGCTGCGCGTGAACTCCGGTGATCGCTCCGAAATTGTCGCGTTGCGCGGTCGCGGCAACGGACTCTATGAAGGTGAATTCAATCCGTGGAGTGACGGAGATTTCACTTACGAAGGAGTGGCCGTCCTGCAAAACGACACGCTCGGCAAAGACGACGGCTCTTTCTCGGTCGAGGCGTTCAACATTGAGTGGGTGGATCCGCGAGCGCGCTTCGACGTGATGTCGCAAGTCGCCGAGCGCTCCGGAGGCATCGCGGTTACGGCGGCAAATCCCTCCGCTCTGTTTGATAAATTGAGTTTCAAGGCGCGAACTTCTGAATCTCGTAGCGAAATTCCGCTCTGGAACCGCCCTCTGATTCTTTGGATAATCATCGCGCTGTTGGCGGCGGAGTGGTTGCTCCGCAAGCGCAGCGGCATGCTCTAATACCTACACTACTATGCGTGACAACAACAGTGAACTAATGCGCCGCCGCGATCTTGCAATGCTCGGTGGCGGCCAAGATCGAATTGACGCCCAGCACAAGAAGGGCAAACTTACCGCGCGTGAGCGCATTGACATTCTCCTTGATCCGGAAACATTTCATGAGATAGACGCCCTCGTGACACATCGCTCGACCCAATTCGGTCTGGAGAAGCAGATTGTATACGGTGACGGCGTAGTAACGGGGCACGGTCTGATTGAAGGTCGGCCCGTGTTTGTATTTGCTCAGGATTTTACCGCGTTCGGCGGTTCGCTCGCCGAAGCCCACGGTAAGAAAATCTGTAAGCTCATGGACATGGCCATGAAAGTCGGCGCGCCCGTTATCGGACTGAACGATTCCGGCGGCGCGCGTGTGCAGGAAGGCGTCGTTTCACTCGGTGCTTATGCGGACATCTTTCTGCGCAACACTTTGGCGTCCGGAGTGATTCCTCAAATCTCCGCGGTCATGGGACCTTGTGCGGGCGGCGCGGTATATAGTCCCGCGATTACCGACTTCACTCTGATGGTTGAAGGCACGAGCAACATGTTCGTCACCGGGCCGAAAGTCGTCTTCACGGTGACACACGAAGAGATTTCAAGCGAGGACTTGGGCGGTGCGCGCACGCACTCTTCAAAGTCCGGCGTGTCGCACTTCTCCTGCCCGAATGAGGCGCACTGTCTTCTCACGATTCGTCGCTTGATCTCCTACATGCCGCAGAACAATCAGGAGGATCCGCCGCGCGCTCCCGCGCCCATTCAACCAGAAGAAGATGATAGCATTGCTTCAATCGTTCCGCCGGAACCGATGAAGCCGTATGACATTAAGGACATTGTGCGCAAGGTTGTGGATCGCGACTCCTTCCTTGAGGTGCATGAGGATTGGGCCGCAAATATTGTCGTCGGGTTCGCGCGCATTGACGGCCGCTCGGTCGGCATCATCGCCAATCAGCCCGCCGTGCTCGCAGGCGTGCTGGACATTGACTCATCCCGCAAAGGCGCGCGCTTCGTTCGATTCTGCGACGCCTTCAATATTCCGCTGGTGACTTTCGTGGACGTTCCCGGATTTCTTCCCGGCACGGATCAGGAGTGGCGCGGCATCATCACCAACGGCGCGAAACTTCTCTAAGCCTATTGCGAGGCCACGGTTCCCAAGATCACCGTGATTACTCGCAAGGCCTACGGAGGAGCTTACGACGTGATGAGTTCCAAGCACATTCGCGGTGATCTGAATTTCGCCTGGCCGTCTTCAGAAATCGCCGTCATGGGAGCGCAGGGCGCAGTCGAGATTATCTTCTCAAGAGAAATCAAGCAGGCGGAAAACCCTGATCAGGCGAAAGCGAAATTCGTCGAGGAGTATACCGACCTTTTTGCCAATCCCTTCGAGGCTGCGTCTTTCGGTTACATTGATGAGGTGATCGAGCCGCGTTTCACTCGCGCGCGTCTGATTTCCGGCCTTGCGCTGTTGGATAACAAGGTGGACACCAATCCGCGCAAAAAGCACGGCAACATTCCTCTATAACTGTTGAGGGAGAATACATGGCCCGCATTCTGGTCATTGACGACGACGATTCCTATCGCGCAATTCTGAAAGAGTTCATCGAAAATCGCGGACACACCGTTCTCGAAGCGGTTTCCGCGCGTGACGGCATGGACATATTTCTCCGCGAGAAGATTGATCTCGTCGTTTCCGATTTCATGATGCCCGAGAAAAACGGTTTGGAGCTGCTTCAGGAGTTGAAGCAGGTTCATCCGAAAGTGCTGTTCATTCTCGTGACGGGCTATCCCTCGCTTGACACGGCAAAGGAAGCCATCAAGTTCGGCGCCTACGACATGCTTCAGAAGCCGGTCGAGATGGATCAACTTACCGCTGTAATGCATCGCGCGCTTTCAACGATTGAATTGCAGGCCAACCTCACAACCGTGCGCGGCGTGAACATGGCGCTTCTTTTTTCTATTCCGCTCTGGCTCTTGGTCGGCTTTCTGCTCTACAGATTTCTTGCGCATTGACACATCGAGGAGGTCACATGTTTCGCATCACGAAGTTCTCTCGCTTGACTCCCGTCGTATTCCTCACGCTCTTCGTCTTGCTTCTATCAGCGGCTTGCCGTGACAAGACCGGCACGGGTCCTGACGGCCCGAATCCTGGCACCTACACACTTGAACTACGCGCGCCGGACACGGTACACTTTGGCGAGGCATGGGATACCATTGTCGTTCGTGTATATTACGGCAGCACGATCCCGACCGGAGTGAGTGTCCACGCCTATCATGAATCCCTCGACGGCGAGTTCTACGACAACACGGTGATCGCCCAGTCGGACACGGTCGCCTTTCCTTGCGGTTCGAACCCTTGCCTTCGTTATCATTGTCCGGAGTTCACGACGGAGACGGACGTCGTTACGGCGTATGCGATCCTCTCCGGCGACACCGTGGCGACTGCGCAAGTTGGCTTCGTCCTCTATCCCTGACGGAGTAGGGAGGAGGCATCTGATTAAGTAGATGGCGGCCCACCAGGCCGCCCTTTTAGTTTGCACGATGAGCGCGCACATAGGGCACGTAGTCAATCAAACAGTGCATGATATATATTCCTAATATGCACTCCCTGCACCATGAATATCCTCATCGTGTCACGCCTCTATAACAGATTCAAGTTTATAGCATTACTAATCAAGATGTTAATATCAGTTAAGAGTCTAATTCCCCGTGCATCATAACTTGGCGCGGAATCTGCATAATACATATGCAGAAACCGCAGATAGCATGGGCACTGTGCAAATAGTGCCGCAGGAGTTGGGGCGGCAGAGGGAAGCAAGCAATGTTATATACCCCGGGACCCACCAAGATCGTTGATTGTTACCTCTGTTCGCTCCGAGTTTTTCCGACGCCCGACCCCCATCAAGGTCGGGCGTTCTCGTTTTTGCACCCAGTGTCTCCTAAGGGTTTACTAATCATTGACCAAACGGAAGGGGTTGTTTTTCAAGAGGGGATGCGGGCGGAGGGATGGGGGATGAAGGCAGAAGAGTAATTACAATATACGCATGAACGTGTCGGAAGTCAAGAGGACGGTGCGTTTATAAAACAAGTATTTGTGAAAATAAATGAAGAAAAGAGAGGCGGGATGGCCTCTCTTGTTGTTTTTGTGGGGTTTATGCTGTCGTCATCCTGACGAAGGAAGGATCTCTCAGAGAGATTCTTCACAACGTACAGAATGACGACGGTTGGGGGGCGGCAGGTAATAAGAAAAGACGGCCAGAGGCCGCCGCTAGTGACGCGGAGCATGTTGCGGGAAAGTTGAAAAAGAGGGTGGTTTCTCTTGAAATCGGGGGGGATTCTGGATTATATTGATTAACTGGAAACGAACATGAGGGAAAGCACGTGAAGAAGCTGATTTGGGTCTTGTTAGTGGTTACGGTTGTGTCGGCGGAAGTGAGATATCATCCATTGACAGGGCGACCCATGATCTTGACGGTGGAGGGGGTGTCGCGTGAGCATGGAGAGCCTGCCATCACCGTGGGGAGGGCGGCGCAGATTGCTCGGGAGTTTCTCGAAGTGAACGGAAGCGTATTCGGCGTGAAAGATATTGCACGCGAGTTGGTCATGGTTCCGGTCGAGCAGGATCGCTACGGGTTCTCGCATGTGAATTTCTTTCAGGTACATGAGGGAGTCGAAGTCATCGGCGGTGCGCTGTATGTTCACTTGAACCGCAAGGGCGTCGTCACTTCGGTGAACGGGAAGTTTGCGCCCGAACTGATGCTCTCTACTACGCCTGCGATTGAAAAAGAGCACGCGATCAAGCTCGCAATTGCACAGGCGCAAGTGGATATGCAAACGACGGACTCACCGATTGCCGGCGAGCCGAGACTGGTGATATTGCCGTTGGGATTCATTCACAACGAAAGAGATGACAACGTGCATCTGGCGTGGCAGGTGCAGACGGATGAAGAGGTGTCGAGCCAGAGTGTGACATATTATCTCGATGCGTTGACAGGTGCGACGTTAATTGGGTTGGACAATGTGCGGGAGATAAATAGACGAGTCCGCGATTACAGCTCTGGGAATTCACAGATGGATATTTAT
>JADLDM010000209.1 GCA_020846695.1 bacterium | reverse complement strand
GTGGCTCTGGAATTGTCTCGGTGGCTGGACACATCTGCCCCGATCTGCTCTATGGAATGCTGCAAGCATGGAGTCGGGGCGATATTCCCGCCGCCCAGATGCTCCACCATACGCTCGCGCCGATTGCCAAAGCGATGTTTCTCGAGACCAATCCTTCGCCGGTCAAATTCGCGCTTTCCGAACTCGGCAAGATAAAGAATGAATTCCGTCTGCCCATCGTGCCGGTGAAGAAAGAGACTGAAGACAAAATTCGCCGCGCCATTTCAGCTTACTTGGAGCCGCTCCATGTCGCCTGAGGACAAAAGATTGCGCGTTGCACTGTTCGGCGCAGCGGGCCGCATGGGCCGCACAATTCTCCATGAAGCGCGCGAGCACAAGGACTTGGCTATTGTCAAGGGCTACGATCCTGCCGGAGCAGGACAATATTTCGGCGAACTGATGATCGAGCCGTCCTGTCATGGCGTGCGCGACCATATTGACGTTGCGATTGATTTCTCTTCGGCGCACGCCGTCGAAGAGAATGTAACCTGTGCCATGCGTGCGAAAGTGCCCTATGTTTGCGGAGTCACGGCGCTTCCCGAAAAAACGCTGAAACTCTTCCGCGAGGCCGCAAAAGAAATTCCGCTGCTACATGCTCCCAACATGTCGCCCGCGATGAATGTCCTATTCGCTATCGCTCCGCAGATCGCCGCCGCGCTGCCCGATTATGAAATGCACATCGTCGAGACGCATCACACAAAAAAGCTCGATTCACCTTCGGGAACTGCTTTGCGTATCGCCGAAATTCTCGAGGACACTTCAGGCAAGAAGCCTGAAATCTCCGCGCTGCGCATGGGTGACGTGATCGGCGAGCATCGGTTGGTTTTCGGTGGCCCCGGCGAGCGCATCGAGTTGGTTCATCGCGCCGACACGCGCGCAATCTTTGCTCACGGCGCACTCCGTGCCGCCGCATGGCTTGCCCATCAACCCGCAGGCTACTATGCCATGACCGACATGCTGGGACTCTGATTGATTTGTCCCCCTGCTTCGCGGGGGGACCACAGGGGGGTGTTCTGCTTTCTTGTTTCTCGTTTCCGGTTCTAATTTCCGGTTCAACTTCCGAGGGTCCCCATGCACTTCCTCCTCCTTCTTCTCCTCTGCGCGCCGCTCTTCGCGCAGCCCTTCCCGCCGGATTCCGTCTGGACCTTCCAATACGACAACGGCGGCGATGAATTCTTCTATGATGCCATCGAGGTTGAGGACGGCTATCTTCTCTGCGGCGAATCCCGTGAATGGAATGCTCAAGCAGGTGTGGCCTTGCTTGTTAAGATAGATTTCACCGGCCAGCTTGTGTGGGAGAGGACGTATCCGGAAGACGGCTACGTGCGTTTTGTTCGATTCGATGAATATGGAACGGTGCTTGCAAACTCTTTAAGTGAGAATGGCCTATCCACGGGGGGGTTCTACTCACAAATTGAGTTTGCAGATGGCACCTTGTTCGATCGAGTGACAGTGGACAGTACACACAGTGCTTCGCTGAGTTGGGGAAACACAGACGCCGATCACAGTTGGGGGATTCGACAATTCTGTTTCTCGTACACGGCTGGTTCTGGGCAAGAGACACTTGTCTGGGCTACAAGATATGGGTGGTCTGATCCCGAGTATGAGGAATTCAATCCGGGTGTGTCGTTTGTATGCACGGGCAGCAGGGCAAGAGTGTATTCTGATCCTTTCTTCTATGGCTACGTGCGCGACTTCGAGAACGGAGACAGCGAGGCAGGATTCTTCAAAGTGAACTCCGAAACGGGAGTACACGCTCTGCGCATCTTCGGTGGTGATGGAAACGAACATTTCAATTCTCATTACGAAGCGACGTGGTTTCCAGAGCCAAGCGTTACTTTGGTAGGCGCAACAAGCAGCTTCGGTAATGACGGCAGCGACCTATGGATTGTGAAGCTCGATAGCGTTGGTGATTCCCTTTGGTCCCGCCACTACGGCGGACTCTCGTATGAAGACGGAGTTGAGATTGTAGAAGGAACGGATGAGGGTTTCATCATCGCAGGCAACTTCTCCTCTGAAGACATCAACTTCGAGCAATCGGATTTCTGGCTCTTGAAAGTGGATGACAACGGCGACAGCGTGTGGTCCGTGCTCGCGGGTGGGGAAGAGTCCGACCACTGCGAAGGCATGATTGAAACACAGAACGGCTTTCTGCTCTTTGGCAACTCGATGTCCTTCACGGCTCCCGGCTGGGATTGCTGCGCGATGTTTCTAGGCTATGTTCCCGATCTC
>JADLDM010000065.1 GCA_020846695.1 bacterium | reverse complement strand
TATTGCTGGGCTTATGTTGAACACTCCAGAGGTAATGTAGAAACCAAGTCCGGTAACACACCGTGCATAATCTTCTCGAAGTTCCTTTGCAGACTTATCTTGGACCTTCACTTTTCCTGTAGCGAGAATGGTCGCTTTTTGAAGCGGCATGTCTTCGATCTCCGGCAAGTCGAGGTCCAAGCAAACCTCGCTTCCTTGTATTTCAATGTCGGCACTGAACTCAAAAGGCATTGACATCCCTTCAAAGAGCTCTTCAATGCGTTTGTGAAGATAGTCGGGATCACCGCCAAGTGCAGACTCGAGTTCGGACTTCTCAACCTGATAGGCCTCTATGAACCCATTGTCGGTTACTCGCTTGGTCTCCTGTTCTGATTGATCATGCTGGTGCTTCTTCTTCATCCAGTCATCAACACGTAGCTTGAGTCTTTCCTGTAGATTTGAGTTGATGTACTCCTCACACATCTTGTTCTTCCGCCAGAACTGCCATGTCTGAATCAACCCTGCCGCTTCACTCGCAAGCTCAGCTCTTGTATCGTCTTCCGTTGGTTCCTGCTGGACGAATGGTGTCATAACATACTCTGCGGGTCTCAACTCATTGATAGCTGTTTGCCATGAATCCATCGGCTCGATTATTGGCGACATCTTATATAGGTTGACCATTTCATCAGTCTTGCTATCGGTCCGATCCTTCACTCGTCTAGACACCTCGAGAACGGCCGCCTTGTAGGCGTTATCACGTTTGATTTTACCCAGGATTGCATCGTCGGTTATGAGATTTCCATCCACGTCCTCAATTCTAATGCTACCATTGTCCTCTGCTTTGACTCTGTACGAGAATCCGGTATTTGAAGTGCCCGAAGTAGGATTCGCCTGAGTTGCAGTCGAAGACAACTTGGATGCGTGTGAAATTCCTGTTCCGGGGATACCCATGTGCATATGTGCTCCGCGCGGTCCGGAACTCAGCGCAAGTCCGCGTGGCCCGGCTGAGAAGCCAATACCAGAGCCTGACAAATTTACACGTAAGCCGGGAGCAATCTTGATCCTGCGTTGAAATCGCATTGATGTCCTCGAAATATCGATTCGACTTTTTATATCACAAAACTTGGCTTCCCGAAAAACTTCGGGTCGGATGTGGAAAGCAGGTCGCCGGTGGTGATGTCCTCGACTAATGAGGCTTCTTCAAACCAGGACTTGGGAGGAAGATGGCCCCAGAATGTGGCGCGGCGCTTGTCGTTGATGCTCCAGCGGACGGGCGGCATGTCCCAATCGGTCAGCAGATAATCGCCGCAATAGATTTCGATGCGGTTCTTGTCGGGGTCGCGCAGATAAAGAAAGAACGCGTTCGACAGGCCGTGACGACCGGGGCCGCGCTCAATCGAATCCACCATGCCCACCGACGCCAACATGTCGCACGCATCCAAAATCGAAAGCCGGTCATACGCCCACCAACCGACGTGATGCAGACGCGGGCCGATGCCGTTCATCATCGCGATGTCGTGAACATTCGGCTTGCGATGAAGCCACGTCGCCCACAAATCATCCGTCTCAATCACCTTCCAAGCGTGCGCGGGATTCTTCGCCGAAAGTTCGCCGGGAATCTTCGGCACATCATTCGCCGCCGTGTATTCGGAGCCGTGAAAGCCCATGCGCTTAGTGTACCACTCGTAAGCCCTGCGGCAATCCGGCACCTGACAATTGTAATGATCAATCCGCTGAATGCGCGCGCCGCGATAGAGATCGTAACGCTGCAAGAGCCACTCGCGACGCTCGACCTCATAGAAGAAATGCAAGGGAATTCCGTGCGGATCCTGCATCGCCAGCGTGCGGCCCATCCCGAGCTTTTCACCCTTGTTCATCCACTTGTGCTTAAGTCCGTCCTCCTGCGCGACCTTGGCAATCGCATCCAAATCGCTTTCGCTCTCGACTTTGAATGCAAGATGACCAAGTCCGGGTTTTTCAGTCTTACGCAGGACAAGCGAATAGAGATCGCGCTCCTCGTAACAGCCTAAATAGAGCCGATCCTTTTCTTCATGAATGATAATGAACCCGAGCGCGTCCACATAGAAACGCTTGGAGGCGTCCAAATCTGTGACGCGAAATTCGACGTGCGCGGTGCGGAGAATGTTGAACATGTGGCGGAAGAATTTACAATTTCAGGTTACAATTTACAATTCAGAAGGACACCCCCCTGTGGTCCCCCCGCTAAAGCAAGGGGACAGAACGAGAACTACGTGTAGAGCTTTTTGAGTTCACGGAAGCTGATCAGGCGCTCTTGCTTGGGATCCCATACGGAAAGGAACATCGTTTTGAGACTGGACCAGAGCGTGACCTCAAACACATCGTGAAAGGCCGGATTTTCTTTGTAGCACTTTTCCAATTTGTAGTTGGGAATGCCGGGCTTCAGGTGATGAATGTGATGAAAGCCGATGTTGCCCGTGAACCACTGGAGAATCTTCGGCAACTTGTAGAGCGAACTTCCCTGCATGGCAGCGCGCACGAAACTCCATTCGTCGTTGGGCCGCCAGTAGGTGTGCTCAAACTGATGCTGAATGTAGAAGAGCCAGATGCCTAAACTCGATGAAATGAAGTAGATCGGCGCCGCGATTTTCAGGAACGCGCCGTAGCCGATCAAGTATCCAATCACGCCAAACGTCGCAAGAATCGTCAGATTCGTCATCCAGATGTTTCTCTTGTCGCGCGCGCTGTAAACCTTGGGGTCAGTGCACGTGCGATTGATATAGAAGAACAGGGACAAAGGACCGAACAGTAGAAACACGATCGGATTGCGATAGAGACGGTAGTAAATCTTCTGACTCTTCGTGAGCGCAAGATACTCATCCACCGTATAGACATCCATGTCACCGTGCCCGCGACGATCGAGATTTCCATTGCCCGCGTGGTGCAGCGCGTGCTGACGCCGCCAATAGTAATAGGGAATCATCGTAAATAATGAACAGAAATATCCAAAGCGATCATTCCATGTGTTGCTCTTGAAGAAGGCGTAGTGCCCGGCGTCATGCTGCATGATGAAAATGCGCACGAAGAACAGCGCCGCAACAATCGAGAGTCCGAATGTCACCCAATACGTCGTCGCGAGCGAGAGATACATCAGGTAAACAATTCCAAAGAACGGACTGAATGTATTAACAATCTGCCAAAGGCTTTTGAGGATTTCCGGCTTGGCGTAAGGTGCTACTACTGAAAGCAGCTCGCGCTCATTGGTGATGGGTTGTGATGAGAACGTAGTCGGGGAGTTTAGGTCAAAGGTCGTGATAATCGTGTCCAATCTGTGTTAGTGAATCAAAGCAATGCTATGAAAGAGAAAGTGCTTTTTACGCGCCCCAGGGGTCGAGGAAGAGTTGTGTGTCAGGAGACTGCATGT
>JADLDM010000064.1 GCA_020846695.1 bacterium | reverse complement strand
GTATGTGCGACCTGAAACGACGTCTTCATCCACAAACTGTTGAACCGTTCCGGGAACAACGAACGTCGTGGAGTCGAGCGCGGTTGACCTTCGCATCACGCGATAATTCGCAAGCGTGGGATCGTCCACCGCGTTCCACGTCAGCGTGATATCGTTTCCTTCAACACTGCCTGTCAATTCCAAATCATCGGGAATCGCGCCGACCGCGACGAGCCGCTCTGCCATCGCGCTGCGATAGCCCGCGCCATCCCACGTCTCGACTTCGAATAGCCAGCGGTCACCGTTGGTGAGACCGGTCACCGTGAAATTCAGGTTGGGAATCGCGCCACTGGTGAATTCTGCTCGCGCGCCTTCGCCGGAATTCGGCCTGCCGTAGACTCTGTAACCCGCGTGCCCACCAAGTAGCGGCTCATCCCACACGAGCGGAACCGCTTCATCCATCGCATCGGTCACATGCAAATTTGTCACAGGCGTTGGCGGCTGCCAGTTGTAGCCATCTTCATACAACATTCGCGCGCGCGCCATGCTTTCGCGAAGACCCTCAAAGGAGAAGAGAGACGGATCAAGTTCAGTCGGATTGGGCTGCGGATTGTTGACATCATGGAAATCTTCGCCGAGCAATATCACCGCCGTTAAGTCAATCTGCTCGCCCGGATTCAGACGATAAATACATTGCCCCGATCCATCAATGTAATCAAAGATACCCATCGGCCCCTCGGACATCAAGAAGCGAGTATCGAAACCATTTGCAATGTCATCCGCCTCTACATTGGGGAGATCGCCGTTCGGCCGCCACGAGTGAATTTCTCCATCAGAAGCACACTGAAAACTTGTGTCCAACTGCGAGGGTCGGGCTTGATTCACGTAAACTTGGTCGTAGTCTCGCTCCCTGTCGACTAAGACATCGTGTTTCCAGAAATCTCCGACAGGTGTCCCGTACGTCTGCGTCCAATTCGGTCCGTCTGTCCATGACGGACCAAAATCCAAATCCGGCTCCCCATTCGATATCCACCAATTGAACGAGCGGGCATGATCCGAGTAGAATGAGTCCACCGCTGTAAGATACGCCGCGCCCATGCAATGAGGATAGAGCACAGGCCCGGTTCCACCTTCGGGGCCACGTCCATCATTGTCAGCAATCCAGGCAATTAAATTTCCTGTTTGCGGGTCCTCGGCAATTGAACCTGCAATATCATCCGTGTGATGCTCGAACTCTGTCGCAGTTCCGACATCAGAATCCAAATATAGGCCCAGCGCGAGTTGCTTCAAGAAGTTCGTGCCAATGTTTTCAATATGAAAATCGAGTATCACAAACTTCCCGAAATCCGGCGAAGTCCAACATTTCGCCGTCTGCGTGATTTCCAAACCCAGCGGACGATGCTGGCCATCTGCCGGATCTTCTTCAATCCAGAACCAATCCATCAGCGTGTCCGTGAAGGTCGCCTCCGCCTCAAGATTCGCATCCGCCTCGGGATCAAAAATAGAATTCCCGAAGCAGTCTTCTGCTCCGGGAATATTTGATCTCAAGACAATTCCGTTTTCTTCGCCTTCGCCGGGATAGAACTCATTGATCGAAGGCGTAAACCAACCATCTGTGCCGACCGATACGCGCTTTGTCTCGCCACCTTCTTCTACGATGATGGCCCCAACCCACAGCGCCCCCTGAAACAGATACTGATTGTCGCTGCCTTCAGGATACTCGAATTGCGGCGCCCATTCTCCGTTGCAGTCGTCTTGAAGCGCCTGACTCTGCGATGGGCCGTCATTCCCAAAGTAACCGTAGTTCGTGAGATTGAAGGCGATGATTCCGTTCGAAACCACCCGGCTGTTCACATACGGATTCGCAACATCCAGACTCCCGCCACCGCCGCGCACGGGCCCGCGCGGCATCGTCTCCGCCCAAACCAAATTCCAACACAACAACCCGAGGATGAGAATTCTCGCTGCATGCCACATATGACACCTCCACTATGGCTGCAAGTTGCCGGTACCACCTATCCAAAGGTACGGCACAAACTTAGAAAAAGCAAGCCCCGGAAGACCGGGCCACGAACTTATGTCATTCTCCTCGCCGAGCCGGGTTAAGCATTAACACTTGCAATTACTGCACGATCTCCCGCGCGCAACCCGGCCGAAATCCGTAGAAATGAGACTTTGTTACACTAAGCCCAAATCTTCAGCGTGTATTTCAGAGTCATGTAGATGCCGATTCCGATAAACACCAGTCCCGTCCCCAGCCGCGCCCACTTCTCAATTGATGTCAGCCGGTTAAACAGCGCGCCCGTCGCCTTCGCACTGAAGACAATCACCCCGGCAAAGATCAGCACCGGAAGCGCCGTGCCGATCCCGTAAACCGAGGGCAGAATCCCCACCGAAGAGAATTTCACCGCCAAGGGAATCAGACTCCCGAAAAACAGAGCCGCCGAGATCGGACAAAACGATAGCGCGAAAATCGCCCCCAATAACAGCGCGCCAAACGCACCCCACGACTCCGCGCGTTTGGAAAACTTCTCCGCAAAGGCTCCCCCCGAAGACCATGCAAACTTCAGCCAACCCGCGAGAATCACGCCCACCACAATCAGAAACGGCCCCAATGCCTGATTCATCGTGCGCTGCAAGCCAAAGGAGAGTTTTGACAAAGAAAGCACGCTCCACACGGCCAGCGCGCCGACTACCACATAGGCAAGCATCCGCCCCACGGTGTAAAGCACGCCCGACCACAACGCGCGTTTCGGATCATGAGCCCGTCTGGCGATATATGAAACCGCCGCGATATTCGTGGCCAACGGACAGGGGCTGATCGAAGTCAGAATCCCCAACCAGAGCGCGCTGCCCAATCCCGCGAAAAAGCCCTCCACCTATTTCACCTCAAGGAAGGTCGTGAGTTCCTTCGTGATGTAATCCTTGAATGCCGCTTCATCCGCGAGATGATCCCAAATCTTCTCGGCATTCTTCCATTTCACCTGCTTGCCGTCCATGTATTCCACGAAGATCACGGCTTTGGTGTAAAGCTGATAGTCCTCGATGAAGTGCTCGTTCTCTTCTTCGTCAAGATTCTTCATCACCCACGCGAGCTTTCCCGATTCAAGCTGTGGCGCGAAACTCTGTGTGATCGCCGCATGGGTATAATTCTCAATCTTGATGCAATTCGAGCAGCGGTTCGTGTTGTAGAAGTAATAGGCAACCGTCGTCGGTTGCGCGGGCTGTGTCGTATCCGCCGAAACGGTCTCTTCGGCAAATGCAGTTAGGGCAAATAACGCAAAAGCGAGAACGAATATCCTGTTTTTCACTTCGCTCCTCCTTGCGCTGCCATAAGCAACTCTTTGATCTCATCCATCGAGGGAATGCGGCCTGATACTCTGACCACTCCATCTACTACGAGCGCCGGAGTCTTCAAGATTCCTGCTTCCATAATCTTCGTAATGTCCGTCACCTTTTCCAGCGTGAATGTTGCACCTAATTCCTGCGCGGCTTGTTCCGTCTGAGTTGCGAGCTTGATGCAGTTGGGACAGCCCGTCCCCAAAACTTGGATTTCCATCTTTTCTTCCGGGATTGTTTCATTGGCCTATCACTCATACGATACGCATTCGTGAAAGGTTTCGCAAGTGTGGATTTGCGCTC
>JADLDM010000063.1 GCA_020846695.1 bacterium | reverse complement strand
GTGCCGCTCACTTCTTGTGACACAAACGCTGTTCCCGAAGTCAGGCCGCAACCGCTCACAATCAACACAAGCAGCGCGGCAAGAATATAGACTGTCTTTCTCATGGTGTTCTCCTTGTCCACTGCTTAGTTTGATTTGGTCTTGATTGGAATGAAATACTGCACGCCCAACAAAGTCTGCCAGTTCTTGCGCGAGGCCTTGTCGTCATGGAACGGCATCACCAGCGCACTCGTGTTCAAATCGAGATAGACCTTCTTCTGATAGAGATTGATGCCGAATCCGCCGCCGATACTCCAACCCACAAGAGACTCATCTTCCTTGTAGCTTGCTCCCGGAGCCAGGCTGTTGCTCGACACTCCGAGCAAACCATAGGGCCAGAAGTTCACAGGATTCTTCGCGCCGATCAGGACATTCAAACCAAAACCCGTCAGCGTCCCGCCCGGAATAGTCAAGGTCGGCTCATTAGGGAAGTCAATGTCCTCTTCGACGTCACCCTGCGATGTGCCGCGAACCAACAGTTGCGCGTGAAGCGGGCCGACCACGTTGCCTCGCACGCTCAAACCCCACATCGTACCGGCGCCCACATCGCCCTGAATCACGGGATAGTCATAGCCTCCGTGCACTCCGACGCCCAGCGGATAGCTCCCTGCGAGAGCCGGCAGAGCCAGACCCGCCAAGGCAAGAAAAATCAAAACAACTTTCCTCATCTCCCACCTCTCCATATGATTAATGGTTTTCACAAAGTTACGAACCTAATCCGAGATTCTCAAGAGTTTACAACCCCAAATCAAAACTCGCCTCGTAGGGCTTTACTTTGTTCAACTTATCCCTATCTTAGGGATGCTACACCAAACGAGGCCCACAATGCTTACCCTTCGCAAGCTCACTCTTGTCCTCATCATCGCCGGCCTGTCACCGCTCGCTCTGGCCGATGAGGGAGATACCACCGTCGTCATCACCTTTGCCCAGGAACTCCAGAACATCGGCACCCGAGAGGTGACCGACAGTTTTGCCTTCCCCAATCCCGGCATTGCCTTCAACGAGGTTTACATGGTCTATCGCCTCGACTGTCCCGGTGCGCCGGGCGATTGTGATCCGTGGGATAGAACGGCCCGCCTCTCGGTCGTCAGACAGCTCACCGACACGACCTCCGAGCGGATTGAGATTGCTCGCGTGATTACCCCTTACGACATCACGGGAGGCGGCGGTCCGGGCCACTGCGAATGGGCCTTCGACATGACCGACTATCTGCCCATCCTCACGGGAAGCGTCTCGTTGCTAAGCTTCGTGGATACTTGGATCGGCGGCTCGCAAGGATGGCTGGTGACCTGCACCTTCTATTTCATCGAGGGTAGTCTCACCATGCGCCCCTATCGCGTCGTCAACCTATGGGACATCGGATATGTGGAATACGGCAATCCCGACAATCCGCCCGAAGAGCATATGGATCAGGTGATCGTAGATGTCGAACCCTTTGCCGAATACGCATCCCTTCGCATCTGGACCACGGGACACGGGCAGGGCAACACGCACAATGCGGCCGAGTTTTCACAGAAGATGCACGGTGTGTGGATCGGCTTAGACTATTTCGAGCATCTGCTTTGGCGCAATGACTGCGCGCAAAACGATTGCTCACCGCAAGGCGGCACGTGGCAATTCAACCGCGCGGGCTGGTGCCCGGGTGACCGCGTCTATCCCTGGGATCTCCAGGATGTCGCCGTTACGCCCGGTCAACCGATTGACATCTGGCCCACCCTGCAAGCTTACGAGAACCTCTGCCGCCCGAACAACCCCGATTGCCAAAGCGGCGTGACCTGCACGGACTGCAACTACAACTCAACCGGACACACTCAACCGGGCTACATCACCTCGGGGCAACTGATTCTCTGGACCAGTCAGGACGTTTCGACGCGCGAGCAGCAATCGCTCCCAACGGAATTTGTCTTACATCAGAACTTCCCGAATCCTTTCAACCCGGAAACCCAGATTGCATTTTCACTGGCAAAGCCGGGACATGCGCAACTTCGCGTATTTGACGTACAAGGCCGTGAGGTTGCGTCACTGCTGGATCGGGACTTGTCGGAAGGAATGCACCGCGTTCGATTTGACGGTGCGGGGTTGGCAAGTGGCGTCTACTTCGCGCGACTCGATTTTGCGAATCAATCGAAGACCGTCAAGATGCTGATGATGAAGTAGTCGAACTACTTCTTCTGAGATTCCCAATAGGGCTTGAAGGCTTCAATCAGGAAGTGGCGCCAGACGCCGTCCACGCGTGACGCGTGTTCCTCATCTATCTGCCCTGAGATGTTCACCGTGACCTTCACCTCGGTGCTGTCGCCCTTGGGAGTGTACTCATAGGTGGTGACCATGTTGATGGCGCGACCCGACGTCCCGAGTGGTCCGTCGTAACGAAGCACTTTTCCGCGGTCGCAGTAGATGACGGTTGCGTGTAACACTCCATTTCCCTTGTCATCGAACTCCTCGATGAACCTTCCTCCGGCCCACGGCTCAATCTTTAACGCGCGCGGACTGTCACTGAAGTGATGATCCCACCATGGGAGAATGTCGTCGGTCATCGCATCGAACACCGCTTCCGGCGCTCCGCTCAGAACTGCGGACTGAGTGACCGTATAGCCGCCCATCGGGTGCTGAGTGAGTTCGGCGAAAGACGCGACGGTGAAGGTGAGGAGAACGAAGAGAGTTTGCTTCATTGCAGTGTACTCCGATTGGGCTGACTGTTTTGAGATTCCGGCAGGGAACCGCGCACCATTACTTCTTGTTGCCGCATATTCGCAAGTCGGTCGCGCTTAATCCCTGCTCGGCGGCGGCAAACCTACGCTGTGGGTGAATTGGGAACAGGCTTGATCGTCCAGTTGTAGCCAAAGCCGGAACGGGCCAGGACGTCGCGCCAGATGAAGCGAGAGCGATAGATGCGAGTGGGATGAAAGAGACGGGCGATCTGCCCGTTTCGTGTTTCCGTGCCCCAGGAGATTCCGGCGAGTGGTGTGACGGTGCGATTCTCCACATGCACAAGCCATGATTCGATTGCGTAGCCGTTGCCCGGCGACGGAAGATCGCGAAGCCAGTATTTTCCGTCAAAGTGAACTCGCGCGCTGAGAGCTGAGTCTTGCAGGTCTTCAAGAGTGTAGTAGGCCGGGTCTTCGTCTTCCCCGCTCACGCCGGGCAAGCCTGAACCGGAACTCTGCGGATCGAGGCGCGGATAGCCCGAGTGGTCACGCCGCTCAGATATCTGCCACCACGCGAGGCCTTGAGACAGCTTAGCCTCAGGCTCATACGCGATATTGAGTTCGCCATTCTCACCAAGGGGATAGAGCTCCAATTTGCCGATCAGGTTGCCCTCAAGAAGGACTTGATTCGAATTTTCGCGCGACAGGTGTGAGTAGTCTGCGGCGAACCAAAGGGCAGCAAGCAGAATGGATGAAAGGAAAAGGATCAGAGTGGGGCGCGGAAACAGAGTGATTCCTTGGTTGTCTTGGGAAGTGGGAAGGTAGCGACGAATACAACTCACGGAAGTCTGCCACACCTTCAGTCATCGCTTGAGTCTCCGGTCGGGTTCTTGCTGACTGTGACTTCAAGATAACCAAACACCGCGAGTTACTCAAGCTATTATGTTTCAAACCTCTTGCACCACAACGAACATTGAGACAGTTGTGCGCTGCGGGGGGAAGGGATAGGGGTCAACAACAAAAACCGCATCTCTGCGGCTCATTCATCATTCATCCTTCCGCCTTCATCCTTTCTCACTCCCTCACCACCATCGTCGGGATTCCCTGGCTGAAGGTGCGGTGCAAGGTTAAAGCCGATTCGCGATCAATTTCGATCTCATAGAGTTTCCCTTCCGAAAAGCTGTCGAGCCATTCGCCCAACTTAATGCGAAACGGCTTCTCGATCACCACCGGAGTTCCCTGCGGCTTCGAGTGCAGGAGCAGACGCGGCCCATTGTGCCACTCGACTTGAAACTTCACAGGAATCTCGCGCTGCAAGAGCGACGGATCCATGTCCATTGCTTTGCTCACAATTGCGAGCAGCGTATCGGGGAAGCGCGGCTCAAATTCCATCAGCTCAATTCTTGACATCGAGTAGAGTAGAGTGGAATCCTCTCCGAAGTCCGCAGCAAAACTCCGCACATCAAACGGAGAGCTGCCCGTATCCGGCACAATCTCAAGCGTGACGGCCGCGCCGAGACGAAGTTGCATCTTCTCCTCACGCGAATCAATCAGTAGGAACGGATGCTTCGCCTGAATCAGTTCGTATTCCGTTGCCATGCGCCGCCATTTCGTGCGCAGCGAATCCGCTTCAGCATGAGCGGCAAGTGTCATCGCGCCGAAAAGCAGTGCGAATAACAAGTAAGAAGAGACTCTACAGGACATAGACTCCGGTGCCGATCGGCACACGATCATAGAGATACTTCAAGTTGTCGGAACCCAGTCGCACGCAGCCGTGACTCACGGAAAGTCCGAGCAGCCTTTCATAGAGCGTGCCATGAATGAAATAGCCGTCGCCAAATCCCAAGGCGTAATCGCCCATCACATTCGGATCGAGGCGATCCGCCGAATTCTTCGGCACATCTTCGCCCTCTTCAATGAAAGCCCAATCCGGCTTTCTCCACCACGGCTCCACGATCTTGTTCTTTACAGAAAACACTCCGTGCGGTGTGTTGAACACCCACTTCTTTCCGGTCTTCGGGTCTGTCAATTCCCCGCCCGATCCGGTTGAACACTGCGCCTTGAACATCACGGAATCCTGCGTGCGATAGAAGGCCCAATTTGCGTGCGTATCAATCACGATGTACGGACCGCGCGGCTTGCTCTTGTCCATCTCCTTGGTAAGCCGCTTGAGTTCTTTAAGCAGAGCCTTCTCATCCGCAGGAACTTTCAATGAGGAATCCACCCGCGCGATTGTCTCATTCGGAGGGAGCGGAGCGATCCTCTCGGGCAGGAAATACAACCCGCCCGCGACAACCAGCACAACCAGCAACGCAAAGATGATGAGAATCTTCTTGAGCATGTTCTACTTACTAAACTTGTCTCTACCTGACACAGAGACTACAATGAAGCATGTTACGAGAGTTTCCGCACAATGGTCACACGTGTTCCCGTGCCGACGTGCCGCATCAGATCGAGCATGTCGGAATCGGATAGCGCCACGCAGCCGTCCGTCCAGTCCTTGTTTTGTCCGCCGTGTCCG
The DNA here is from genome assembly GCA_020846695.1 of bacterium. GTDB lineage: Bacteria > Electryoneota > RPQS01 > RPQS01 > RPQS01 > JADLDM01. The sequence goes on along the minus strand of JADLDM010000063.1, from coordinate 1,167 downwards.
TGGATTTCGATCAGCTTGCCGATACCGGCGCGTTTCGAGATTCTTCCCGCCTTCTTGTTCGCGGCAAAACGGCGCTTATCTTCGTCATTTGGATAATTCAGAAGCAGCGCCTTGAAATAGCGGCTGCCCTGATTAACTTTCGAGACGTGATAGCTGCCCTCAGGCGTCGCTCCGTCGCCCGCGAACAGCTTCTGATAGGCTGCATTAAACCCGAGGTCACAGCGATAGCTCTTGATCAATTGGCCGCCGTCATAAAGATGCAGCTTATGCTCATCCTTGTTCACGATGATGGCCTTCGCCCCCGTGCGCCGGCTCTCGGCAAGTGTCTCCGCGACCCATTTCTTTGCCGCGTTGATCCGCGCCTGCTCATCCGCGTCGTGATGATTCACCGCGTCTCTCAGCGCCGAGAGCTGCTCCCTGCACTCTTGCGCACTGGAGAGAGCCGCCTCCAAATCCTCCATTTGCAGGAGAGTCTTTGCGCTTTGCAAGCTCATCTGCGCAAGAGTCCAGAGTTTCTCCGCGCGATAGAGAGTCAGACTCTCATCCATGTCCTCGCGCCAGGACTTCACGTCTTCCGAAAGCGTGGCCACTTCCGTCGAGGCCATCTCCAGCGCGCGCGCCCGTCTCGCGGTAGCGGAGTCCGCCGCCGTATGCGTCAGCGCATTGGCATGGGCAATAAGCGTGTCCGCATAGGCATACTTGCGGAAGAGTGACATTTTCCCCTGCTGGAAAGCCATCTCCTCGCGCGCGACCTGCATCATTGCTTCCGCTTCTTCAAGCTCCAGCGATGCGTATTTCTTTACACTATTGTCTCGCGCGTGGCCCAAGGCCATTTCAGCGCGAACCATATTTGCCAAAGGCGGTGTCTCGCACCCCGCATTGAATAACGCAACGGCGCACAGGACGGCAACCATCAGCGCCGCAGTTCTTCGCAATCGTATTCTCTTCAATATGTGTCTATACTTCAGTTGACCCGTTCCTGTCATGTCTCAGTTGTATACTCATTAACAGGCCGCAAAGTTCATGCGCTTGCTCCGCCGAGCAGGGTACGCGCTCGATACCGTTTCCGCAGACTCCAAACTTTATCGCGCAACCCGGCCGAAAAGCAAACTGGGATTTCGCTTGCGTTAGAGCAGGCAGGGAGCCGCCTCTGTGCGAAGCGGCTCC
>JADLDM010000062.1 GCA_020846695.1 bacterium | reverse complement strand
GCGGACAGAATCTGGGTTACTCACTCGAGAAGTGTCTCGCTTCTGTCGGACAGCCGTGGAGCGCTGCAGATTGGTATGAAGCCGATACTCAGTTTGCAACCACAGGCCGCTATCGTAACTGCACTCCGGGAAGCGCGCCGCACGCCTGCATCCCGGACGGAACTGCGCCAATTCTCGACTCCGTCACCTTCTACAGCGCAAATCAGTGCCAAGCATATTTCAATGAAGCTCTCAATGCCACGAGCGCCAATACCGCTGCGAACTACTCACTGGACAATGGCTTTGGAGCCCCTTCGATTGCAGCCATCCAGGGAGACAACCGCACGGTACGCTTGACATTTGCCTCTTCATTCCTGCCGAACACATATACTCTCACCGTTAACAACGTAACAGACCTCGCCGGTAATCCCGTTGCCGCAAACTCGCAAGGCTCGTTCGTCGTGACACCTCCGCCGGCTGGCATCATCTTCACGGAAATTATGCCGAATCCCAATCTTGCAGGTACGGACACCCTGCACGAGTGGATCGAGATTTACAATGGCGATGTTATCGCCTACGATCTTCAAGGGTGGAGCATCGGCGACGTTCAGAACGCAGATGTCATCGAAGGATCGCACATCATTGGGCCGGGAGAGTATTTCGTCTTCGCCTGCAACGGTGACAGTGCGACGAACGGAGGCGTTCCGGAAGACTACGACTACGAGAACAGCAATGACGGCGGCATTTCGATGAGTAACAACGGCGAAACGCTGTATCTACGCAATGCATCCAGCGTGTTGGTAGCATCAGTTAATTACACGGGCTATCCCTATCTGCAAGGTCATTCCTGTCAACTTTCAAACGTACTTCTGGATCCTGCCAATCCTGTAAATTGGTGCACCGCGCAAGTCACGTGGTCCGGTGTCACTAACGGTGATTTTGGCACACCGGGCGCTACGAACGTATGCAGCGCGCCGCAGGTTGCGGATAGCGTGTCCATCTGCCAGATTCGGCAGCAGACGGAATGCGGCGTGTCCACTTGGTTGGATTCTCTTGTGATTACGCGCGGCGTCATCACCTACAGCGATTCCTGCCGCCGCAACATGTATGTCGAGGCTAACGGCTGCGCTGTCCTCGTTTTCGGCACGGCGGCACGTACGCGTTGGGCTGCTCCAGACCGTCTGCCGTTGCCCGGTGACTCGGTTCGCATCTCCGGTTCGCTGATGAACTACAACGGCTTGACGGAATTCAATTCTACTGCGCTCTATCCCGCAGAAGTCACACTCATCACGACAGGAAATCCCGTTCCGTCGGCGGTCGGTGTGCCGGCATCCGCCGTTTCACAGCTTGCCGCAGCCTGCTCGCCTGAGCAATATGAATCGCGTCACATTGAAGTTCAAAACGTTAGCTTCGATACTACCGGCGGAGTGGACACTTTCCTCGCCGCAACGAACTTCTATCTCAAGAACGGAAGCGACAGTGTTACCTTCCGTATTGATCTATGTGACACTTTGGTCGGCAAACCGATTCCCGTGGGACTTCTCAATGTCACGGGCATTCTTTCCCAATTCGATGCGGCAAGCTGCTACTGTGAAAGCTACCAACTCGTGACCGGCGCGCTGGCTCCTTTTGAAACTGCGGCCTGTCTCGATCCCGCGAATCTCACGGTGCTTCGACTCGGCGGATCTTCCATCATCGAACTGCGGTGGTTACCGGGCGTCGGCCAGCCTTGCGCATGTTACAATGTCTGGTATGCTGCTTCGGCGGAAGCCGTCTTCCCGGCTGAATACACTTTGCTGACCGCCACACCGATTACGGCGACGACCTATCAGGATGCCCTGGGCGCCGACGCCAAGCGCTTCTACGTGGTAGAAGCGGTTTCCTGCCCCTAAGCATATTTTCCCACCTCCCCAAGAAGGCCCGGCAAGTCCGGGCCTTCTTGTTCTCGGCTCGAAACGCCAATATCAGGTTCTATGTCAAGTTAGAGTTCAGGCACAAGGATTGCTCTTTGCCTTCTCCACAGGAGGATTCCATGGCAGATAATCTGATTCAGAACATGTTGGTCGGGCAGAATCCAAGCGTGACCATCTTGAAGAAATCGCTCGACGCGCAGGCGGCGAGACAGCGAGCGCATTCCCAGAATATTGCCAACGCGGAAACGCCGGGCTATCAGCGAGTCAAAGTTGAGTTTGAGGGGCTTCTGAAAGAGGCGCTTACCGGTGAATCCCAGACCTTGGCTCACGATGATCCGGGACACATGGGCGCATCGAGTTCGCTCGACAACCTGGTGCCGAAGATTTCACGGGAAGAGATTCCCGACGACATCACCGGTGTGAACGGCGTTAATATTGAAGAAGAAATGGCCGAGATGGCTGAGACGCAGATTCGCTATCTGGCGTCCATCGAGATGTTGAAACGAAGGTATCAGGGGATGCGAGAGGCGATAAAGGGTCAATAACAAAAGCCCCGCGCAAGCGGGGTTTTTACTTTTCTGCGACGTGCAAACTCAATCGCGGCGCATTGCGGGGAAGCCGTGCTGAGTAAGGATTTGAATTGCGCTTCGCGCGTCGCTGTGCGATTCAAGCGTGACTCTAAGCATACCGCCCTGACGCTCACGGCTGTGGATCATGCTGATGTCACGAATGTTGATTCCATGATCGGCCAGCAGTCCGGCCACACGCGCCAATGCACCGGGGCGATCCGGAACGGTGACCGAAAGTTCAGATTGAGAATCCCAGTCTCCGGGTTTCTCTCGAGCAAGTTTTCTCTGAAGGGCGTGAGCATTGTGCCAAGTCTCTTCAAATCCTCCGTCGCGAAACTTCTTAATCACTTCTTCAAAATGCCGGATGAATCCGTCGAGTGCGCGCTGCGTATCCTCCCTGTTCGCCGCCAACACCGACTCCCAGGCCGAGAGGGGCAATGCAGCCATCGCCGTCATGGATTGAAAGTGCCCCGTCGCGAGCTTGCTGACGAGGGGTGAATCCTGCGATTCTCCGGCAAGCCAATCCGACAATGCCAGAGCAAGGACCAAGGGCATGTGCGTGGTTGACGCGACGATCCGGTCATGCAGCCCAGCATCGAGCACGATCGGATGCGCGCCCAACATGCGAATCCACCACTTCAACGTGGCAACCGTCTCTTCCTGCACGTTACGGCAGGGTGTCAAGAGCCAGTACGCATTGGCGAAGAGATCCGAATGCGCGTTGGCGATGCCCTGACT
>JADLDM010000061.1 GCA_020846695.1 bacterium | reverse complement strand
GCAGCTTATGTTTTGTTGAGCCCTGCAAACATCTCGGCACTATTCCTGAACGGTTTGTATAAGTTCGACTTAATGTTTGCAGATTATTTCGGAAGGATTTTTTTGCAGCGCGAGAGCTTCATTGACAACCTTTGAAGCTCATGCTATATTTGACTTGCTTACCGAAGTGGTGAAATCCACCATTCCGGACCGGATATTTGCATGTTTGATTGCCGCATCATAAATGTGGGTTCCTAAAGTTAAGGATTCCCTAACCAAGCAGAAATGAGGAGTGAAGAAGATGACCAAGAAATGGCTATGGTATGTGTGTATCGGCCTGATCTGTTGTAGTTCGCTCGCGTATGTCTATGCGAAGCAGACGACAGGAACGTCGAATGTGCGCACGGAGCGCATCGCGCTGATCGAGAAGCTCGAGAGCGTACGCGAGCAGATCCAAGCAGTGGGAGAGACGCCTGAACTGAAAGCCATCGAGACGGAGTTGCTCAATCAACTCTATCCCGGAAAGAGAAATTCGGTTCAAAACGAAACGATCGCCCGCCTCGCTGAAGAGGCGAAGAGGCTGGAAGCCAGAGATGCTGCGGCTCGCGACGCGCGCAGCTCCAATGACGCGGTGGCGGTCGAGCGCAGCGATTCTCCGCTGACAGCGAAGCCCCAGGCTGCCCCGACCGAACTCGAACTCGCAAAGGCTGCCTACGAGCGCATGCTGAATGAAGAAATGCTCCCCGGCGATAAGGCCTTGATCGAGGCCTACTTCCCCGAACCCGAATTTGTTCGCCCAGAGGAAGATCCGCTGGACGATAACGGCGGAACGTGGGTAAGCTGGACGGGCTCGCTTGCGACAGGCGATAACAACTGCCCGACCGGTGTCTATGCCGACATCGTGGTTGCCCCAGGCACGTGGGGTCCGATTCAGGATATCGAAGTGAGGATCAACAGCCTGACCCATACATACGATGCGGACTTGGACATCAAGCTTGTTGGACCGAACAATGTTGAAATCGAACTTTCGACTGATAACGGTAGCTTTAGCGATAACTACGTAAACACCGTGTTTGATGACGAGGCGGCAACGCTCATTACCGCCGGCACAGCTCCGTTCACCGGCACGTACCGGCCAGAGGGTTTGTTGAGCACTTACGACGGGATAAGCCCCGTTGGAACGTGGCGCCTCCACATTTGTGATGACCTTGGTGGCGACGTCGGCACTTTGACCGGATGGGAAATTCAAATTCTCGCTCCAGTTGTGCTTGAGCCCGATCTTTCGGTTACCATGCTAAGCCCCTGCGGCAATCAGGAACCGAATGGCGCAGCAACCGTGTCGCTTCGCGTAACAAATAATGGCCAAGCTAATGCCGCAGCTACAACTGCTCACTTTGATTTTGACGGCGGCGCGACCACAGACGCCTTTGCGGTGCCGTTGTTGGGACCGAGTTCCTTCTTTGATGTGTTCTTCACTGTTCCTGTCAATCTGACTGTCGGCGCTCATACGCTTGTCGGTTCGGTTGACGCCGTTGCCGGAGAGTTGAACACCGCCAACAACACCACGAACTGCAACCTAAACGTCTTTAACTGCTTTGATTACACTGCCGACATGGGACTCGGCGACTACACGAATACCTCCACGACGGTTGGTGCAGGAGATAATTGTGCTCTGCGCACCGGTCCGGAGCATATCTACAAGGTCATCATCGCCACAGCAGGCGCTTATACCTTCACGCTCTGCAACAGCGCTGCCTCCTACGACAGCTATTTCTACCTGACCACGGCTTGCTGCGGCGGTACCACACTGGCCTCCAATGACGATGATTGGACGTTCTGCCCGGCACAAGGCGCTCTGTCCACAATCGAGTGCTTCACCCTGGCTGTAGGCACTTATTACCTCGATATCGAGCCCTGGTCATCGACAAGCACTGGCGGAGCCTACACGCTGGACATTACGCTATGCCCGCCCTGTTTGCCAATTCCGCCGAACGATAACTGCGCAGACGCCACGGTTCAGACTCTTCCCTACACGTGGACGGGATCGAACTTGTGCGCCACTGAGGACTGCGCCTTGTTCCCCGGCTACGGACAAGTTTGGATCGCCTTTGATGTGCCTGTGGAATGCCCGGTAATTCTGGACTATTGCGGCTCGTTGAATACCCTGAGCGGGCCTTTTGGCAATGCGTGGCTGAACCTTGCTGTCGGCTGCCCGTGTGCAAGCAACACTGTCTCCGGAACATGGAACGATACCGACTGCGCTGACGGCAATATTACGATCACGTGGACGGGATTAGCAGCCGGAACCTATTACTATCCGGTTCTCCTCGACGACGCCAGCGGAGCAGACGGCGACTACAACATTACAGTTCATTGTGGCCCTCCGATTATGGGTCGCTGCTGCTACCTTGATGAATTCAGCGCCCCGCAGTGTCTGACAAGCACCGCCACCGACTGTGCGACTTATAGTGGTCTGTGGGACGGCACCACTACCTGTGAACTCTCAGGCGGCGTCTGCCCCGTAGGCCGCTGCTGCTACACGACTTGCTCCGACTACACTGAGGTAGAGTGTAATGCCGTGAGTGGAACTTGGACCGAAGGTCTGAATTGCACCACCAATCCCTGCCCGATTGCTTTGCAGGGAAGTGACGACTGCGCGAATGCGCCGGCATTGACGATCGGTCAGGAAGTCACCGGAACGACGATCGGCTCACTGCCTGAAACCGAAGTCATCCCGTCCTGCGGAAGCGTCTACAACGCGACGTCTAACGGCGTCTGGTACACCGTGGTCGGAAACGGCGACTCGCTTCGTGTCAGCCTCTGCTCTACGGCCTTGGATTGGGACTCTGAGATTTTTGTCTTCTGCGGAAACTGCGACGTTCTGGCCTGCGTAGGCGGGAATGACCAGTTCTGCGGAAACCTGTCTGAACTTGGATGGGCCTCCGTCAACGGAACAACCTATTACATTCTCATTGCCGGTTGGCTTTCGGGCGATGAAGGCGCCTACAATGCAATCGTCACCGATGTTGGCGCCTATACCAGCACGCCTGCGGTCTGTAACCCCTCCGGACGTTGCTGCTATGTCAATGCCGGTGAGGACGACTGTATGATAACAGGCGCAGTCGAGTGCTTCGGACTCGGCGGACAATTCACCGCAGGAATCGCCGATTGTAACGGCGCCAATGCGTGTCCGATGGGACGCTGCTGCTACGGAGCCGGACTCTGCCAGACCACCAGCTCCGTTCTCTGTGCTTCGTTGACTGGAACGTGGACTTCGAGCATGAATTGCGAAGACTACGACTGCCCGGTGACTCCCACCAACGACGAGTGTGCAACAGCGACCGCCGTGGTGATTCCGCCCTATTGTAATGTTCCCTACAACGTCAACCTCGAAGGCTGGACTGCCACCTGCACGGATATTTGCGGCACGATCTGTGACGGAAACATCGAACCGGAACTCTCCTCGACCGGCCCGGATGCCTTCTTCACTTTCACGCTCACCGAATGCCGCCGCATCGCTATCAAGGCCTCAAGCCCGAGCGCGACCAGCACCAACTTCCGTGACTCGCATATCTCCGTGAAGGACGTTTGCTGCACGGGAACTTTCATCCTCGGCAATGATGACTTCGGCGCCAATGATGCTCTGCCGCTCCTTGCTTGGCTGCCCGCCGAGAACCGTCCCTTGACCAGCCTTGGCTCAATGGTGGCAGGCGAGCTTCCTGCAGGTACCTATCATGTCCGCGCCGGCTTGTGGGGTAGCAACACCGTTGGTCAATACGAACTGACCTTCTACGACTACGGCCCCTGTGTTGAACCCAATCCGTGTGCGCCCGGCGACGTTATCACCAACCTGACTGTCCGTCGCGCCGGCAGCCCTGCAAACTCGTATATCACCCTCTATTGGAACAATACGAATGCCGGTGACTACAACGTCTGGTCCTCGACCAATCCTAACAACACCGGTTGGAATGCGGGCACGTGGACGCTCGAAACCTTGACTCCGCTCTCCCTGCCCTCTGGCCTAATCACATGGGATCGCGCGCCCGGTTTCGAGAGCTACATCAACTTCGTCGTTGTGCCGGATTGCGATCCGACTCCCTACACCGGACGCTGCTGCTATTCAGGTGGATGTACCGACAACACGCTCGCGGAGTGTACGCAGCTTGCAGGAACTTGGACTCTCGGCATGACCTGTGCTTGCGAAGGATGCCCAAGTGAGGCTCGCTGCTGCTACTTGGATGTCAACAATCACGGCGCCTGCGATGACTTGACGCTGGATGAATGCAACCTCCTCAACGGAACTTGGACAAACGGCTCTACCTGTGCAGGCGATCCGTGCGAACTGGGCCGCTGCTGCTATCTCGATGTCAACAATCAGGGTGCCTGTGCCGATGTTCAGGAAATCGAGTGCACATTCCTCAATGGAACGTGGACGGCCGGTGTGACCTGTGCATCGGATCCGTGCGACCTCGGACGCTGCTGCTACAGTGGCGGTTGTGACGACGTTCAGCTTGCTGAATGTAACTTCCTCGCCGGATCTTGGGACACTGACCTCGATTGCAGCACGGCTTGCCCGACCTTCCTCGGCGGCGGCGAAACCTGTGCGGACGCCGTGGCCTTGACGATCGGCGTGGACTATCTCGGAACCACCGTGGGACACGCACTTGACACCGAACAGCCGACTTGCGAATTCTACGCAGGCACTTCGGCTCCCGGCGTCTGGTACACCGTCGTTGGAAACGGTGACTCCCTGTCCGTCTCCTTGTGCGACGCGGCGACCGACTACGATAGCCAGGTTGGTGTTTACTGTGGTGGTTGCGCCGGTCTCACCTGTGTGAGCTACGACGACGACTTCTGCTCGAGCCCCGGCCTTGCATCCGACGCCGGTTGGGCAGCCGTTAACGGCACAACCTACTACGTGCTGGTTACCGGTTACTCGACGAACTCCGGAAACTACGGCTTCACCGTTGTGGATCACGGAGCCTATATCGGTACGCCGATTGTATGCCCCTAAACTGACACCGTTCCGACTCTAAACAAGTCGTGACGTAAATAAACAGGCGGCCGGTCCCCAAAGGATCGGCCGCCTGCTTTTTGTGCAAACAAAAAACCCGCGAATCGCTTCGCGGGCTAACTCTTGTAGCGGCTGCCCCTGTGGCTGCCGACTGGCTGTGTGAACTCAATTCATATTCTTGTGCCGAATCACTTCACCTTCGACCAGATAGATCACGTCTTCCGAAATGTTCGTTGCAAGATCACCCATCCGCTCGAAATAGCGAACGCAGGAAAATACCTGCATCCACTCCGATACCTGATCGGGATGCTCGTGGATGTTCTTCACAATGATGTCGTAGAGTTCGCGCTGAAGCAAGTCCACCTCATCATCCGATGCGCACACCGCCCGCGCGCGAACGATGTCCTGCTCCACCAAAGCGTCCAGCGTGTGCTTCACCATTGAGATAGCCTTGTTGGACATCTCAAGCAGCTCCTTTGGAAGCGCAATCGGCTTCGACTTGGAAAGCGAACTCGCCCGCTTGGCCACATTGACGGAGAAGTCCGCGATGCGTTCCAAGTCCGCATTTACTTTCAGGACAGTTACGACATAGCGCAAGTCAACTGCCACCGGCTGATGCAGCGCGAGAATCTTAAGGCACTCCTCTTCAATCTGCACCTCCGTCCGGTCATGCTCCTCGTCGCGGTCAATAACCCGCTGAGCAAGCTCGCTGTCATAAGTCCGCAGAGCGTTGGCCGCAAGCTGCGTGTTCTCTTCAACTGACGCGCCAAACGCCAAAATCAGCCGCTTGAGCTTCTCCAGATCCCGTCTCAAATGTACAGGCATCCCTTCCTACCTCCCAAAATCGTAGAGAAAGAGGGCGCTGTGCGCCCACAAAATCCTAACAAACAAACTACCGTCCGAATCTTCTATCCAAAACGCCCCGTGATGTAATCTTCCGTCTGCTTCTGTGTGGGGTTCGTAAAAATCATTTTCGTCTTGCCCATCTCAATCAGCCGGCCTTCATAGAAGAACGCCGTCTCATCGGACACGCGAGCAGCCTGCTGCATGTTGTGCGTTACGATGACAATCGTGTAATCCCCGCGCAGTTCGCTAATCAGGTCCTCAATCCTCGCCGTCGAGCGCGGATCCAAGGCCGAGGCGGGCTCATCCATCAGCAAGATCGCAGGATCAACCGCCAAGGCGCGCGCGATGCACAACCGCTGCTGCTGTCCGCCCGAAAGACCCATGGCATTGTGCTCAAGCCGATCCTTCACCTCATCCCACAAGGCCGCTCGCTGCAAGCTGCGCTCCACAATCTCGTCCAACTTACGACGGCTCTTCTCCCCGTGAATCCGAGGCCCATAAGCCACGTTCTCATAGACCGACTTGGGAAAAGGATTCGACTTCTGGAAGACCATTCCCACCTTCTTGCGCAGCTCTATCACGTTGAGCTTGCTGCTGTAGATGTCTTCCCCGTCTAAAAGCACGCTCCCCTCAAGCCGCGTCCCGTCAATAATATCGTTCATCCGATTGAGGGTGCGCAAGAAAGTAGACTTCCCGCAACCCGACGGACCGATAAAGGCCGTCACCTTGCTCTCCCGAATCTGCATCGTAACGTCAAACAACGCCTGAGTGCGTCCGTAGAAAAAATCGAGATTCGTTACGTCAATCTTGGTGGTATTCATCTTCACCACCTATATTTGCGGCGGAAGTAGGAACGCAATACAATAGCAAATAAGTTAAAACCCAACACGACGACCACCAATACCAGCGCCGTGCCGTATTGCATCGGGCGCGCCTTGGCCGCATCAGGAAGTTGCGTCGCCAAGATGTACAAATGATAAGGAAGCGCCATGCACTGATCAAATACCGATTGCGGAAGATTAGGCAGGAAGAAGGCCGCCACAGTCAGAAGGATCGGCGCAGTCTCACCGGCCGCGCGCCCAACTCCCAAAATTGAACCGGTCAGCATACCGGGTATCGCGTAAGGAAGCACATTCCGGCGAATCGTCTCCCACTTCGTAGCCCCCAAAGCAAGGCTCCCCTCGCGGAATGCCTGCGGAACCGAACGCAAAGACTCCTCACTCGCCACGATAATTGTCGGCAGGATCATGCAGGCCAAAGTCAGGCTGCCCGCCAGGATAGAAGCCCCAAACTTCAGGAAGATAACAAATAATCCGAGTCCAAACAAGCCAAAAACGATCGAGGGAATTCCCGCCAACGTCACAATCGCCAGTCGAATTGCGCGAGTCAGTCGCCCCTGCTTGGCGTATTCACTGAGATAGATCGCGCCCGCCATTCCAAGCGGAAGCGCAAAGAGAATCGTCCCAAACACAAGATAGAGCGTCCCGATTATCACAGGATAGATGCCGCCCTCTTCGCCGCTCTTGCGAGGCATGCCCGAAAGAAATTCCCAGGAAATTGTCGGAATGCCTCCGATGACCACGTCCGCGATAATGTACACCACGACGAGCAGAATCGCGTACGTCACGGTGCGCATCGCGCCGTAAGCCAGCTTTTCATTGAAATTCCTCGCGTGGCTGCCCATCTTAGCCAATCCTGTACTTTTTCAAGACTTTCTGAGCAATCATATTCAAGCCGAATGTCATCAAGAGCAGCGCCACACCCACCACAAACAAAGCATGGTAGTGGTCGCTTCCAAAAGGAACCTCGCCCATCTCCGCAGCAACGGTCGCCGTCATCGTGCGCACAGATTCAAACGGCGAAAACGTAATTAGCGCCGCGTTGCCCGTGACCATCATCACCACCATCGTCTCGCCGACCACGCGGCCCACACCCAGCATCACAGCCGCAACGATTCCCGAAAGAGCCGCCGGAACCGTCACCTTCCAAATGGTCTGCAAACGCGAGGCCCCGAGGGACATCGAGGCCTCTTTGAACGACGTAGGAACATTGCGAATTGCATCTTCCGATATGGTAATGATCGTCGGAATTGCCATGAGTGCAAGCATCAGCGCGCCCGTCAAGGCATTCAACCCCGACGAAAGACCGAAAGTTGCCTTCACGATCGGCGCGACGACCACCAGCCCAAAAAAACCCAGCACCACCGATGGAATGCCCGCAAGCAATTCGATCACCGGCTTCCAAATCTCACGCTCCGCGGGCCGAGCTACCTCCGCAATATATACCGCTCCAATGACTCCAAACGGAACCGCGATGGCTGTCGCAAGCAGTGTCACAAGCACGGAACCCGTGATTAACGGAATGATCCCGAACTGCTCATTCTCGAAAGAAACCGGATTCCACATCCCACCAAACAACTCAGAGAGTCCGTGACGAAGCACAAAGGGCAAACTCTCACGCCCCAAGAACAAGAAGATAAGCGCAACAATCAGCACGGACGTCAGCGCGCTCATCTGAAAGATGTAACGGATGATCCGCGCCTTCAAGTATTGCGGTGCGAGAGCCATTTATGCAAGCCGTATCGAGTAAAGATTGGAGTGCTTCAAACTTCGCTCACCCTCAGGGTGTTAACCCTTCATCGGGACATAGCCGACTTCGCGCACAATCTTCTGACCTTCGGGAGAGGTGCAGAAGTTCAGGAAGTCCGAAATCAAACCGCTCTGCTGACCATTCACATAAAGAAACAGCGGGCGCGCAATGGGATACTGCTGGCTGCGAACAAGGTCTTCGCGCGGCGGATAGGCCGGAGAATTCGCATCCTTCTTCACATAGAGCATCTTCACGTTGCCGCCCTTGCCGTAAGCTTCCCCGCCGTAACCGATTCCGGCAACATTGGTCGCGAGTTCCTGCACCAGGGATGCCGTCGAAGTCATCAGGCGCGCCTGAGGAGTGAAGTCCGCCTTCTGCAGGACGTGCTCCTTGAAATAGACATACGTTCCCGAGTTGCTCTCGCGTGAATGCACCACAATCGGACCAGACTTGCCGCCAACCTGTGACCAATCCGTTGCTTGTCCCACAAAAATCTGCTTGATCTGATCCATCGTCAAAGTGTCAATCGGATTCTGCGGATTCACCATCACCGCAAGGCCGTCCATACCAATCACCAGCTCCTGCGGCGTAATCTGCTTCTGCTTGGCAAGATCGCGCTCCTTGTCCTGAAGCGAGCGAGAGGACGCGCAAATGTCCGTCGTGCCGTTCAGAAGCGCCGCAACGCCGGTGCCGCTGCCGCCGCCCGTCACCGCGATGTTCTTCCCCGGATGACTCTTCATGTAGGACTCCGCCAGCGCGCTCATCAGGTTCACCATCGTATCGGAACCCTTGATGTCAATCGAGGTCTTCTCCGCCGGAGTTTCCACCTTCTTCCCGCACCCAAAACCCAGAACCAAGACAACGGCCAATGCAAGGCCGATCAATCCGTGAGTCAAACTCTTCATTTTATCTTCCTCTTGTGTGTAAACCAGAGCCTAATCAATCCTTATTAGGATTCTGTGAGCATCTTCCTAAAACTTCACTATCCATATTCTGTCCCCTTCTCTGTTCACGGGAGCCTGTCCTGTGCAAGGAAAGGGGGCGGGGGGATGGGGTCAAAACTTCACCAACATGTCCAACATCCACCTTTGGTACCAGTCCCCATCACCGGAAGCAGACAGCGTATTGAAGTAGGCCGAACCGCCCAGCAGAAAATTCTCGATGGCTTCAAAGTCCGCAACAACTCGATGTCCGCGCTGATCCGTCCTGCCGCCTGCCGGATCACTGTCGGTAAATGCTCCGACGACTGCGTCGGCCTCCAGAACTCGATAATCATAAGAAAGAGAAGAAGCGTGATCCGCTAACTTGCCCTTCCACTTCAGCATGGCCAGCCAGCCGAGATTCTCTTCCTCAGTCCCGAGATTCGTGACCGGATTCAAAGTGACCTCAAGCTTGCCCGAGCCCACCTTCTTTGTCACCTGAGCCATGACATCCAAAATCGTGAATTCGGCCACGTAATTCCCCGCTGAATCAACAGTATTGCCGAAACTGCCGAAACCGACCGCGTTCAGCCCGTCAATATTAGAATAGCCGTGCAGTCCGACTGCGCCGCCCCACTCCAAATCCTCGTTCTTCCCCTTGGCCAGAAGCTGCCCATAGAGAAGTCCTGACGCATGACCGGATTTGTAGGGCTCCAGCCAGAAACCACCCACACCGAACTTCAGAGGGAAGCCCTCGGCAAATTTCCCCGAAATCGCTCCGCCCTCAAAACTGATGTCATGGTCCCAGAGCAGGTCAGTCGTCCAAAACGGGTTTCCGAATTTTCCTGCCGTAATCTTGCGCAACTCACAGGGAGAAATCTCCATGTAGGCGCGATCCAGCACGATACCTTTCTGGGAGAACTCCCCTTTCAAGTCCTGATTGGTCGAGCGCCAGTCCCCTTGACTTGCGAATCGCGCCCCCAGCTTCACCTTCTCGTTGATCTGTGTATCGAGAGCAAGGCGATAGCGAATCCGATTCCGATACTGTGCTGCTGTCAGGGTCTTGTCAATCCCTTCGTGGCGGTAGCGAAAATCGCCGGACAGCTTGGTCTGCACGAGCCAAAGCGGCAAGTCGCTCTCCCCGTTCACGGCAGGTATGGCTATTGAGAATGCCAAGAACATGAGGGCGAGGCGAGGCATGGAGGAAAGATGGGTCTGCAAAAGTCTCTTCAACCGAGGCTCCTCTGAAGGTGGGTCAATGGACGAAAAGGCGAGGGGATGGAGGATAGTTTCGCCAGCATCTAATTAATTTTTATACAGTTGAAAACTGCCAAGCAGAAAGCAAGACACTTTCTCGGCGGCTAATCAAACGCAAATATGTTAACGTTCTATGAGAATTGTATTAGTGCCTAACACAAGTTGAACTGAATCCTAACGCGGATAACTCTTGACTTGCGCCTCCCCTGACCTTATCTTGATGGTATGATACGCTTCACCACCACAACCTGCGCCTGTTGTTGTCCCCGTCTCCTCGGCAAAGGGAATGGTGTGGTCGCGCTTGTCTGATCGCTAAGACAACTTCATCTGACGCCAAGCCCCTTTGCACAGCAGAGGGGTTTTTTATTTTGCATCAATCACCAAAATCAAAGAAATCATATAACAAATTGACAAGGAAAAGAAATGGGATTCATCGCCTCAGACATTACCAAGATCATCGGAAGAACGCCGCTCGTCAGACTTAATCGTCTGGCCCAAAGTGCAAAGGCCGAGGTCCTGCTTAAACTCGAATCGCAAAACCCGCTGTCCAGTGTCAAAGACAGAATCGGACTGGCCATGATCGAAGATGCGGAATCGCGCGGACTCATCAAACCTGATACCGTCTTAATTGAACCTACCAGCGGAAACACCGGAATCGCCATGGCATTCGTTGCCGCCGCGAAAGGCTTGAAACTGATTCTCGTCATGCCCGACACCATGAGCATCGAACGACGAAAACTCCTCAAAATCTTTGGTGCGCAGTTAATTCTCACTCCCGGAAGTGAAGGCATGAGCGGAGCCATCCGAAAGTCTACCGAACTCGTAGAGCAGAATCCCAACTACCTCATGCTGCAACAGTTCGCAAATCCCGCAAATCCCGCCGTTCACTACAGAACCACCGGCCCGGAAATCTGGAATGACACTGAAGGCCGTGTGGATATTTTGATCTCTGGTATCGGCACCGGCGGCACGATTACCGGCGTAGCACAATACATCAAAGAGCGGAAGCCCTCCTTCCGCGCAATCGCTGTTGAGCCCGCCGACTCACCCGTGCTCTCAGGAGGTAAACCCGGCCCGCACAAGATTCAGGGAATCGGAGCCGGATTCGTCCCCGCAATCCTGCGCACGGATTTGATTGACGAAATCATCAAAGTGCGTCACGAAGACGCCGGAGTCTTTTCACGTCGCGCTGCCGCCGAAGAAGGATTGCTCGTCGGCATCTCTTCGGGCGCTGCAATCAGGGCCGCGCTCGAAGTCGCAAACAGACCCGAGAACTCCGGCAAGCAAATCGTCGCCATAATTCCCTCTTCCGGCGAACGCTACCTCAGCACATGGCTGTTTGATGAAGTCACAAAGGACGCTACGGATGCAGCCCTCTAATTCACACGCAACTCACGTCTCGAAGATCGTCGAGACTCTCGCGCAATCCGCGCACTGGCTGAAAAACCACGACGAAGCCGCCGACATGCCGCATCTTCCCTCGCGCGAAGAAATCCACGACGTCATCGAACTGCTGCGCTCACTGCTCTTCCCCGGCTACTTCGGACTCTCAGACGTAACTGCGGACTTCCTGCGCTATCGGCTCGGATCACTGCTTGAAGAGACCACACGCAGATTGCGCACACAAATTCTCAGCAGCTTGCGCTTCGCAGGATCGGAAGAGCAAACAAATACTGAAACACGCGCGGAGTTCGCTGTAGATGAATTCATCGCGCAACTCCCCCATATCAAGACACTGCTTTCTGAAGATGTTCTCGAAGCCTATAACGGCGATCCCGCCTGCGCAAGCGAAGACGAAGCCATCTTCTGCTATCCCGGAATCCAGGCCATGACCAATCATCGCATCGCGCACGCGCTGGCCGCGCTCGACGTGCCGCTCTTGCCGCGCATCATCTCCGAACAGGCGCACAGCATCACCGGAATTGATATTCACCCCAGAGCGCAAATCGGCTCCGGACTCTTCATTGATCATGGAACCGGAGTTGTCATAGGCGAAACCTGCACTATAGGCAAGCGCGTCAAAATCTATCAGGGCGTCACGCTCGGCGCGAAATCTTTTCCGCTTGATGAACATGGAAATCCTATCAAGGGAATTCCACGTCATCCGCAAATCGAAGATGACGTCATCATCTACTCCGGCGCAACCATTCTCGGACACATCACCATCGGAAAAGGCTCCGTCATCGGAGGAAACGTCTGGCTTACACACTCAGTCCCGCCGAAAAGCCGCGTCTTTCAACGAGCGCCTCGCGAAGATTCCCACGAAGACGGCGCAGGAATCTAAACCACCTACTCCTCTGCAAGACGATATGAGGCTGTCACTTTGGTCGGTGGCAGCCTCGTTCGTTATGAGACTTTGTCACTTGACAATATCAATCGGCTGTGCTATCATCTTCTCACGCGCCAGGCTCGCCCTGGATGCAGGGGAGTGCAGCGCCATGACCAAGCAAATGTGGGAGTACGCTATGAAGATGCAAGTTTCTAAACTCAGGGAGGGGCTGCACTTAGCGCTCATCCTCGCAATCTTTTTTCTGTCGGGACTGCCGTTCGACGCGCAGGCATGTGATCAGAAGATTTGCTTGGAAGATCCGTCTTGCTCAGGGAACGGGGCTAATTGCGGCACACCAAATGGCAATTGCACCTCGTATGCCTTCAACGCGAACTGCACCGCAACATATCAGTTGCATTCTGAAGTCGCATGCCAATCTGGATGTCATCATTGCGACGTGTGCGTCATGGTGGAGGAGATCCCGTCGGGCAAGATTGTCGGTACATGTTCGAATGCTTGCGGGTCGCAATACTGCAGTAATGATTGCACAGCCCCACTGGTTCAGGGGCAAGCATACAAGCTCTGGGTCTGCAAGACGCCGTGCTTGGGTTACGACTGCGACGATTGTTCAGCAAGCTGCAGAGCCTGGGGATGCCTTTGTACCGGATTCGGGGGCGGTTCGTGCGCACCGTAATCCTGAGGTGCATTGTCCTCCTTGGCGTGCTGGCCGCAATTAGTGCGTACGGGAGAGTCCTGCATGTTCCTGCGGAATATCCTCAAATACAGGGGGCGATTGACAGCTCTCACAATGCGGACACGATTCTCGTGGAATCGGGAATCTACGAAGAGGCTCTGCTGATTTCGAATACCTCGCTGACTTTGATCGGATCTGATGCTCCAGACACCGTTACTGGAACGGGAGCGATCATAGATCCCGAGAATCTTCAGAATTCGTTTCAGCTCGCTTGCCTTACACTTGAGGGAGGGGACAGCGTGATGCTCGAGAATCTCTGGTTGAAGAACGGCCCTGCCATGCATGAAGGTCGAGCAACCAATGATCCGGGAGGTATCAGCAATGAGAATGGCCCGCAACTCCTCTCATTGAAGCACTGCCGTTTCGATTCCGTTCACTTCGGGATTCGGTGGGGGCGCGTTATCGTACTGGATCGCGTCGTAATGCATGACATGCAATGGCTGTGCATCACTCACGATTGGACCGCACGCATTACCGCAGACCGATGCAGATTTGAGGGCGCTATGGAAGGTGGCGGGGTCTTTGCTTGGAGCGGCTCGCAGTTCACCAGTTGTGCATTCGCTAATTCGCTCGGTGGACCGCTGCTCACTGCGGGCAAAGATAGCCTACGAATCACGAACTGTACGTTCGGCCCTTTCCAGAGCCTCTGCGGTGAGGCTGTTATCATTCGGCCCGGCAACGGCACGGTTATCGAAGATAACATCTTCTTCGACATGGTGACAGGTGGAATTGCACTTGAAGTGATTGAAGGAAACTGCTCCACAATCGTGGACATCAGCTACCAGTTTCCGCTAATCAGGAACAACGTGTTTCGCAACATTCAAGCCTCCGGTTCCTGTCAATACGGCAATGCGCTTGAACTGAAATGTCTCGGCGGTGTCGCGGGCTTTCTGGGAACAGTGGAAGGAAATGTATTCGAGAATTCGCAGTCACAGGGGAACTTCGCGAATGCGATCTTCGTCCACGAAGGCGCAGCGCACCTGATTAACAACCGATTTGAAAATCTGCTGCCCAATCACGCTGCGGCAGTCTATTCCTACTATGTGCAGTCTCCGGAAACTCTGCTCATGCGCGGAAATCGGTTTGACAGTTTGGAGTATGCGGTGCGTCAGGCCACTGCGGGTGAGGTCACCGATGCGAGATGGAATTGGTGGGGTGATTCGACGGGACCCTACAACAGCATTTGGAATCCGCAAGGACTGGGTGCCGAGATAGATTACGACGTGATGTTCATTCCGTGGCTGACCACGCCGGATTCTAATGGCTCAGATGTTGATCAGCCTGGACTTCCGACTCAGCCGTTCTCATTTGAGATCACAACCTATCCCAATCCCTTCAACTCCTCCGTGCGAATTGACATCGCGGGATTCACGGGACGAGACTTCAATATGAAACTCTTCGATACGCTTGGAAGAGAAGTTGCGACTTTGCACAGTGGGCCATTACAGGGCGGGAACCTTCTGTTTACCGCGCCGTCAACTATTGCCGCAGGTGTCTATTTCGTCAGAGCAAGCGACACAAAATATTCAGAGACCAAGAAAATCGTCTTTCTGAAATAGAGTAGCAAACTGTAGCTGAAATAAAGGGCCGCTCAACTATCGAGCGGCCCTTTGTCTCTACCATTCCTATGGGAGGCTGAACTACGGCAGCGTCACCACAATCTGATACGCGCCAAATTCTCCCGTAAGAAATCCGTCGGTGTGGGTATAGGTCGTGTCGCTCGTCGCACCGAGATGAACTCCATCTACAGGCTCAATCGCCACGTCGTTGCTCAGATAAATCTGATATACTGCGGAGGGAGTAGAAGAAGGCGACCAGAAAAGCTGCGCGTTGTTCCCAACCGGGAGGATCACCAAATCGCTTACCTGAACAATCTCGACAATCTCCGGAGCGCCGACGACGCGAATGTCGTCCACGTACCAGCCCTCGCGTGTCGTCGCAACATCCGAAGAAAATCGGAATCTGAATCGCGCCGAAGAATCCGCATATGCGCTCAAATCAAACACCGCTTCCGCCCAATTGATTGCACCCCCATAACAGGGAACTCCCGGTAGCGGCCCAGTGAATGGATTGACTCCGCCTGCGGTCAGACGATAAGTCTTGGGATAATTCCCGACCGGAGTGATACGCGCATAAGCGCCGCCGTTCAGCGACAGCTCAACAATGCCTCCGTCATAAGCCGAATCGGGGTACGTGGTCGAAGTCTCAGATTCCATCCAGTGCCGGAAATGCAATTCGCTCTGCGTGCTCAGGAGTATCGCCGGTGAAATCAATCCCGCATCCTGACTGCTTGCATAAGTTCCTGTCGTTGTACTGCCGCACTTCCACGCATGGGTCGGTGAAAAAGTCATCTCAGTCGAAAGATGCCACTGATCCGTCGCGCCCGTCACCACACCGTGCGTCCAATCCGCAGCGCCGCTTTCGCAATCCTCAAGATAGTACTGCACCTTCGGATTTGCATCGAGAGTGAAATTCAACTGCCGAACATAACCGCTATCCGCCGTCACGTCGAGCGTGAACTCAATCGTATGAGCAAGCGGAGCATCCGCTTCAAGATGAACCGCAAACGTGCTGGCCGAGTTGTCGCCCTGAGCGCCATTTGCAATATTCCCGAAATCCGCCGTCGCATCGGTGATCGTCACGTTCGTATCCGCGCTGCTCAACACACCCTGCACATTCAATGCATCCTCGCCGATATTAGAGAGCGTCACGATCGCTTCAATCGTCTCACCCGCGCGCCACGCTCCGTCCGCATCGCCAAGCGTCGTGTCATCCGAAACCGCCGAAATCAGATTCACGAACGGTTCCGTGGGATTGACTCCCACATACTGGCTGATCGCCAAACACGCATTGTAAAGATTCAGCCTGCCGCCCGTCACGGTAATCCCCTGAAGTGCTGCAATCGGATCCGTTCCATCCAACAGCATCTCTTTCAAGGCGAGCGCGCCGGAATCAGGATACAGCGTGTTGTAATTGTAGAATCCAAAACTCGCAGCAGCGTGCATCAGCGCAACCGCTCCCGCAACGTGCGGGGTGGACATTGAAGTGCCCGTCATCGTGCCGGTGCTGCCCGTCGAACGCAAACTCAAGATGCTCGTCCCCGGCGCGCCCAAGTCAATCGTCGTCAACCCGTATCCCGCGCCGCTGTTCTTCGCATCCGTGCTCGTTGTATTCGTCACGGAAATCACGTAGGGACTCGAACAACTTGTGGGCACGTCGCCCTGCGTATCCACATTGTAGTTTGCATTCGCCGTCGCGCAAGCCGACAGAATTCCAACTTCGCCCATCGCGTTGTAAAGATCATTCCACGTCGGATAGCTGCCCGATGTGCAGAACGCAAGATC
>JADLDM010000060.1 GCA_020846695.1 bacterium | reverse complement strand
TGGTCAAATATTAGTGATGAACGCGGAAACAATGGTTTAGATTCCTGTCTCCCCTTTCGATTTTCGATTTAGGTCCCCCATGCATCCCACACACGGTGAAATTCTGAAGAACCCCTACAAGGGGCCGATTCGTCCGCACATCAAGAGTGTAGAGGAATACGCGAAGCTCTACGAGCGCTCGATTCGCGAGCCGGAGCAGTTTTGGGCCGAGCAGGCGCAATCGCTCTACTGGTATCACCCGTGGACGAAAGTCCTGGAAGAGGAATTTGAAAACGGCGAGGTCACGTGGTTTCAAGGCGCAATGCTGAACGTCGCGTTCAACTGCCTGGATCGCCACCTTCCCGAAAAAGCGGAAGACACCGCCATCATCTGGGAAGCCGACGATCCCGCCGAGAGCCGCCACATCACTTACCGCGAATTGAAATGGGAAGCCGCGCGCCTGGGCAACGTGTTGAAGCGCGCGGGAGTGCGCAAGGGCGACCGCGTCGTCATCTACCTGCCGATGATTCCCGAACTCGCCTATGCGATGCTGGCCTGCGCAAGAATCGGCGCCGTGCATTCAGTCGTGTTCGCAGGCTTCAGCGCGCACTCATTGCGAGATCGCATCCTCGATTGCGAAGCCGCCGTCGTCATCACCGCCGATGAAGGCCGACGCGGCGGCAAGACGATTCCGCTCAAAGCAATCGTGGATGACGCGGTGGAAGGAATCGAGTTCGTCAAAACCGTCATCGTTGCGGAGCGCACGGGCGCGGACGTGAAGATGAAAGCGGGCCGCGACATCTGGCTTCGAGAAGCGCTGGAAGGCGAGCGCGGCACCTGTCCCTGCGAATGGATGTCCGCCGAAGACCCGCTCTTCATACTCTACACGTCAGGCTCAACCGGAAAACCGAAAGGCGTGCTGCACACGCAGGGCGGCTACCTGCTCTACGCATCACTCACGCACAAGATCGTCTTCGACTATCACCCCGGCGACGTCTACTGCTGCGTGGCCGATGCGGGTTGGATCACAGGACATAGCTACGTGATCTACGGCCCGCTTGCCAACGGCGCAACGACGGTGATGTTCGAATCCACGCCGCCTATCCGAATCCGGGGAGATATTGGGACGTCGTCGAGCGTCATCGCGTGAACAGCTTCTACACCGCACCCACGGCGATTCGCTCGCTTGCGCGCGAAGGCAAAGAGTGGGTGAAGAAATACGACCGCTCGAGTTTGCGCATATTAGGAACCGTCGGCGAGCCGATTAATCCCGAAGCATGGAAGTGGTACTTTGATACGGTCGGCGATGGAAAATGTCCGGTGGTGGACACGTGGTGGCAGACGGAAACCGGCGGCATCATGATCACACCGCTTCCCGGAACGACGGATTTGAAACCGGGTTCGGCGACGCTGCCGTTCTTCGGTGTGGAGCCTTTGCTTGTGGATGAGCACGGCAAAGAGATTCACGGCAACGGCGTGAGCGGACATCTTTGCATCAAGCGTCCGTGGCCCGGCATGGCGCGCACGGTGTGGGGCGATCACAAGCGCTTCCGTCAAACCTACTTCGCGCACTATCGCGGGCTCTACTTCACGGGTGACGGCTGCCGCAGAGATGAGGACGGCTACTATTGGATCACAGGCCGCGTGGATGACGTCATCAATGTAGCGGGCCATCGTTTGGGAACAGCGGAGATCGAGAGTTCGCTCGTGGCCAATCACCTTGTCTCGGAAGCTGCGGTGGTCGGCATTCCGCACGAGATCAAGGGAACCGCGATCTTCGCGTTTGTGGTGCCAAGTGTTGAAGGTGAAAACGTCTCGCATTCAGAAATGCTTGGTGCTCTGAAAGAGCATGTGCGCAACGACATCTCACCGATAGCGGTGCCCGAGCACGTGCTGGTTGCGCCGGGCCTTCCGAAGACACGCTCCGGCAAAATCATGCGCCGCATTCTAAGGAAGATTGCGGAAGGGGAATACGAAGAAATGGGCAACATCACAACGCTGCTCGATCCCGCGATTGTCGAGCATCTAATTGACGCGCACAAGAAGATGAAGAAGTGACTCGCGCGCGTCCAAAAAATAAGAGAGGCGAGTCGCGTGACTCGCCTCTTCGATTAGATGCGTGATTTGATCAGTTTACTTCAACGGCTTCAAAGGTTTTGACGCCTTCGCGGACGATGCGGAAGAGCACGGCGTTCTTCTTGCCCTTCACGTCGGCGGCGACGCGCTTGAAGTCGGTGACGTCGTTAATCTCCTGACGATCCATTTCGATAATCACGTCGCCTTCGCGCAGCTTGTCTTTCGCGGGGCTGGCTTCGTCAATTTCGTTGATGATGACGCCGTAGGTTCCGTCGAGACGTAGCGCGCGGGCCATGGATTCGTTGATGGTTCCGACGTCAATGCCGAGGAAATTCCCGGACGGTTCGGGCGTCTCGTTTTCTTTGCCGAAAAGCGAGGCAAGCTGCGTGCGGTCGCCGAGCGTGAAGTCCATGTTCTTCATCTTGCCTTCACGGAAAACTCTCGCCGAGACGGTGCTTCCCGGGGGAAAGTCCGCGACGGCCATGCGGAAACTCTGCACCGAGCCGATTTTTCTTCCGCCGAATTCGACAATCACGTCGCCAGCTTCAAGACCGCCTTTTGAAGCGGGCGTATTGGCATCCACGCGCTCGACGAAGACACCTTCATCGCTTCTCTCCAATCCGGTTGCTTCGCGCAATTCCGCGGTGAGTTCTCGCGGCAGCATTCCCAAGTAGCCTCGCGCAACTTTTCCGTTCTCGCGCAATTGCTCAACAACTTTCATGGCCATATTGATAGGAATGGCAAAGCCGATTCCCTGACCTGAGGGATT
The DNA here is from genome assembly GCA_020846695.1 of bacterium. Classification (GTDB taxonomy): domain Bacteria; phylum Electryoneota; class RPQS01; order RPQS01; family RPQS01; genus JADLDM01. The sequence continues at coordinate 3,954 of JADLDM010000060.1, read as the reverse complement.
GATTGCGGTGTTAACGCCGATGACTTCACCGTGAATATTGCAGAGCGGGCCGCCGGAGTTTCCGAAGTTGATTGACGCATCGGTTTGAATGAAGTCCTGATAGCTTGGGCCGCCGCCTGCGATAGCTAAATTACTGCGTCCGCGCGCGGAGACGATGCCGACGGTGAGTGTCCATTCGAGACCGAGCGGATTTCCCATTGCGATGGCCCAATCGCCGACCTTGATCTGATCGGAGTTTCCGATTAACGCAACATCGGTTGATGAGAAGTTGTGATCTATCTTGATGACGGCGACGTCGGTTTCGGGATCGGTGCCGATGATGGTCGCGTCATATTCCGCGCCGTCTTGCGTCTTGACGGTGACTTTGTCGGCGTCTTCCACGACGTGATTATTGGTGAGGATGAAACCGTCGCGCGAGATGATCATACCCGATCCGGTGGACGGCGCGTGAAACTCTTTGCCTCCGTGCGGGTTGTTGTCGTCATTCTGTTTCGGATGAAAGAATTCCCAGAAGGGTGAGTTATTGAAGAACTCATCCATCTGGTTGTTGCGCTTGATGACTTTGTCCGAGGAGATGTTCACGACGGTCGGTCCGACGCGGTCCGCGACGGCGACGAACGGACTGTGGCCATCATCGTTATTGATGATCGCGCTGTATTGCGCAAGCTGCGCATTGACTTTCGGCGCAGCTTCTTGCGCGACCGCTTTGACGTCGCGATCCATCTTAGCGGTGAACACGATTCCCGCGATAATGCCTGCCAAGACGAGGCTTCCGCCCCAAATCCATCTGCTTTTCATAGCTCGATTGAATCCGTATGGTTAGTTTTCAAATTGACTTGAAGTTGTCATTTGGCAGTCCCGCCGCTGCCATGTAGACTATAAACGAGGGAGTGGTCAGGAGGTTCCAAAGTTCCCGAACGCATTGCAAGTATTGTAAATAAACAGCTTGCGACTCACCGACAGGTCTCCGTCCCGGGGCTTGACCCTATTCTGTTAGTATGCAACTACTGTGCTTCAGTTGCAAGGGGATGGGGAGGAAGTTGATTTTCCCGATTTGGGCGGTTACCTTGTCGCTGTCTTGTCACCCTGTAAGGGTCTATTCAAGGAGCCGATTCCCGTCGCGATATCATCACTCTCTTAGCCACTCGTCTCCCCGTGTCAGGCACGCCACAAGACCCTTACAGGGTGACAGAGAAGGGCAAGCAGGGTGACAGAGAAGGGCAAGCAGGGTGACAAACCAGGTGGGTGACACACGAAAGGAATTGAAGATTCTCCATGACACCAGCAATTATCACCGAACTTTGCGACCGCTTTGAGCGCGACGAGAAGCGCTACAAGCAGGATTCGTACAATGAGGCTCAGCTTCGGCAGGACTTCCTGAATCCGCTCTTGAAGGAGTTGGGTTGGGACGTCTATCATGAGCAGCGCGCCACACTTTCGCATCGCGAAGTTCGGGTTGAAGTTCCGATCAAGATGGGGAATGAGCACGGCTTTTTGGATTATGCGTTTTGTGTGGACGGGCGGGTGAAGTTTGTGGTTGAGGCGAAGAAGCCGTGGGTGTCTGTGGAGACGTATGTTGAGGCGGCGAAGCAGGTGCGGCGTTACGGATGGAATCAGAAGCTCGGGCTTTCGATCTTGACGAACTTCCGCGAGTTTGCGATCTATGATTGCACGGCGAAACCGGGTGCGAAGGATAGCTCGAAGGATTACCGCCTGAAGTATTTCGGCTATCAGGACCTGCGGCAAGAGGAGACGTGGAAGTGGTTATCGGACAGGTTTTCGCGTTCGTCGGTGCTGGGCGGATTTCTTGACGAGTTTGCGGCGAAGAAATCGGGCAAGCGCGGTTCAGCGCAGGTGGACGAGACGCTGCTTCAGGAGATTGACGGCTGGCGGACGGAACTCGCGGGCAATATCTATAAGCGCAACGAGGGGATTGATGTAGAGGACTTGAACTACATTGTGGGGAAGATTATTGACCGGATCATATTCCTCAGGGTGTGTGAAGATCGCGGGATCGAGCCTTATGAAACGCTCTTGAATCTGGTGCAGAAGGGGGGAGCCTATCCGCGCTTGGTGGAGTATTTCTACAAGGCGGACGAGCGGTACAATTCGGGGCTGTTTCACTTCAAGGATGATCCGAAGCGCGGCGAGCATCCTGATTTGACGACACCGCTTCTCAAAGTGGATGACGTGGTGTTGCAGGGCATCATTCGCGGATTGTATTATCCCAAGAGTCAGTTTCTCTTTTCGGAGATTCCGATTGAGATTTTGGGGCATGTGTATGAGCAGTTCTTGGGGAAGGTGATTGCGCTGAAGGGGGCGGGTAAGCGCAAGGCAGTCGAGGTGGATTTCAATCCTGAGGTGCGCAAGGCGGGCGGCGTCTATTACACTCCGACCTATATTGTGGATTACATCGTGAAGCACACGGTGGGGAAATTAGTTGAGGGAAAGACACCCGAAGAGGTCTCGAAGCTGCGTGTGCTTGATCCGGCTTGCGGTTCGGGAAGTTTTCTGATTGGGGCGTATCAGTTTCTGTTGGATTGGCATCTCTCATACTACTCCCCCCTCGCTTCAGCGGGGGGGCCAGGGGGGGTTCCGAAAAATCTCCCCATCCACGATACCTCTACCGGCTTGAAATTAACGCTTGAAGAGCGCAAGCGGATTCTCCTCAACAATATCTACGGTGTGGATATTGACGCGCAGGCGGTGGAGGTGACAAAGCTCTCGCTGTTGTTGAAGGTGTTGGAGGGGGCGACGGAAGCCGAGATCAAAGAGGAACTCGCGCACAAGCATCACGCGCTGCCGGACTTGGGGAAAAACATCAAGTGCGGTAACTCGTTGGTGGGGACGGACATCCTTACCCCCCCTGACCCCCCCGCTAAAGCGAGGGGGGATATGACGTCGGAAGAGATTGCGCGCATCAATCCCTTCGACTGGAAGACGGAATTCAAGTCCGTCTTCAAACAGGGCGGCTTTGATGCCGTCATCGGAAATCCGCCGTACTTGTTCATTACTGAACTTGCTCCTGCTCAGAAGAAGTACTTCCAAGCTGTCTTCAGCGGCGCCGACTATAGGTTTGACGCCTACGCGCTGTTCATTGAGGGTTCGTGTGAGAATCTATTGTCAACCGGGGGGCACCTCTCGTTCATCGTACCACACACTTTGCTCAGCAATGATTCATACGGACGGTTGAGAGCATTGCTAGCCGAGACCATCCATATTTCACTAATTGTTGACATCGGCCCGAATGTGTTTGCAGGCGCAAAAAACGAGACAATGGTTTTCCTTTTTGTTAAGGAGAGTGTCGATCGTAGCACGGTGACACGGATAGTTCACACGACAGCGGACAAATTCCCTGATCCTATCAAGCAGATGGAGATCAAGCAACACACTCTTGCAAGTCACGGTGTTTGGCATATCAGGTCAACAAAAAGAGAGAAGACATTAATCGACAAACTTTCACGCATCCGCGTGACATTGGGAGACTTCTGCTCAGTGAACCAAGGCCTTAGAACGGGTAACAATGAGCAATTTCTTTCTAATAGGATGCAGGGAAAACGATGGAAACCAGCTGCAGGCGGCAAAGAGGTTGCGCGGTACAAGCAAATTAAGTCTGGGCTCTTTGTCCACTACGACCCTGTCTTGTTAGACGCGCCGAGAAAGGAGCGGCTGTTCACATCGGAAGAGAAGATTGTGATACAAGAGATACGAAACATCACATTGCCCCGCCGCCTTGTAGCCACTCTAGATATCCAGAAAACATACTGCCTACAATCCACGAACGTCATAAACCATCTCCCAGATGTTGTCCGGCAATTCTCGATGCGATTCTTCTTGGGTCTTCTAAATAGCGAGCTATTGAATTTCTGGTTTCGGCAGAAATTTTCAGGAAACAACCATATTGCTTCGAATCAAGTTGCCTCGATTCCCATTCCTTCTGCCGACAAATCCCGT
>JADLDM010000059.1 GCA_020846695.1 bacterium | reverse complement strand
TTGTCGCGCAAGTTCTCGAAGTGGAGAAGCAAGCAGAGACGCGGATCACAAATATCGTATTCATGGGAATGGGTGAACCGCTGCACAACTACGACAACGTCACTGCCGCGCTGAAACTGTTCACCGATCCAAACGGCATCGGGTTGTCTTCGCGCCGCATCACGGTTTCAACCGTCGGCTTAATTCCTGGATTGGAAAAATGGATTGCGGAGAATCCTCCGGCAAAGCTTGCGATCTCGCTTCACGCCACCACGAACGAACGCCGCGCGGAGATCATGCCGGTTAACAGAGCGTATTCACTTGACGTGCTTTTCAAGCACCTTCGCAGATTCGCGCACGTCACGAAGAATCCGCTCACATTTGAGTACATCATGATCGCGGATTTCAATGATCGCGAAGAAGACGTTGATAATCTCGCGCGTTGGCTTCAGAACATTCCGGCGAAGATGAATCTGATTCGCCTCCACCCCACCGGTTCCGGCCTCACTCCCTCTACAGACCAAGCCATTGACCGCTTCATGGGCTGGCTCACCGACTACGGCATCCGCTGCACTCTTCGCGAATCTCGCGGCCTCGAAGACGAAGCCGCCTGCGGTATGCTCTTCACGAATGAACCCTTCAAACCCACGAAAGCAAGAGCGTGGGAGAAGGACTCCGGATCTAACTGAGCAACTTCTCCACAATTTCATGCGCGGACTTTCCTTCGCCGAGCGCATGATTCATTCTCGCCACCTTCTCTTCCGTCCAGAATTCGCTCACCAATTTCTTTTCGAGTAGTTTTTGAATTCGTCGTTTGAGTCGGGCGCGGCGTCGAGTTTCAAAGTGGCCGGAGGATTTCAAATGCTCGATGTGACGCGAGATTTGCGCGTGCATTTCATCAAGCCCTGATTCGCGCGTAGCCACAGTCATGACAACGGGTGGTTTCCAGCCTTCCCAATGCTTCAGCATCATCGCGCCTTGCAGGTCGTTGGCAAAGCGCTCCGCGCCTTCGCGATCAGATTTGTTGACGACGAACACATCCGCCGCCTCCATCAATCCCGCCTTCATCCCCTGGATTCCATCTCCTGACTCCGGCACGAGCACGACCACCACACAGTCGGCATACTGCACGACTTCCATCTCGGACTGGCCCACTCCCACGGTTTCAAACAGCACGTAATCAAATCCCGCTGCATCGAGCACATCGGCCATGTCGCCGGCTGCTTGCGCAAGCCCTCCGAGATCACCGCGCGTGGCAAGCGAACGCACAAACACTCCCTCATCGAGTCCGACGGAATTCATGCGGATGCGATCACCGAGCAGCGCGCCGCCGGAAAACGGACTGGTCGGATCCACCGCCAATACACTCGCGGTGTGCTTCTCTTTACGCAAGAGCTTAATGTACGACGTAACGAGTGAACTCTTTCCCGCTCCCGGAGGACCGGTGAAACCGATGCGCAACGCATGTCCCGTCTTGGCACCGAGCGATTTCAGAATCTCGTCTGCATGATCGGGATGATTCTCAACTCGGGACAATGCTCGCGCTAAATCCCTTCGCGAGCCAGAGAGCAATTCAGACGTGAGAGATTCGCTCACTTCGTCTCCACTCCGCGCGCCTCGGTTTCAGTCATGTCGAGCGTAATCATGGGCTGATTGACAAACCGCTCGACGTATTCACGCACTTCGGGAAGCAGGAAGAGTTCATCGAGCGGCTCGCGGGACAATGCTCGACCGAGGTATTCCGCGCGCTCCTCGTCTCCAAAGCGGCGATTCAGAATCACCATCCGCTCTTCCTCGACCACGCAGCGTCCGCCGCGAAAGTTTCCCTTCTCGTTGCGAATCTTGAAGCCGCGCTTTAGCAGAGCTTCTTCCAGCAGTTGAACAAGTTTCGCGGTCTTCATTGGCTTAGAGGTATTCGTTCTTTCCTTGCGCTTTCAGCGCATCCACCATATCTTTCACTTCCTGCGAACGATCCAAAGGACAGATAAGGATTGCGTCGCCGGTCTCAATCACGATCAGATTCTCTACGCCGACGGCTGCGATCAGTTTGTCGCCTCCGAGAATCAACGTGTTCTTCGTATTGTGCGCGGCAGTGTTTCCACGCGAAGCATTTCCGTGCGCGTCATGCGGCAGCAGTCTCCACACTTCGTCCCAGCTTCCGACGTCGCTCCACTCGAAGGTTCCTTTTACGACTGCGACGTGTTTCGCCTTCTCCATCACACCGTAGTCAATCGAGATTCCCTTCTGCGCGCTGAATACCTTCTTGACGACGGATTCGGCCTGCGGAGTTCCAAGCGCCATCTCGATTTCGCGAAAGCCCGCTCCCCAGAGGGGAAGAAAATCCGCGATGCACTTTAGAATCGTGTCCGCTCTCCACACACACATGCCGCTGTTCCACAGGAACTCGCCGCTTTCGAAGAAGAGCTTTGCGGTAGCAAGATTGGGTTTTTCGGCGAAAGTTTTGACCGGATAGACGTTGTCGCGCAGGCGAATTCCGGTTTGATCCATCTGAATGTATCCGTATCCGGTTTCCGGTCGCGTCGGCGCAATGCCGATTGTTGCGAGGACTTCCGAATCGTGCACAACTTCAACGGCGGAATTCAGGCAGTAATGAAACTCGTCACGATTCTCGATGCGGTGATCGGCGGGCAACACCAGCATAACTGCATCGGGATCGTGCTTCATCAGATGAACCGCAGCGAGACCAATCGCGGGAGCGGTGTTGCGGCCCACGGGTTCGAGGATGAAGCGATCCTTGCGCAATGCAGGACAGACTTCGCGAATTTGCTCTGCCTGCTCGACATTCGTCACGACCCATATGTTGTCTGTCTCGACCAATCCTTCGAGGCGGCGCACGGTCTGCTCGATCATCGCGCCTTCGCCCGTGAGATCAATCAACTGTTTGGGTCTGTCTTTTCGGGAAAGCGGCCAGAATCGCGCACCGACTCCTCCGGCCATGATAACTGCATGAAGCATGTGATTCTATTTGATGGGCCAGATAACGGCAGCTTCGGTTTCCCAACGCGGCCTGACGGTTAGCGTCTCGGGATGCCAGTAGAAGGGTTCGGAGAATTCAAACGGTTCAACTTTTCCGCGATCGAACCTCTGATTGCGATTGACGTCGCGGATCACGCGCAGGCGATAAGCGGCGGCCGGATAGTTTGTGAACTCGAAGTAAGACTCAGTGCAAACAAACTCGATTCGCTCCGAGTCGTCCGACTGAAAAAGCTCGACCAACCATGACGAGGGCTCAATGCTCTGAATCGTGCCCGATATTGAACCGAGAGAATCCTCCGGGTCGGCATACCAATTGATCATGAGCACCGAATCGCGGGGAGAGTTCCCTGAATAGTCCGCAACGAGTGCAGAGGGAATTTCAATGAAGTAGGTTGAGCCGGCGAGCAGCGAGACATCGGGAGTGAGCGTGAGCGACGCGGGATCGGTCTGCTCGGCGGAAACGGCAAGAGCTGTTGTATCCTGACGCATGAGCACAAATAGACTCTCAGATTCCTGCGCAAACACAATCGGCTCGGAAAAGATCGCGACGATCTCATGCGGGACTGTGCGCAGTTTCAGTCCGCTTGCAGGAAGGGACTCAATCAATTCCGGGCGAGTGGTGTCCGGGTTATGACTGACTGCGCAATGCGCGACAAGTTCCTGATCGGCAATCCGAACGCGAACCGCAGCGGAATCTCCTTTGAGCCCTTCCGCGAGGTAGATCATCCAACTTCCGCTCGCGCTTGTATCGGGTCGAAAGTGTTCAGCGAATCGCGTCTCTGATCCGTCGGCGACTTCAACAGAAGGCTGCGCCTGATGATTGAAGCGGAGATTCAGTGTTCGCTCGTCGAGGAATCTCGCTCTCAGAATCAACCATGGTGTGGTATCCTGCAGCGCGGGACTGAACGTTACGAACGGATTCTCGCCTTCTGCAACGGAAACATCCGAGGATGCGGTTCCGATAATTTCGCTCGCAGGCGACCATTTTCCGTCGAGGTTTTTGTCGGACACGGCAAACACGCGATAGGTCGCCGGCGCAAGATAGCTGAGCTGGAAAGTTCCGTCGGATGAGGTCTGGATGCGATAGTCCGCGACATCCGCCATCGGGTTCGCATCGGATTTCGCATAGGCCAGTATGCTTAGCGATCTCAGACCGTCGGGGATTTCGGCGATTCCTGACAAGGCGCCGCGATCAATGTGATCTCCGGTTGAGAAAGCGAGTGTGAAACTCCCTTCGAGTGTGTTTCCCTGCAAGTCCTTTGCAAGCGCTCCGACGGAGACGACGTGCGTGCGATTTGCAGTTAGCGTGTCCAGATACTCGAGAGTAAGCCTGCGCCCTTTCCAATGATATCGCAGGCGCGTGCCGGGCTCGGGAGAAAGATAGAGCGCGGCCTCAACGCTGGGCCTGTTCATCATCTCCGAGAATTCGATCACCACTCGCGAGTGCGCGTCAACACCAAGTGCATCGGGTTCCGGAGAGGTGAACACGACCGTGGGCGGCAGCTTGTCTTCCGGTCCTCCCGGGGGCGCTCCCAGCTTCGCGCATGAAACGGCAAGTGCGCAGAGGAGAGAGACAAGCGCGAACTTATTGGCGGCCGATGCCAAAATACTCAAAGCCAAGTTCCCGCATGTTCGCGGGTTCGAAGAGATTTCGTCCGTCGAAGATGATCGGGCGGCGCAGTTGTGATTTGATGACCGCGAAGTCCGGCTCGCGGAATTCCTGCCACTCCGTGCAGATCAGCAGCGCATCGGCGCCGTTCAGACAGGAGTAGTTGTCGTCATGAAAATGAACTTTATCGCCGAGTATGGGGCGCGCGTTTTCCATGGCTTGCGGGTCGTAAACTTCGAGGCGGGCGCCGCGCTCATGCAGTTCTTCAATGATGTAGATGGACGGCGCTTCACGCATGTCATCTGTGCGGGGTTTGAAGGAGAGCCCCCAGACTGCGAACTTGAGTCCGGTGAGGTCCTCGCCGAAGCGCTTCACAACTTTTTCAGCAAGGCGTAAGCGCTGATGGTCGTTGACCTCATGAACGGCATGTAGGATTTTGAGCGGTGACTTGAATCTCTCGCCGATGCGCGAAAGCGCTTGCACGTCTTTTGGAAAGCATGAACCGCCGTAACCGATTCCCGCGAAGAGGAAGTGCGGTCCGATTCTCTTGTCGGATCCAATTCCGAACCTCACATGATTGACGTCGGCGCCGCACTCCTCACAAAGGTTGGCGATTTCATTCATGAAGGTAATCTTGGTCGCGAGCATTGCGTTTGCTGCGTACTTCGTGAGTTCGGCAGAGCGCACGTCCATGCTGATGACGCGATGTCCGGTGCGGTGGAACGGCGCGTAGAGTTTGCGCATCACCTCTTCGGCGCGCGCGCTCGAAACGCCGATGACAATGCGATCCGGCTTCAAGAAGTCGTTTATCGCGTCACCCTCCTTCAGGAATTCGGGATTTGAGACGACGTCGAAATCTATGCTCGTGTGTTTGCGGATCGTCTCGCGCACGAGATCGCCGGAGCCGACGGGCACAGTGGACTTGTTGACGATAATCTTGTAGCTCTTGAGATTGCGGCCGATTTGTTCGGCGACCTGAAGCACGTAGCTTAAGTCAGCTGAGCCGTCTTCACCGGGCGGAGTTCCGACGGCGATCATCAGGACTTCCGAGTCATCCATGCAGGAGAGGAGGTCTGTGGTGAATTCGAGTCGTCCCTTCGAGACGTTGCGTTCAATGATTTCTTTCAGTCCGGGCTCGTAGATAGGGACAAGTCCCTTGCGCAGCATTTCAACTTTTCGCGCGTCGGTGTCCACGCAAACTACGTGGTTTCCGGTTTCGGCAAGGCAAGTTCCGGTGACCAGGCCGACATAGCCTGTTCCGATGACGGTGAGTTTCATAGCAAGTAGGAGATTAAGAGAGGAAAGAAAAGATGTTAGGCACTTGCAGCGATTATCTCGCGGACAAAAGTGCTGACAATGTGATCAAGAATCATGTGCAAGTCCTCGACGGGGCCGTACTCTCGCGAGGGGACAACGACGCTATGATCCGTCATTGCTTGCAGTTTTCCGCCGCCGAATCCGATGAGCCCCACGGTTATAGCGCCTGCCTCCCGGGCGGCGGTTGCGGCCTCCAGGATATTGGGTGAATTGCCGGACGCGGTAATTAGCACGACAACATCGCCCTTGCGCACGTAGGTTTTCACGGGCTCCGAGAAAACAGAGTGATAGTGCACATCGTTGGCATACGCCGTAAGCATCGGCACATTGTCGCCGAGCGCGAACATGCGGAAGCGGCGCTTGCCTTCGCAGTTAGATCCCTTTGAGAAATCGCAAACCCAATGCGAAGCGGTTGCCCAGGATCCACCGTTTCCGCAGATGTAAACCGTCGCGTCGCGGCGATATGCGTCCTCGAATATCTCAAGGACGCGCGTCACTTCGGCGATGTTGACGCTGTCGAGCACCTGTTTCAAGCGCTCAAAGTAGGAGCGAACGAATTGCGATTTTTCCATACTCATTTGAAGGGATAGCGCTTGATGTTAAAAATGACTTTGCTCCCGTCGCGTTCGGGCATAAAGGGAAGCTCGAAGAGTTCACCCAGGGCGGTGCGCACGGCGTCCTGACGCGACGGCGGAACGTAGAGCAGGAGAAATCCTCCGCCTCCGGCGCCCGCGATTTTTCCGCCCAAAGCTCCCGCTCTCAGCGCGCGCTCATAGAGGCGATCAATCTCGTCGTCTGATATTTTCGCCGCCATTTTCTTTTTGAGGTTCCAGCCTTCGTGCAGGAATCGTCCGACGGCCTCGAAGTCAAGCTGCATGAGAGCTTTTTCGATTTTGTCTACGAGCGGCATCATGGCATCAAGGATGTCGCGTTTGGAAACGGTCTGCGATTTTTGTTCGGTCAGGATTTCGGCTGATTTTCTTGTGCGATTTGTGTAGAAGAGCATCAGATGGCTGCCGAAGTGTCGCAGCGCTTGCGCCGGCAAGTCCGTAGCGCGCTCAATCACGGAATCATCTGGCATGAACGTGAAGCGGCGTAGTCCGCCGAATGCGGCGATGTACTGATCCTGTTTTCCGATGGGTCTTGCGCAGCGAACGATTTCAATTTCACAAGCTTCGCGCGCGAGACGATCGGCGGTGACCTGTTCGCCTCGATAAGAATACATCGCGTTCAGCAGTCCGACCACCAGCGAGGACGAGGAGCCCAACCCGCTTCCTTCGGAGGGGATATCCGCGAGCGTGGAAATCTCGACTCCATGACCCAATCGCGTTTGCTCCATTGCGGCGCGAATCAACTCGTGCTTGATCTCGGTGACATCCTGCACGGTTTCGTTTCGCGAGTAATTGAGCACGATCTTATCATCAAAGCGCTCTTTGATGATGACGAAAATGTATTTGTCTATCGCCGTTGAGACGACTGCGCCCGCGCCATGATGATAGTAATCGGCGAGATCGCTGCCGCCGCCGGCGAAGCTAAGACGTAGGGGAGTTTGGGTAATGACCATATCAGTTCATATTTTCTCTGCGCGCTCGAACGGAGGCATAGGACTCGGGCGTGCCGATGTCCTGAATGAATTCATCGGTGACATATGCGAACATCTTCCCGATAAGTTTCGGCAGAACATGGAAGCCGATATCTGCAGGAACATGCTGCGGAACAAGATCGAACAGATCGCGCGTCGCGACGTGAATGCCGGAGTTGGCGATATCGCTCTTGGGAGTCTGCGGTTTCTCCTCAAATCCGACCACCCGACCGTCATGATCCAGTTCGAGGATACCACAGCGATTCGGTTCCGGCGTGTGATACGCGAGCAGAACGAGCGGCGGCGACTTCTTCATCTCGTGAAACGCGATCAGACGGGCGAGATCAATTTCGCCGTAGTTGTCCGCGTAGATAATCAAGAAACAATCGTCCGAGGAAAGAAACTCTCTTGCACGCGCCAGAGTTCCCGCGCTTCCCAACAACTCGGGCTCAAAGCCTTCCAGGATTTCGACTCCGTGCGGCTTCGATTGCAGATAGGGCCGAACCCGCTCTGCGAGATAATGCGTGTTGACGTAAGTCTGTTTAACTCCGACGCGAGTGAGCGATTCCATCCAGTAATCAAGCAGCGGTCTACCGGCGACGGGCAACATGCACTTGGGAGTGCGCTGCGTGATTTCGCCGAGTCTGCTTCCGACGCCTGCGGCAAGAACGAGAGCTTTCACGCGCGCACAGCGATCGTTTTTTCCTTGTACCACTCGAAAGTGAGGCGAAGCCCTTCGGGAACAGGGACGCGGCATTCCCAATTCAGGATGTTCTTCGCTCTGGTCGAATCCAAATAGACGGCTCTGATTTCTCCCGTTCGCGTGGGAGCATAGATCGGCTTGTCGCGGAAGCCGTTCAAGTCGGCAAGATGGCGGAACAATGTGTTCACAGATGTTCCGACACCTGATCCGATGTTGAGTATCTCGCCGTCGCCTTGTTCAGCGGCTGCGAGGAGATTTGCCCGGACGACGTCGCTGACATAGACGTAGTCGCGCAATTGTTCTCCGTCGCCATAGATGGTCGGCGTCTTTCCTTCCAGCATGAGGCCGGAGAAGATTGCGATAACTCCCGCTTCGCCCTGTGGATTTTGGCGCGGGCCGTAGACATTCGGATAGCGCAGGACGGTGTAGCGGAAACCATCGAGCAGATCGTAGAGTTCGAGGTAGTGCTCGACGGTGTGCTTGGTGATGCCGTACGCGCATTCCGGATGGACGGCGTGCTCCTCGGTAACAGGGAGAGCTCTCGGCTCGCCGTAAACCGCTCCTCCGGTCGAGACGTAGATCATTTTCCCGACGCGGTGTTTCTTCGCGGCAAGAATAATATTGAGCGAACCGAGGATGTTGCATTCCGCATCGAAGACGGGATCCACGAGAGATTTTCGCACATCCATTTGCGCGGCATGATGATCAATCAAGTCGGGGCGAAACTCCTCCACGACTCGATTCACATTCGCCGCGTCGCGAATATCCACTTCATAGAATTTTGCTTCACGCGGGACGTTGGCCCGAAAACCGGTGCTCAGATTGTCGAGCACGGCAACTTCCCAGCCTGCATTCAGAAAACCTTCCGCGACATGCGACGCGATGAAGCCCGCGCCTCCTGTGACGAGAACGCGCATGATTACTTCACCGCTCCTTTCGCGGTTCGGACGACATTCAGCGATTGCATCTTCTGTTCGGCGAAATCCATGATATCGTCAATATCGGTTTGTTCTTCGAGGTAGTCTTTGTATTCACGGACGGAGTCTTCAGCGCTGCGCGTAGGGTTCCATCCGAGAGCTTTCAGTTTCGCGACGTCCGAAATGATGTGACGCGTATCTCCAAAGCGATAGTAGCCGGGCAAGCGAGGCGCAAGCTGTTCCTTGCCGAAGACCTTAGCTACGATTGCGCAGAACTCGGTCACGGTGTAAGCGCGCCCTCCGCCGACGTTGAACATCTCGTAGTTCGCGCGGTCGTCTTCGAGCACGCGCAGGTTTGCGTCAACAACGTCGTGGATGTTTACAAAATCGCGTACCTGCTCTCCGTCTTCATAGATGAGCGGCGCGCGGTCGAAGAAGTAGCTGAGTGAGAAGATTCGGCAGGCGCCGGAGTAGTTATTGTAGAAGCTCTGTCGCGGTCCCTGCACAATCGAAAAGCGCATCGCGACGGAAGGAATGTCGTATCGCTTTCCAAAAGCCAGCGTCATCAGTTCCTGCGAATATTTGGAGAGTGCGTATTGATTCAAAGGCTTTGCGTCCGTCTCCGGAGTCGGCTGCCATTTGAGTATTTCACCGGTCTTCGGATGACGAAATTCCCACTCGCCGGAGTCGAGCGCGGCGATGGTTCTCAGTTCGGGATGGAATATCTCACCCGAACTTGAGGCGTAGCGTCCCTCTCCGGCTACTGCTTGCGACGAGGCGACGACGACTTTCTTGACGGGCAGTTTCTTCTCGACAATCAGCTCATAGATGAGCGCAGTGCCGACGCTGTTCACCCAGAAGAATTTGCTGAAGTCCGGCAGGTAGTCCTGATAGGCGGCAAAATGATAGACGGCTTCGACTCCGTCGAGCGCTTCGATCATTTTTTCGCGATCGCGGACGTCGCCTTCGATGAACTTGACCTGTTTCGGGATATAGAGTGGTTTGCCCTTGAGATGAACGGGCTTTTCCAGACTGTCGAGAATGGTAACGTCGTAACCGCGCCTCAGCAGTTCATCCGTAGTGTGCGAGCCGATGAAGCCGGCGCCGCCAGTGACCAGAACTCTCAAATAGATTTCCTTGTTCGCTTAGTGTGCGCCGCGTCCGAGCAACACGGCGGGAATTGTTTTCATGAGGATTTTGAAATCGAGCCAGAGAGTCCAGTTGTCTATGTAGGCCAAGTCGAGCTTTACCCACTCATCGAAATCTGTGATGGAACTTCGACCCGATATTTGCCAAAGGCAGGTCAATCCGGGTTTCACGGAGAGCTTTCGTCGGTGCCAGCTATCGAAGCGCGGCAATTCGGATTCGAGCGGCGGTCGCGGTCCGACGATGGACATGTCTCCTCGAAACACGCTCCAGAGTTGCGGCAGTTCATCGAGGCTGAATTTGCGCAAGATGCCGCCGACGGGTGTGATGCGCGGATCATGCTTGATCTTGAAGACCGCGCCCTTCATTTCATTTTGCGCTTCGAGCTGTGCTTTCAACTGGTCGGCATTGACAACCATGGTGCGGAACTTGTAGCCGGTAAACTTCTCTTTGTTGAAGCCGACTACTTTCCATTTATAGCAGATCGGTCCTCCGTCGTAGAACTTGACCAAGAGTGCGATGGTCAGCAGCAGCGGGAAGAAGAGCACGAGGAGGAAACCGGAGAAAGCGATGTCGAAGAGTCTCTTGACCAGAATTTGCCATTCTTTGCGTTTCGCGGCGCTGTAGACCAGCACGGGCTGGTCGTACTGGATTTCAGTCGAGACATGCGCGACAAGATTTGAGAACCAGTTTGAGAGAATGACCGCTCGCACGCCCTCCTGTTCGCAAAGCGCGAGCATGTCCGTGCAATCGGAGATTTGCCGCGTTGGAACGGCAAAGACGACTTCATCAATCGTATGCGCGTGCAGCACGTCGGTAAGTTGGTCGGGATATCCGAGCACGGGAATCTCTAATTCCTTGCCAAAGTTTTGGCGATCCGTGTCCACCCAACCGACCAGTTCGAGAGTGTACTCATCCTGTTCGCGCACGGTCTTGACGAAGCGAAGCATCTTGTCTCTTGTTCCGATCACGAGCACGCGTTTGCTGAACCCTCCCCCCGCTCGCATTTGTTCGCGCATTGAGCGGAACATGACTCGATTGAGAGTGAGTAAGGCGATGTTGATAACGGCGAAGAGAGCGACGGTTGAGCGCGGCGGCAGGTCGAATTTCAAGACGTATGCGGCGGCAAAAAGAGCGATGACTCCGAGTACGATGGTGCGTGAGACGATCTTGAAGTCGTACCA
>JADLDM010000058.1 GCA_020846695.1 bacterium | reverse complement strand
CTCATTGAGTTGCTCGATCTTCAAGGCGGTGGACATGTCACCGAGACGAAAGCCATTGAGCTGAACGGATTTGATAATATCGTTGTAGGACTTCGGATCCATAGGGGTAGTGGTCATGTCAGGAAGCTTTTGCATCTCTGAAATAGATATTGCACCCGCGCATCAAGTTGGGATTTGGATCGAAGGTGAATTCCTGCAAATCGCCTGAGTGACGCGGATCATACTTAAAGTCGAATTCATTCAGAGCCGAACGGATTGCCTTCGACTGCATTTCAATCAGAGATATCAGTGTCTCCGCAAGAATGGGCGAGCGAGCCGAATCCGATAGGATCGAAACGACGTAACTGTTAAGCGAAACTCCCTGCTGCTCCGACTCGCGACTCAGTCTCGCATGCAGCGATTGCGGAAGCCTCACGACGAAACGTCCGCTAAAATAATAGTTCGGCTCGCTCGGCGGATCAGGAAGCGCCAGCCCTTGCTTTCGAAATTCCTCGAGCATGGACTCTGCAACACTGGCGAGTTTTTTTAGGGCCTCAGCTTGGGTCTTGCCGTGGGCAGAAAAAGAGATACGGCCAAGATGAGGGTAGCAGGCCTCAAAGCCTCCGCCGTCGTCTTCACTACGCTTCTTCAATTCTACCGGATAGCTGTCCAGTGCTTCAATGGTCGGTTTCACTGTCGGGGTTCTCTTCTGATGGTGACGATGCATTTGTGCTCTTCAAACTGTCCAGTACGTGTCGGGCAGCTCCCAACAACTTCTTGAATGCGCCTTTGTCCAACGGATCACCCTTCTTATGGGGCTTGTCAATAGTGAACACTCCCGTATCTGAAAACATTCCAGGGAATTCCTTGAGTGATTCGTGGTAGAGCTTGTACCGCGACCCTCCATCCGGAGTTATCGCGAAGCCGAGATGTGTTTCGAGCAATGACACAACCTCGCTCCACGTTGGCGGATTCTTGGCCTTAGACCACTGGGTCAGTATCTTTGCTGCACGTGCGAGGTTCAAATGGAGTGTTCATCGCTTGATTCCAAATGATACCACATTTGATACTACCATGCAAGTGCACGGAAGTTCCAAGCGAATGATGTGCCTGCTTTTTAGAATGTTTATTTTCAATATGTTATGATTGTCTTGATCAGCCGGGACACAAATCGAGAGGTGGAATCTGCCTATAAGTGTGGCAATTTCGAACCCTGGAAACTATCGTGATTTTCAAAATCGGCGGGGCAGGTGACTTCAACGTGCTGCCTGCCAAGCGGGGCCTCGGGCGGGCGCGAGAGTTCGGGAATCGCCTTGTAGGCGGCGAGCAGCGCGACGTGACAGGCAACTGAGCAGACCTTTCTGCGGCGGCTGAAATCAAATATCTTGAGCGGATTTGCTGTCCAGCCGAAAACCTGATTTACCAGAATATCAAGAAGCTGGCCGTAGTCGTAGGCTGTGCCGACGAGCTTATCCACCGTGGTCTCAAAGGCGCGCCACGAGTTGTCGTCAAACTTGTCGGTGTGCTTGTAAATCCAGAGTGTGTAGCGATGATTGTATTCGAGAATCGGTTCGTGAATTTTCGCGCGTGGAGATTCGACCGAGAGAAATTGCCCTGCTCCGAGATGAAGCTGCGAGTGAATCGCACTAAACGCTTCGCGCAGAGCATCAGGATATTTCCGTTTCTGATAGCCGCGAATCTGTGCATACGCGAATTTCGCAATCAGATTGCGCGTGTTTTCTCCGTATGAATTCAGCACCGCTCCGCGCGGAACTTTGGTCCAATCAATTTGTTGAGGCATATGTCATTCGGCTGTTACAAAATAGATGCGCTGCGGATCCGCGGGAAGCGGAATTTGAGTGAAGCTATTCAGAATGATCGTCGCTTCGAGCGCCCATTCATTTGACGGAGCGTCCGGGTTCGCGCTCGACCAGAGTTTGTAGCGCAACGCATTTTCAATCGGCATCCAACGGAAAGAGAGATTGGCGCCGACGCGCGTGATAGTCAAGTTCTGCGGAGTGGGGAGCGCGGTGCTGCCCAACAACATGCCGCCTCCGAAATTCGCAATCCAGACTTCATGAGAGTTGAACGGACTGAAGAACACGCGCTGCGGGTGCATGAAGGGGTAGATCTCATCCGGGAAGAACGTCGGTTGCGCATCCAAGAGTTCGTCGGCGTGAAGCAGCCCGTTTGTTTCAGTTGTGACATACATTAAGTTCGGATTTTCAGGATGCACGGTGCAGCTTTCGCAATAGAGTTCATCGCAAATGCGCGACCAATTCACTCCGCGATTGTAGGTGCGGAAGATTCCGCCCGCGCTGTTCACCGCGCCGCCGCCCCAGCCGCGATGCACCGCACAGTACCACGTGCTTTGAGTTGCATCGTGCGGATCCACCACAATATCTTTGCTCCAATAAACCATCATCGGATCGGAACGATCACTCCAGCTGGCGCCGTGATCCGTCGAATAGAAGACGCCCGAACTTTGCGTGAAGACCTGCGGATTTCCTCCGCGACGGCCGGAGTAGGTGCAAACAATCGCGCCGTCATCGAGCGCCTGAATCACATAGGGATGACCTTCGGTTCGCGGCGGCAGGGTGCAACGCACCCACGTTGCTCCAGAACCTGCAGAGAGGTTGTCCGTTCTGAAAATTCCGCCGAGGGTGGAGTGAACCACGCTTGCATACATGCGCTCACTGTTTGTCGGATCGAGCGCGAGCCACACCACCGGATGCTGAAAATCGTGAAGCATCGTCCACGCCGCACCGGAATCGCTCGAAAGCCAGAGCTGGCCGATGCCGTTGTCAATGCGCGCGTCGGTTAGATAGGTGCTCTGATAGAGATCATGAATTGAGCTACCCGCGCCGTAGAGCAAACCGTTCGTGTGCTGCACCACGTGATAGATCGTGTTGACGGAATAGCTGTTGTTGTTGTCGAGATCGGGCCGCGCCCACGTCGCGCCGCCATCGAGCGAGTAGCCCGCCGTGATGTCTGTCCAACTTGCAAACATCTTCTCTGGACTGCTCCAGTGAATGTGCCAGACGCTGGTCGGTTCCAATCCGTTCGAGTGATAGAATTCTCCTTGCGGTGTGCTCGCGCCCGATGGATTCAAATCATCGTGGTCAACATAGATCGCGCGAAAGGTTTGTCCGCCGTCGGTGGTGAGATGCGCGAAACCCATGTCGGTGATCAGTGCGCGCCACGGATCATTCGGAGCAACGCAAAATCCCTGCGCAGGCCCGCCCCAACCCCAGCCCTCATCGCCGCTCTGCCCCTGCCATCCGGTTTCAACATTCAGATTGCCGACTGTTTGCATCACGCTTGTCCAATTCGCGCCGCCGTTAATCGAGCGCAGAACGTGCGGATGATAGAATGGCGGATTGCTACCCGCTGCCCACATGGTATCAATTTCGTTGTGAGACATGCCGACATAGAAGGGAATCGAACCGGCGGGAAGCGATGCTGTGCGATTTGTCCACGACGGATCGCCGAGCGTTAGTGTGTAGAGTCCTGTGAAGATTTCGAAATCGCTTCCGGTGATCCCGGGATAGACATCACCCGATTGTGCGGTGGTTGCGACGAAGCGCGTCACTCCGTTCGATGTGGAACCTGCGAATGAGACGAACACTTCGCCTGCGGGAATGCCGGGTGTTGTGATCAAGGAGAACGTGGAGCCTGCATTGGTCGAGCGCAGGAGTCCGGCGCTCGTCGCGACATAGATGGTGTCGGCGAGGAAGAAGGCACCGGCGAGATGCAGACCGTTTGCTTCTGAGTATTTCAGAGTGAAGTTCGCACCTTCCGTATTTGAAAACCACAGATCGCCGTAGGAACTCAAGAGCAGGCGATACTGATGCTGCGGATCCACGAAAAGGTTGTAGGCTTCTTCGTCGGTGGGATCGGATGTGGGCGTCCACGTTGCGCCGTTATCAATAGTTCTGACGGGACGCGCGCCGTATTCACTGTCGAGCGCGTAGAGGGTTCCGAAACTGCTGGAGAAGCGAACCGGCGCGTAGGAGTTAGAGGTGAGTTCGCGGAAATTTACCAGAGAGAAATTCAGGCCGCCGTCGGTGGAGTGGAAGACGCCGGACATGTCGCAGCCGATGTAGAGGTCGTTGGGATCGAGCGGGCTGATGGCGGGATTGAAAAGCGAGCCGCCGCCGCCGCGCCCGCGCGAAGACCACTCAGTGGGTTGGGCGAGTACATCGCGGCATTGGAGAAGTACGACGACGAAAAGGGAGAGAAATGTAAGCGTGCGTTTCATACGGATAGTCCTCAGGTTTGTTCATCAGGGGGATCCGTAGTAATCTATCCGAAAATGGGGAAAGCGCAAGGGGAAGGTATGAGGTCAGAGAAATGAGGTATGAATCCGGATGCCGAGACTTAGGTTTGGTCTCGCTAATATTTGACAAAACGAAAGGGATTGTTTTTTCGAGGGAGAGTTTTGGATTGCTATAGCATTGGATGGTCTGGAGGGGTAGATAAGTTAGGGGATGGGGGCGGGGGGATGGGGGATGAAGCGAAACATTAGAATATACGTATGAAAGGGTCGGAAGTCAAGAGCAAGGTGTGTTTATAAAACAAGAGTTTGGGAAAATAGATGAAGAAAGAGAGGTGGGACGGCCTCTCTTGTTGTTTTTTGTGGGGTTTAGTGTTGCGGACACGATGTATCGTGTCCCTACGATGTCAGAAAGACCCCCATCCCCGGCCCTTTCCTTACACAGGACAGGCTCCCGTGAACGGAGAAAGGGGGGTGGATTTCGGCTGCGGTGCACGAGGAAACCACCCCCCCTTGATCCCCCCCGCTGAAGCGAGGGGGACTATCCGGAGGAGACGTTGCGGGTCTGGAGACCCACAACGGCGGATGTAGGCACTGCAGGGGCTCGCCGAATCGCATAGCTCCACATTAAGCTACTATTATCTTATCTATACATCTACCATATTGATAGGATGAGAAAAACCCTTATATTAGGAGTTGGAAGTCGGGAGGGGGAATCTGACTCGAAAATAGATTAGGACTAAGAGATTCATACTGTATAGGACTTTCGGCATGGCGACTGAAGTAAAGGCAAAAAAAGGAGATAGGGTCTCGAACGGGAAACCGAACGGCGCGTCGCTGTTTGAAAGCTTTCACCCGCTTTCGGGGAACAAGCTCGAAGTTCTCGACCCGAACGGCAAGGTCACACACCCGGAATGGCTGCCCGACCTCTCCGATGACCTCCTCGTCGAGGGCTACAAGATGATGCGCTTCGCGCGAATCGCCGACCTAAAAGCTGTGAACCTGCAACGGCAGGGGAAGCTCTACACGCTGCCAGTCAATCGCGGACAGGAGGCCTGCGCCGTGGGAAGTGCGATGGCCATACGCAAGAGCGATTGGCTGGTGCCCGCATTCCGCGAAATCGGCGCCTACCTGTGGCACGGCTGGCCGCTTTCCACGTTATATAAGTGGTACCTCGGACTCGAAGCGGGCGGGGTGTTGCCCGAGGGCGTGAACAGTTTGCCGACTTCCGTGCCGATCACGTCACAGCTTCCCCATGCGGCGGGACTCGGTCATGCGATCAAGTATAAGGGACTTGATGCGGTGGTGATGGCCTATGTCGGCGACGGCGGAACCTCAGAAGGCGATTTCAGCGAGGGGCTGAATTGGGCGGCGGTGTTCGCGTGCCCGTGCGTGTTCTTCATCAACAATAATCACTACGCGATTTCGGTGCCGCGCGAAAGTCAAACGAGGGCCGAAACGCTCGCGCAAAAAGCTCTCGGATTCGGAATGCCTGGGATTCAGGTGGACGGCAATGATCTGCTTGCAGTTTATCGCGCAACGAAAGAGGCCGTGGATTACGCGCGCGCGGGAAACGGGCCGGTACTGATTGAAGCCGTGACCTATCGCCTCGGTGCGCACACGACCTCCGATGATCCGACAAAATATCGCACGACTGACGAAGAGAAGCTCTGGGAGCCGCGAGATCCGCTGCTTCGCACCAAAAAATATCTGTTTGAAAAACAGGTCTGGTCTGATGAGAAAGAAGAGGAATTGGTGCAATACTGCACGGCGCAAGTGGTTCGCGCGACCGAAGAGGTGATTCACTTAGGCTCGAATCCGATTCCCGAACTTTTTGAGAATATGTACGAGAGTTTGACAAACTCACTTGAAGAGCAGAAACGGGACTTGGAAGAATTTCTGAGATGGCAGGGGAAGAGAGGGTAGAACTTCTCAATTTCCCCTCGCTTCAGCGGGGGGACGGAAGGGGGGTAGGTCATGCCGAGATGGGAAGACATTCCGCAGCAGAACTGGAGCCGTTCGAGAGAATTGCGGCGCGCAATGACGGAAGCCGAAGAACGACTCTGGCAGTGCATCCGCGCAGGGAAGATCGGGACGCGCGTCCGACGACAAATGCCGATAGGGCCGTTCATTGCGGATTTCGTTCTGACTGAGTTCAAACTGATTATCGAGGTGGATGGGGACTCTCACAAGGAGCGTGTGGCTTACGATGGAGAAAGAATGGACTGGTTGGAAGCGCATGGCTACAAGGTAGCGAGATACACGAATACTGATGTGATGCAGAAGTTGGAGTGGGTGTTGGAAGATATCAGAGAGAGAATTACCCCCCCCTGACCCCCCCGCTGAAGCGAGGGGGGAAGAGAATGAGAGTCGCTGAAGCGAGGGGGGAAGAGAGTGAGAATCGCTGAAGCGAGGGGGGAGGAGAATGAGAGTCGCTGAAGCGAGGGGGGAAGAGAATAAGAGTCGCTAAGGCGAGGGGGAAGAAGCGCGAGACGCAGAGATGACAGGGAATGCCGAGGAGAACAATTAGGACTTACCTATGCCGATAATGACGATGGTGCAGGCGCTGAATAACGCGCTGGATGTGAAGCTGGCGGATGATCCGTCGGTCTTGTGTTTTGGTGAAGACGTGGGTGTGGAAGGCGGCGTGTTTCGCGTGACGGAACACCTGCAAAGAAAGCACGGCGTGAAGCGCGTGTTTGATACTCCCTTGGCGGAGTCCTCGATCATCGGCGCGTGCGTGGGAATGTCTGTTCTCGGGTTGCGCCCGGTTGCCGAGATGCAGTTCGACGGATTTGTCTATCCCGCGATGAATCAGATCATCACGCATATTTCGCGCTATAGATACAGAACGCGCGGACAGCGCAACATGCCCGTGACGATTCGCTTTCCCTATGGAGGAGGTGTGAAGGCTTTGGAGCTTCATTCCGAATCCATGGAAGCGATGTATGCGCATATACCCGGATTGAAAGTGGTGATTCCTTCGACGCCGTATGATGCGAAAGGTCTGATGATCGCGGCGATTGAAGATAATGATCCGGTAATTTTTCAGGAGCCGAAGCGACTTTATCGCGCGACGAAGCAGGAAGTGCCCGACGGACTCTATCGCATTCCCATCGGCAAAGCGAAAGTCGAAAAAGAGGGCAAGCATATGACGATCATCTCGTGGGGAGCGATGATGCACGTGTGCAGAAAAGCGCTCGCGAGTCTTGATCAGGATAACATTGACGTCGAGTTGGGTGATTTGCGAACGATCTATCCGCTCGATTGGGAGACGATTGTCTCATCCGTGCAGAAGACCGGCCGCCTGCTGGTTGTGCAGGAAGGTCCCAAGAGCTTCGGTGTGGCTGCGGAATTGATTGCGCTCGTCAATGAAAAGTGTTTTGAATATCTTGAAGCGCCGCCGATGCGATTGTGCGGCAATGACACGATTCCGCCCTTGCCGCGCTCAGAAGATTTGTATTGTCCGACGCCGGAGCGCGTCCATTTCTACGCGCGAAAATTGCTGGACTACGCGACTTAGGGAGAAGACATGACGAAAGTGCAAGTGCAAAGCAGTGGCAGTGAGCTGCGAATTACCTTGCCGGAGGAGATTGTCAAGACACTTGGCATCCACGCCGGCGATGAGCTATTCATCAGCAACGCTGAATCCGGCGCGTGGATTTCGCCCTATGATCCGAGATTACTCAAGGTGCTTCGCTCGACCGAAAAGGTGTTGGCAGAATATGAACACACGCTGCGCGAGCTGGCGAAGTAATGGAAGGGCCGAATTGGATTGAGCGTCGTGATGCGCTCGCGATCCATGACATGATGATTGCCGCGCACGGAGGATCGGGGGGACTCCGAGACCCTGGCCTTCTCGAGTCCGCGCTGGACGGCCCGAAGAACCACTTCGCATATGGTGAAACAGACATGTTTGTGCTGGCTGCCAATTATGTCAAGGGAATATGTCTGAACCATCCCTTTGTGGATGGAAACAAGCGAACAGCTTTTGCAACAGCTATCGTGTTTCTTGACCTCAATGGAATATGGGTCAGCGCGGACAACGAAGTTGCAGCGAACATGGTGGTGGGCCTAATTCAGAAATCTGAAACAGTGGAGACTTTCGCGCAGTGGCTTGGAGACAACGCGAGAAAAGAGCAAGATGAAGCCATCTGAGCCGCAATGCGGGATTTCTGAAAACGACTTGCGCAATTGGCCTCTATCCAAGCTGCGCGAACTCCATTTTGAGATGGGGAAGCAGTGCAACGTGCGCTGCATCATGTGCTACCAGACGGATTTCAGTCCCGCTACCAAAATGGCGGAGGTGATGTGGAAGGAAAAACTCCTTCCTGCTTACGAGGCTGCCGAAACCCTAACGATGTCGGGCGGCGAGCCGACGATCATGCCGGCTTGCCGCGAGTTGTTGCGAACGGTCATGAAGGACTATACGCATCTCAAGCTGAATATGGTAACCAACGGAGTGCAATTGCGCGGCGTGTTCGAGGAAGCGTTTCTCAAACAGGGTAATGTTCTCAATATCAGTCTCAACGCGATTGATCCGCAGCTCTACGCGAAGATTGTGCAATTCGGGAGGCAGTCGGAGGTCATTGCGAACATCAAGCGGTTGATCGCGAGGCGAGATGAGTCCGGCTCGACCCTGAAGCTCCGTATCAGCACGGTGATTATCAACGACACGGTGCACGAGATGGCCGACTTTGTTCAGTGGGCCGCCGATAACGGTTTGGACGAAGCGCTGCTCTATCAAGACTACCTGCAAGGCGTCACGAGATACGATTCAGTTACGGTCCAGAAGTTCATTGCAGATGCGTATGCAGCGGCGGATAGAAATCCAAATCTGAAGATGCTTCACCTCGATGACTGGGACTGGTACTACGCTCGCCTGCACGGACTTGATCCCGTGCGACTGCGTCCGGTGTTTCAGCGGCCTAAAGAGCCGTGCGGAGTAGCGCTGGACTCGATGATTGTAAGTCACGACGGGGCGGTGAAGCCTTGCTGTAAATCCTGGTATTTGTACGGCAACCTCATGCAATCGAGTCTTCTGGAGGTCTGGCAGAGTGACGCGGCCTATCGTTTCCGCCGAAGAATGCTCGGGCTTGATTTTCGCGATTGCCTTGGTGCCTGTGACTTGAACGCAAATCCGATCAATCCCAGAATCGCGAACGCGCGCAAAGCCTATTGGGTTATCAAGCGAGATCCGAAGGAAGCGATAAAGAAAGCGAAGCGGCGACTCGGTTTTGATACGGCGCAAATTGACTCACATCCACAGCAGCCACAGTCAAGGGTTGACGTGCAAAGTACACTTTCACGCGACGATCTTGACACCAACTGAGATTAGTATTTCGTAGGAAAATATCATGGCATACAATTTCACATTTCCGGATATTGGTGAAGGAATCCACGAAGGCAAAGTGCTCGAGTGGTATCATAAGACCGGCGACTCTGTAAAGGAAGGCGATCCGCTTCTGAAGGTTGAGACCGACAAAGTGGTGACGGACATTCCCGTGCCGCAAACCGGAGTCTTGTTGAAAACGGACGGCAAAGTCGGAGAGATTGTTCACGTCGGGCAGGTGATAGCCGTGATCGGAGCAAAAGGCGAGACGATTGTTGCGCCGGATGTGCCGCTTCCTCCTGCGGTTTCTCATCGTGAGAATATCAAGACGCAACATGCATCTCCCGCGCTTGCGAAGGAGCGGACGGAGTCTGCCGATGAGGGCGGGCAGTATGGAGTCGTCGGACAAATTCCAGTCGGCGACGAAATTCTCCCCTCGACCAATGAAGGAAGAGTGGCCGTGGCGGATGAACCGACGCGAGCCGGAGCGCTGATCGCGACACCTGTTGCGAGAAGAATGGCGCGCGATATGGGCGTGGATATTTCGCTCGTGCGCGGCACGGGACCCGGCGGAAGAATCATGAAGGAAGACATCGCGCGAGCCGCAGCAGGAACTGCACCTGCCTCGATGCCCGTGATGCCGATTTCCGCGCCGGTCTCTGCAACGCAAGCGTCGGTGATGAAACCGATTTCTTTGAGCGGCGACTCACAATTTTTCGGGCAGGTGGAGATTGTCGAACTTACGACGCTGCGTAAGACAATCGCGGCGCGGATGTCGCAATCGAAATACACGGCTCCTCATGCCACCTCGTTTAACGAAGTGGAGGTTTCCAAGCTTGTGGCTTTACGCGCGCTGAAAAACCGGGAGCATGAGAAGGACGGTCTGAAGCTCTCCTACTTACCGTTCATCATCAAGGCTGTGTGTGTCGCGCTGCGCAAGCACCCCAAGCTCAATGCGACGCTCGATTTGGATCACGGGCGCGTGATATTGAAGAAGTATTACAACATCGGTCTCGCGGTGGATACGCCGGACGGGCTGGTGGTTCCGGTCATAAAGAATGCCGATCAGAAGGGCGTGATTCAGCTTGCGCGTGAGATTGAAGACCTTTCAACTCGCGCGAAAGAGCGAAAGCTCACGCTTGACGAGATTCGCGAGGGCACGTTTACGATTACGAATTACGGCAGTCTGAACGGGATGTTCGGCGTGCCGGTGATCAACTATCCCGAAGTTGCGATTCTCGGAACTGGAAGAATTATTCAGAAGCCCGTGATTGTGAATGACCAAATTCAAAAGGGTTGGATTCAACCTTTGAGTCTTTCTTTTGATCATCGCATTGTTGACGGCGGAGATAGCGAGCGGTTTACGATGGATTTGTCGGCGATGCTGGCGGATCCGATGAATATGCTGATGCTTTGAGGTAATAATGAGTGACGAACCCCGCATATCTATTGACCGCGACCGGATAGCAGAGTTTTGCCGCAAGCACGGGATTGTTGAGTTGTCGCTCTTCGGTTCGGTACTGCGCGACGATTTTGGGCCAAGCAGCGACGTGGATGTACTTGTCAAATTCGAGCCCTCGCGAAAGTTTGGGCTTTTTGCCTTTGCAGGCATGGAGTTAGAGCTTGCGGAGATGTTCGGGAGAGAAGTTGATCTTGTTGACAAAGTAGCAGTCGAGCAGAGTAAGAACCCCTATAGACGAAGATCTATCCTGTCAAGCTACTCGGTGTTGTATGCCAACTGACAAAGACATGGGACGCATTTGGGACATTTTGGAATGTTCAAGGAAGGTTCGCGAGTTCTTGGGCGGCCTGACTTACCAAGAGTTCCTCGAAGACGAACGAACACAGGATGCAGTCATTCGAAATGTGCAGAATATTGGCGAAGCGTCATCAAAGATCAGTGACGATTTGAAGCAACGTGTACCCTCGGTGGACTGGCGGCGTGCAGTTAACATGCGTCACGTTCTTGTACACGACTATGACAAAGTGCGCCTCGACGTCGTGTGGGAGGCAGCCAAACATGATCTGCCGCAGCTCGAGGAGGCCTTGCGACCATGGCTCAATGACGAGAGCTAATCTGTGAAACTGCTGTCTTACACACTTCCCGATTTCGAACTTCTCACGCCCGACGGCAGCGCCGGGCGCTTTCTGTTCTGGGCACCAAGCGAAACGTGCGTGGTTGTTGGGAACGGGAGCGATGCGGAAAAGGAGGTGAATGCAGAAGCTATTGATGCAGAAGGAGTGCCGGTTTACAAACGGAACACGGGCGGCTGCGCGGTTGTGCTGACACCTGAGATGTGGTGCTTGAGTTGCGCGCTCTACGGAAGGAAGCAGATTCAATCGAGAGATTACTTCGTTCTCTTCAACAAGGCTGTTTGCGAGGCGTTTTCACGCGCAGGTATGGTGGGATTGAGACATCGAGGGATTTCGGACATTGCATTGGGAGAAAAAAAAATTGCGGGCACGGCACTCTACCGCAACCGTGAACTGGTTTTCTATCATGCGGTGATCAACATAGCGGGTGACGTTGAAGTGATCGAGCGATACCTGAACACTCCGCCTCGCGAACCGGATTACCGCAAGGGAAGATCGCACCGAGAATTTGTCACGTCGCTGCATGAAGCCGGGTTCGATCCGTCGCGTGATACATTTGAAGTCGAATTCAAAAAGGAGTTTGAGAGGATTGTGGAACTTCTGACGACGGTACATTGTTGAAATCTGACCCCTATCCCCAGCCCCTTTCCCCGTGAACGGAGAAAGGGGTGCAGATGTGAAAGGCGCACCCGAATGAGTGCGCCTTTGAAATGCCTACCCCCCTGTGGTCCCCCCGCTGAAGCGAGGGGACGAACTACTTTAGCAAGATCACTTTGGCGACGTTGGATTGTGTCGCGGTTCTCAATTGAGCGAAGTAAATTCCGCTTGCAAGATCGTTGCCGTTGAATTGCATCGCGTGAACGCCGGACGTCATGCGCTCGTTGACAAGTGTCTTCACGAGACGGCCTTGAAGATCGAAGAGAGCGAGCGATACCTGCTCCTCGCGTAAGAGCGTGAATGAAAAGGTGGTCGTCGCGTTGAAGGGATTGGGGAAAGCGGAAAGGAAGAAAGATGAGGGATGAAGGATGACTTCGTCGGCGGACTCGGGGATGTCCATCCTGAAGTAGCCTTCGTCGTTTAGAGCATCCACTGTGTCAATCCCGTCGGTTGCGCGAACCGTCCAGTGGAAGTCATAGACGTTGTCGAGCGGCGAGACGGGAATGTCAATCGTGACGTTGACTGTTGTGTCTGAGGTGATCGTGTCTGCGGGATTGATGCCGCCGCCATAGGTGGATTCCACGTGGAAAATGTAGCTAATGTTGTCGCCGTCGTAATCCATGGAGCGATTCCACGTGAAGGTCAGAGGATAGCTGAACTCCAATACGCTGCTGTCCTGCGGTGAAAGACGAGCAAAACTGCACGGAGGAATATTGCAGGTGTCCGCGCTGATTCCTTGACACAGAAGCTCCGTTTGAGTGGGTGACAGTCGCACGACTCCGGTGGTCACGAGCATTCCGCCCGGCGTGAGCACGCCGTCCCAGATTTCCTCATCAGAAGGACCTCCCAACCATTTTACTTCCGCAATGTCTCCACAGCCGGAGACGTGCAGAGTGAAGACGTTCTTCTCCGTGGCACTCGTGCCGCTCCCGTGACCGAAGACATAGAACCCCTCTTGACCGTCCGAAACAATGCTGGTAGAGACGTCGTCATCTTCGGGAAGCAAATCGTGAGTGCGATGCCAGAGTTCGTTGCCTTCTGCATCCACGCGCAATATCAGCACGTCAATGTCCGAGTCTTCGTGCTGCGCTACTCCGCAAACCATGAAGCCGCCGTCCGGCAGCAGCACCGCGCTTTCAAACCGCACGGAAACGGCCTGTGTATAGGAGCGCGACCAAAGCACTTCACCTGCCTGGCTGACTTCGGCAAGTCTTCCATTGCGCGTTAGCTCCGTCGAAAAATAGCCCATCAAAAGGAAGTTCCCTTCCGCCGTCAAGATCATCTCCCGGCAGGTATCCTCATCCGGCTCGCCGATCAATACTGACCAGACGCTATCCCCATTCTGATCCGTCTTGATAAGCAGCCAGTCGTGACCGCCAAATCCACCGGGAAGTGAGTGCGCGCGCCCCGCAATTCCGTAGCCGCCGTCGGGTGATTGAACAACACAGGTTCCCTGAAACGGCAGAGTGTTGTTTCCGTAAATGCGCGACCACAGGCTGTCGCCATTCGAATTCACGCGATGGAGCCAATAGTACTGCTGATTGGTTTCGGGCATGCGCATCCAACCTGCGCACACGTAACCGTTATCGTTCGTGCGGAAGACATCGTGAAAGATACTCTGCCCGCCGTTGTACGAGAACGTTCTCGACCACGCGGTCGCTCCGCTCGCAGGATTCACTCTGATCAGCCAGCCCAGACCTTGCGTGATGCCCGTGTAGTCGTAGTAACCGCACATGACTGCATCGCCGTTCTCTGCAAGCGTGATTCCTGTGCCGAAATCCAAGTTCTGGGAGCCGGGCTCGATCACCCAGATTGAATCCATGCACTGAGCGTAAATGGATCCGCTCAAGTTAAGCGCAATGGCAACGATTGCCCACATCAATTTCTTCATTAAATGCTTCCTTATCACTTTGAACGGATAAAGATAGTTGTTCACAGTCAAATTGGCAAGCAGAGTTGACATATTGCGCGAAAATTTCTATACTTAAAGGCTTGAAAATCCCCGCCTTATCCAGCTAAGCTCCGTTGAAACCAACTCTTACCGTCGGCTGCCGAGCCGAGTTTCGTTTCGTGGTCGAATCGAGGATGACTGTCTTCTTCGAGGGCCGACCACTGCATCCATTCTACTCAACATATTGGTTGACCTACCACTCCGAATATGTCAGCCGGCTCGTGTTGGAACCACACCTCGATCACGGTGAAGACGGCATCGGCACAGGGGTTTTTGTGCGGCACCACAATCCCGCAGGAATCGGTCAAGAACTTCGCTTTGTGGCAGAGTGCACAAGGCAACACGGGAATTATCTATTCTGCGAAGTCAAGGCCTTCCATGACGAGCGACTGATCGGCGAAGGCGAAGTGCACCAGGTCGTACTCTCCAGTGAGAAGTTGCGCCAGTTGCACAGACGCGCCTATCCCGATTGGGGACACGGGGGAGCGGGGTGGGGAATCGAAGAACATCTTTGGGAATTGAAGAAATAAATCGTAAACTACGCAACGCATGATCAATTTCATCGCCTTCTACAAGCATCCGCAGGATGTTGCGGCCTTTGACAAGGCCTATTGGGAAACGCACGTGCCGCTCATTAAGCAAGTGCCGGGTTTGCTTTCCCTTACCGTCAACAAGTTTTGGCCCGGCAAGGACGGCCCCGCGCCCTACTACATGATGGCGACGCTTTCATTCGCGGACAAGGACAGTT
>JADLDM010000057.1 GCA_020846695.1 bacterium | reverse complement strand
GCCGCTCGTAAGGCTCATCAACCCAACCCGTGTCCGTCTGAAACTGCGCAGTGGTACTCTCAAACATCCGAATATCACTTCGTCTGATAGGATCAATCCCGATTCCCGTGTGATACCGCTTGTGCGGAGCAAAGACAAACCTGAACGACTGCCAGCCGAATTCGCTGTCCGTGTCCGTCATCCCACTGCTCGTCGTATTCCACACTCCCGCAGTGGCGCCAATCCGCAACGTAGTTCCCGTAATCGCTCCAAGCTGTGCGGCGTTGTCACCGTGAAAACCCAAACTGTCCCAAAGCGCAAGCCCCGCGCCGCCCAATCCAATCGTGCGCGCACCGCCGACCGACTGCGCATCGCCCGCAGGCTGCGCGCCAAAAATCGAACCGCCCGCGTAGACCGCACCCTGCATCAGCAGTAGTATGATGATAACGTGCTTCATTCGGCAAACCACAATTCAAGATAAGGCCGCAAACTGTCAACTTCCGAATCCGGCCCATGAAAATACTGCCGCGTCAAAACGTCGCTTTCCGAGGTCGTCTGAATCTGAAAACCGAAATTAGTCTCCGGATGCCCAATCAATGGCGCAACCAATCCGGTGTTCTCAAAAATAATCTCAACATTATCCGCGCCGAACGACGAGGAACTCACCGCCACAAATTGCACCGTGGTGCTGTCTGTGTTTTCATACCAAGCCGTGTCCGCCAATGTGCCGTCCTTATAGAGTGGATTCTCGCCCTGATAACGCACCGTGTTTTCCTCAGCGCCGGCCACAAACAGGTGCAATTTCGCGCGCACCGCCGTTCTAAGAGGACTCGCAACCGAATCAAGCGGCACATAAAACAGTCCGCGCCGCGCACTGCCTTGACTGATGCGAATACGCCCGGGCACAGGCTCACTCGTGTCGTCAGTCAGATAGCCGTCCTCAATCGCAAAAATCGTATCCGCGTAAGCCGCGCTGCTATCCACTACCGAGGAGTCGTCTTCCGAAAGATAATACTGTGTGCCAATCAATTCCAACTGAACCTTGTAAGCGTCCGCGCCTTCCGCGCTCTGGAACGCAACCATCACACCCTCGTCCTCCGGCTCAAGAAGAATCCCGTAATTCACAGAATCGGAATCCGCCGCAAGCCACTGAGACCAAATCGAATCCGGAACGTCCCAATAGACTGAATCGCCCGTCTCGGCCGTCGGTATCAAAATCGTATCAATGGTCACGTAATTCGCCGAATCAAGAAGCTTGCCCGGCATCAATGTATCTTCGCCCCATGGCTCGCTGATCTCCTTGATCAACATCCGCAAGTCGGGTACGGCTACATTATCGGGAAACACACGATCCACTTTGAACCGCAATCTGATCGTGTCCAAAGAAAAACTGTCCGGCAATAGCGACGCCGGTGAAAACTTCAGCGCGCTCACTGAGCGGAAATCGCCGAAGCTCCCCACTTGAAGCGCCGCACCGAGCCCGTTCGAGACTCGAGGCGACCACTCCGCCGAGCGCGTCGCGCGAACCTCAACTTGCGAAAACTCGTCGCCCGGCCTGAACGGAATCGAGTCCGCGCCAACGTCACTCTCGCGCTGCGCGCAACCCAACACCGCGAGAAGCGCTAATGAGAGAGCGATTTCTCTGATGTATTTCAAGTCCAACTGTCTGATTGTCGTTACTCCTACGATTTCGTCATCAACTCGAAAAATTCCGCATTCGAGCGCGTGTCCCGCATCTTGTCCAAAACAAATTTCGCGGACTCAACGGAATTGTTGTGATCCAGTACATTTCTCAATACGTACATTTTCTGCAAGACCATGGGCGAAAGAAGCTGCTCCTCTCGGCGAGTGCCCGAACGCAGAATATCAATCGCAGGATACACGCGCAACTCTGCAAGTCTACGGTCGAGCACCAACTCCGAGTTTCCCGTTCCCTTGAATTCCTCAAAGATCACTTCGTCCGCGCGGGAACCCGTTTCGATCAGCGCCGTCGCCATGATCGTCAGACTTCCGCCCTCCTCGATGTTGCGTGCCGCTCCGAAGAATCGCTTGGGCTCATAAAGCGCATTCGCGTCTACGCCGCCCGACAGC
Source organism: bacterium (assembly GCA_020846695.1). Taxonomy (GTDB): domain Bacteria; phylum Electryoneota; class RPQS01; order RPQS01; family RPQS01; genus JADLDM01. The sequence continues at coordinate 975 of JADLDM010000057.1, read as the reverse complement.
ACGCGCCCCGAATGCGGCATCACTGCGTTGTGTGCGCGAGCCAAACGCGTAATCGAATCCAGCACGATCACAACGTCCTTGCCCATCTCAACCATGCGCTTCGCGCGCTCCAATACCATATTCGCAACCTGCACGTGGCGCTCAGCCTTTTCATCGAACGTCGAAGAGATCACCTCACCCTTCACCGAGCGCTCCATGTCCGTCACTTCTTCGGGTCTCTCATCAATCAAAAGAACCAAGAGCTGCACATTCGGATGATTCCTTGTAATCGCATTCGCGATTCTTTGCAGGATTATCGTCTTACCCGTGCGCGGCGGAGCGACGATCAAGCCGCGCTGCCCCATACCGACCGGCGTGAAAATGTCAATCACACGAAGAGTCAATTCCTTCGCGTCCACCTCCAGCTTGAACTTCTGATCCGGATAGATCGGAGTCAGATCGTCAAAGTGCACGATCTCTTTCGCTTCATCGGGATTCACCGAATTCACGTCGTGAACCTTGAGCAGAGCAAAGAATCTCTCTCCCTCCTTCGGCGGACGCACCTGACCGGATATGATATGCCCCGTGCGCAACCCGAAGCGCTTGATCTGCGAAGGTGAAACATACACGTCATCCGGACTCGGAAGATACGATGCCTGTGCGCTGCGCAAAAAACCGTAGCCGTCCGGAAGAATCTCAAGCACGCCCGTCGCAGTCAAGACGTCGTCTTTCGCAGACTGCCGCGAGAGTATCTTGAATATCAACTCATGCTTCGGTAACCCGGTCGTCTCATTCACCTCAAGCTGCTTGCCAAGTGTGATGAGTTCAGGAACCGTCATCGCTTGAAGGGTTGCAATGTCCATTTGTTCGATGTGGGTGTGATGGTGTGAATTTCGGGTGGGACGGCGGCGAGTTCGTTGTCGCCCCCGCAATCAGGAGTGTACAGCTCTGCGTGTAAGCTGTTCCAAGGTTACCGATTTAATTTGCGAAACAATC
>JADLDM010000056.1 GCA_020846695.1 bacterium | reverse complement strand
TGGTCGGACGCGCCGGCAGAGTCAACGTTCAGTTTTCAGCGATCGGGAACACTGTCACCGATAGAGCTTGGCGAGCCGCCTCAATTTGAGGTTTCAGCGCCGGCAATTGCAGCAGAACTCCCGACCGGCGAAGGAAAGGACCACTACGATCTTGGAGTTGTTTATTCTGAGATGAAACTGTGGGACGCGGCGATAGCAGAATTTGAAAATGCGAGTCGCGATCCGAGTATTCGCCGACAAGCCGTCATCGGACTTGCGAATTGTTATTCGCAAACCAACGACGCGATGCAAGCAGTCAAGCTGCTCGAGCAGGAAACGGCGCTTGCGGGACCGGAAGAAGAGACGCAGGATGAGCTGAAGTATCATCTCGGGATTCTTCATGAGCAGATGGGGAACGGCGATGAGGCTCTGAAGTGCTATCAGCAGGTAACACCCGGCTCTCATTTCGCGGAAGAAGTGGTGAGGCGGATGCGGTCTCTGCGCGGGAATTCAGAGTAGGCAATAATTAGAGGGCACAATGGATCTCAAAAATCTGCTTGAGCTTCTGTTCAGTAAGAAGGCGTCGGACTTGCATTTGCGCGTCGGCTCGGTTCCGGTTCTGCGCATTGACGGCGGCCTGTTTGGCACGAGGCCGGAGCCGGTGAGCGAAAAGGAAATGAGCGCCATCCTTAACGAAGCGCTCACCAACGCGCAACTCGAACGTTTCATGAAGGAGAAGGAGCTTGATCTTGCTCTCACGGTTCCCGGGCATGGACGGGTGCGCGTGAATGTCTATTTTCAGAAGGGCACGCCGGCGCTGGCCTTTCGCTCCATCAAGACGCAGATTCCCTCTTTCAAGGATTTGACACTTCCGCCGGCGGTTGAAGCGCTCTGCAATCAGCGTCGCGGGATTATCTTGCTGACCGGTGCGACAGGGTCGGGTAAGTCAACAACGATGGCGGCAATGGTTGATCATATCAACAGCACTCGCAGCTGCAATGTCTTGACCATCGAAGATCCGATTGAATACGTATTCAGCAACAAGAAGTCCCTGATTGCTCAGCGCGAGGTGATGATTGACACGGAGTCGTTCTACGCGGCATTGACTCACGCCTTGCGCGAAGATCCCGACATTATTATGGTCGGTGAGATTCGCGACCAGCTGACGATGAAGGTAGCGCTTCAAGCAGCGGAGACGGGTCACTTGGTCCTGACGTCGCTTCATACTCTGAATGCGGTCGAAGCCGTGAATCGAATTATCTCATTTTTCCCGTTGAATGAGCAGACTCAGATTCGCTCGATGCTTGCGGGCGCGCTTCAAGCCGTGGTGTCGCAGCGTCTTGTTTCGCGAAGCGACCGTTCGGGGCGCGTCCCGTTGGTTGAGATCTTGGTCAATACGGCGGCGGTGCGGGAGTGCCTGATGATACCGGAGAAGATGCATCTTCTTAACGGACTGATAGAAGACGACAGGGGCACGCACGGTATGCAGACGTTCGATCAGTCAATACTTGTGATGTTTCAGAAGGGCATGATTGATCTTGCGACGGCCATGGAGAGCGCGAACAATCCGAACGATCTTGAGATGGCGGTCAAGGGCATTAAATCCTCGGCATCAAGACTCGCGGAAGTGAGTTAACTTGGCAACAGATGAGGGCAAGATGGAAGCGGGCACAATGCGTGAAATTTTAGGGGAACAGCAGCGCGTAGGCTTTTCGGGCCGCTTGGAGTTTTCAGGCGACGGCACAACGTTGCGCGTTTGGATGGTTCGCGGCGAGATCGCCCACGCGCAGAGCGAATCTGGTCTCACAGGCTGGCAAGCAATTGAGGCATCGGCTTCACGAAAATTGTCGAGCCACTTTCTGGTTGAACAGGAATTGCCGCCTGCGCGCACAGTTCGGTTGGAGACAGCAAGCTTGATCCGCGCGCTGAAGCATTTCGAAGCGGCGCCGTCCTCACCGGAACTATATTCTCCGATGCCCTTACATGTCCGGTTAGAGGAGCGCTATTCGGCGCTGAAGAGCAGGATGAGTGGGTTGGTGGGGTTTGAAGCGCACATCAAGAGGATTGTCGAGCGCGTGGAACAGAAAGAAGTCAACGCGAGTGAGGACACGACTCAAGGTTCGGGGGACGGAGATCGCGTCATCATCGAACAGACTCCCCGGCAATCGCGTTGGGAGTTTCGGCATCGTGATCGGCGTTTGGTTTTGATCGGCGAGGCAGGGCTAATGACCGGCGATTTGCTTTGGGCAGGGGAGCAGTTGCGCAAGGAGCTTCTGCGGATCGAGCAGGAGGAGGGCGAAGAGCATGAGTAGTACGTCGTCGGTTGATCGCGAGCTGGCGACGCGCTTGCGCGAGACAGACCTCGTGACAGACGAGCAATTGGAAGTTGTGCGGCAATTGCAGAGCGGGTCTTCGCTAAGTCTTGCTGAGGCTTTGACGCAGCTCGACCTATTGTCGGAGTCGGAATTGGCGGGAATCGTTTCATCAATCCGACAGGTTCGTCAGATCAACATTGAGGAAGTGGACGTGGATCGAGAGGCCGTGCGGCATGTTCCTGCAGCGGTGGCGGTTCGATATCGTCTGCTTCCCTTGCGTCGGAGCGGGAACTCTTTGGTTGTTGCGATGAGCGACCCACAAGATCCCACGGCGCTTCAGGCGCTTCGCGACGTCACGGATCACGAGATTGTACCGTTCCTTGCCGACCCTGAGGCGATGGAGCATGCGCTTCATCTTTACTATGAGGCGGCGGCAGATGGAGAAGGCGCGCGGATTGAGCGAGGCGAATCGGGGATCGCTCGAAGCAGCGAGGATTCATGGCGGTGCGAATCGCCTTATCCGCCGACTCTGGACAATTTTTTGGAGTGCGACGGCAACCGTCAAGCTCGAAATCTTTCTTATCAAATCGCAGCAAATTCACGTGACGTGTACAGTTGCCCGATCTTGTTCGTCGGTCCCGCAGGGTGCGGAAAGAGCCATTTGCTGCATGCAATCGGGTCGTATGTCGCGCGCAAGCATCCAATGATGAAGGGGCTGTTGGTGACCGGTGCGGAGTTGAAGGAAAGAATCGCGGATTTTGCGTTGGCGGGGCAGAGTCAGTTGCTAAGATATGAGCTTCGGGACAGAAACTTCGTACTCATTCACGGTCTTGGCGACGTCTCCGGCGCGCGTGCGGTTGAGCAGGAGCTTTGCGATCTAATCACCGCCGCTCGAAAGCGCAATGTGTGGGTGGTATGCACTCTGACGGCGGATGAACTGATCAATCCAAGCTGGCTCCCCTGCCTTCGCAAGGAGCTTGAGAACGGGCTGATCGTCAATATAGATGCGCCCGATGCATCCACGCGGCGAGCCTTGCTGCACCGTCACGCGTCGGGAGGACTTTGCGATGCGTCCACACTGGACAGACTGAGCGCGATTTCTGACCTTCAAACATCTTTGTCTGAACTTCGTGCGGAAATATTGAAGAGCGGCAATGCGAGTGACACGGAACAGTAGAACGACTATGCATGCGAGAATGAAGTCAAATTTGAAGGTGCTTGTTGTAGACGACGACGCGCGCTATCTGGAGCTTGTCAAATTCATGCTTGAGGACGCAGGTTTCGACGTTTACACTGAAACGGATTCGCGCAGGGTTCCTCAGCGCCTCGCGGCGGGCAGTCCTGACGTGATCGTGACTGATGTATTGATGCCCGAATTGGACGGCGTGGAACTCGGACAGCTACTCAAGATCAACGAGGAAAGCGCGGTCATTCCAATTGTATACGTGAGCGCGTGGACTGGAGTCCCTGAGCGGGAGCTTCCGCGCGGCGCAATTCGTTTAATGAAACCGTTTGCGCCGCAGGAGCTGATTCAGGCAATCACTCGTGCAGTTGAGGAATCTACAAGCGAGGAGGCCCAGCGTGTCGCAGGCATCTAATTCCGGAGCCCAAGCAAGAACTCCGAAGCTCGAAGACGTCTTACGGCGCGCATCTGCGGATCATCTGCTATTGACTGACGTTAACGGAACGCTGCTTGATTGTAATGATCGTTTCGCAGGTGAGTTTGGCAGCGGCGGTGACTCTCCGATCGGCAAGGGCCTTTCCGTTTGGCTGAGCAGTGAAGAACTGAGCTTCGCACAGAAGAGATGGCAGCGTCTATTTTCAGGTAGCAAAGCGGAGCGAGGTTTGCGCAAGATGAAGAACGGCTCCGGACAAGTGCGTCTTCTGGACTTCTGTGAGACTCCCGTGATCAGCGGCGGGCAGCCGGTTGCGATCCTCAGCGTGGGCCGAGATATTACGGAAGAGGCGCTGCTGGAAGACAAGCTCTGGGAGACGCAAGAGACTCGCGACTCGGCAGTCGAATATGCGGTTCGCGCCTCGCTTGGTTTGATTAAGGGCTACATCTACTCCATGCGCGGCGGCGACTCACTTAGCGAGAGCCAGAGAGCGAAGTTTGGACGTGTGGTGATGGATGAAATCGAAGCGCTAAGCCGCACGATTGAGAATCTGCTCAGTGCGCGCGGGCTTCACGATGACTCGATAACGCCCGCAGAACTTTGCGACGTGAAGTCTCTGATGAGCGCAGCGATGGTCTCGGTTGAAGCGGAGGCGCAGCGTCGCGAAATCAAGATTTGCCGTGACGAGCCGGTGGATTCCGTCGAGATGCACGTGCCGGAAGCTGCCTTGGTTCGGTTGTTTCAGAATCTGTTAGAACACTGTGTGATGCGGATCACGCACAGCGGACAGATTCACGTCAAGCTGCAGGACAGCGGCGAGTACATTGACATTCAGATTTCGGACAACGGCAGCAGCGTGAGCGAGGATCTGCTGCGCACGTTGTTTGTTTTGCGGCCGCCATCCGCTCGCAGTGAGGAGACCGCGTTGGGCAGCCGCTCGGCGCTCTATGTGGCTCGTTTGTTTGCAGAGGCGATGGGTGGCGCGGTCAGCGTCCGCTCGTCGGCGGCAGGCGGATTAGAATTTCACTTGATGCTCCCGCGGCAGGCAGCGGGATTCACATCTGCGCAGTCGGGCCACGATTATGAAGGCGCGCAGACTTCTGCAATGAGTGTGCAGTAAGAAAGGCAAGGAGCATGGGCAAGAGAAATCGGATTGGAATTGGCGTTGACATCGGTAGTCGGCGCATTCACGTAGCGATGCTGAAGAGTTCCGGCGACAAAGTAGTTGTAGATAAGCTTTCTCGCGTGGACCTTCCTCAGGACGCTATCGTGGACGGCGCGTGGATGGATGCTCCGGTCGTGACGGATGCGCTGGCGCGGCTGGTGAAAGCCAATGGTCTGAAAGGCAAGGACGTCGCGGTGTCTGTCGGCGGACGCCAGTTGATGATCAAGAAAATCTCAACGGACACGATGACCGACGACGAGCTTCGCGCTGCGATTGAGTTTGAAGCGGACGCAAATCTCCCGTTCAGTGTGAGTCAGGTTTCGCTAGACTACGCACGCCAGCATCAGGATTTGGACGACGGTCGCATGGACGTGCTGCTCGTGGCAGTGAAGAACGAAGTTGTCTTCGATTCGACGGAGCCCCTCTATTGGGCGGGCCTCAAGCCGAAGCTCTTGGAAGCCGCTCCCTTTGCGATTCAGGCGGCTCTGACCGAGTCCGGTTACTTGGACACTGAAGAGATCGTGTGCGCGCTTCACATCGGATTTCAGTCGACGGAAGTGATGATCTACGACATGTCTCAGTTCGAGACCAACCGGAGTATTCCGGTGGGTGGAAAGGCGTTTGTTGAAGGGCTGATGCGGCACAGAGGAATCGGATTCGAAAAGGCTCTCTCTCTGCTCGCCTCGCAGTCACTCACTGAAGAGGAGCAGGAGGCTCTTGATGCCGTGGCGCGTGGTATGAGCGAACGGCTTGCTGAACAGATTGAGCGCGCTTTGCCGGAATATCTTGGTGTGCTTGCTGAGAAACCGATTCAGCAGATTGTGCTTTGCGGCGGCGGCGCAAATCTGCCATGTATTCAGCCCGCCTTGCGACAGAGATTCGGCATTGACGTCCAGATTGCGAATCCGTTTCGCAGGATGGATGCGAAGAATGACACGGTGCTTCCTCAAGGCGACGACGGCTCAGCTTACTCCTGTGCAGTCGGTCTGGCATTACGCTCGATGGGGGGGAGTCATCCGGGATTCAACCTTGTATTCAAGGAGGATCGTCCGGAGACCAAGCGGGCCAGATACCTCGGGGCGGGAGCAATGCTTCCGATCATGGGCATCTCGGCCGTATTTCTTGGCGCGCTGATTATGCATATCACGCAGGAGAGCAAGCTCTCGTCGGTGCGCGCTCGATTGGAAGCGATTCGCGCCGAAACGGATCTCTATCGCGATAAGATCCAGGTGGTAGAGGAACTCACGACGAAGCGCGCGGACGTTGCCGAGCGAATAGACGTGATTCAGGAGCTTGACAAGAATCGCTTTGCGCGCGTTGAGCTGCTCGAGATGCTTGCGCGCAGACTTCCTGGTCTGACTTGGCTGACGGAGGTGAAAGAGGCGCCGACTCCCAATGGTCCGGGCATTCACGTCTCGGGAATGACCAGTTCCAACACCAAGGTTGCGGAGTTCATGACTGCTCTCTTGAATGAACAG
>JADLDM010000055.1 GCA_020846695.1 bacterium | reverse complement strand
TCTTTGAGTGTGCGACCCCCGTCGTCTCTGCGGTCGGTCACGAAATAGATTTCACGATTGCGGACTTCGTCGCCGACGTGCGCGCCGCCACGCCTTCCGCCGCGATGGAGATCGTGCTGCCCGACGGAGCCGCGATTGCGCACAGACTCTTGCAGCTTGAACGCAGGCTAAGCAAGATGACCGTGGACAGAGTGAAGCTGCTGCGTCATGAACTCGCGGCCTTGTCTTCGCACTGGGCGCTTCGTCAGCCGATGCACCTCGTGCAAACGGCAGCGCAGACACTCGATGACTTGCAAGCGCGTTTGAACGATTCGTCACAATCACTCGTCGCGGACAAGCAGTCGCAGCTTCATCGCTTCGCCGAACTGCTAAAGGCCGTGAGCCCGGAAAGAATCCTTCAGCGCGGATATGCCGTCGTGCGCGGGCCGAAGGGACTCGTGCTCCGCTCGGCGTCGTCCGTCAAGCCCGGGGACCTGCTCGACATCGAGCTTGCCGACGGAAACCTCTCTGCGCGAACCGTTCAACCTAATACGCCGGACCTTTTCGATGAGCAGTAAAGCGAAGACCGAAAAAAGTTCATTTGTCGAACCTAAGAGTTTTGAGCAGGCGCTCGAACGCTTGCAGGAGTTGGTTGAATCTCTCGAAGCGGGCGATGTATCGCTTGAACACTCCGTCGGCGCCTTTGAAGAGGGACAGAAGCTCGTGCAGTTCTGTCAGGCAAAACTCAAAGAAGCGGAAACTTCGCTCAAGAAACTCATCGCGGAAACCGAATCGCTTTCCCAAGATGACGGAGACGGAGATGAGTAACCACATCCACTCTCAGGTGACGCCGTGATTCTCGGACTCATGGGCAATCCGACCAAGGAGCGGTTCGTTCCGGTCGTGTCGGAGTTCATCAAGCTCTTGTGCGCAAGAAAAGTTCGGTTTGTTCTTGATCAGGACGGCAACAAGGGAGTTGATCTTCCTGCTATTGATTTGCGCCCGCATGGAGAAGTGGCTGCGCACGCGGATCTGATTCTGAGTTTCGGCGGCGATGGAACGCTGCTCAATACCGCAGCCGCAGTGGCCCAGCATCGGAAACCGATTCTTGGAATCAATCTCGGACCCGGACTGGGCTATCTAACCGAACTCTTGTCGTCCGAATTAAACGACCGACTCGATCAAATTCTCGCGGGAGACTTCAGAGTCGAAGAGCGCATGATGCTCGAAGCGCAAACTGCGGGCGACCCCAGGACTTTTCTTGCACTCAACGATTTTGTGCTCGGGCAAACCACCGTTTCGCGCACACAGGTCTTCGAAGTCTTCATTGATGACACGCCGCTGACTTCCTATCGCGCGGATGGTCTCATCGTTGCGACGCCAACCGGTTCGACGGCTTATTCACTCTCCGCCGGAGGGCCGCTGATTGAACCGAGCCTGAATGCAATCATCGTGACGCCGATCTGTCCGCACACGCTAACGATGCGTCCGCTTGCAATCGCCGACACGCGCCGCACAACCTTGCGCGCGAAAGGCGACGCGGTGCTGACGGCCGATGGTTCGCATCTGCTCAAGATGCGGCCTGGGCAATCCGTCACCGTGAAGCGCGCAAGCTGCACCACGCGCCTGGTCAATATCACAGGCAACGATTTCTATCACGTGCTTCGCGCCAAACTGAATTGGGGCGCTGCGCCGGAAGCCTCACACCTCACCTGAAACAATGGGCCTGTTCGATAAACTCAAGCAGGCGCTCACCAAGACCCGCGACACGCTCACCGAAAAGCTCGCGCAAGTTTTTACTCCGGGCCGCAAGCTCGATCAGAAACTCTTGCAGGAACTCGAAGACGTATTGCTTTCCGCCGACGTGGGATTGGAAACCGCAGAGTTGTTGATTACGCGCTTGAAAGAGGCCGGTAAGAAGGCGGGACCCGAAGCCGATGCGGACGGATTGCTCAGACAGGAGATTATTGCACTGCTCAAGGAATCGGAAGGAAACGGAGTAGCGCAGGGCGCGCCGCACGTCGTGCTTGTCGTCGGAGTGAACGGAACCGGCAAGACAACAAGCGTCGGAAAGCTCGGGAAGTTTCATGCGGACGCGGGACGCTCCGTGATGTTCGCCGCCGCAGATACGTTTCGCGCCGCCGCGATTGATCAACTGAAAATTTGGGGCGAACGCTCGGGAATTCCCGTGATCGCGGGTGAACCGAACGGAGACAGCGCAGCCGTCGCGGTTGATGCGCTGCAATCGGCGCAGAAAAAAGGAACGCAAATTCTGATTGTGGATACCGCGGGAAGACTGCACAATAAACAGAATTTGATGCAGGAGTTGCAGAAGGTCTCCAAAGTGCTGAGCAAGCGGTTGGAGGGCGCGCCGCACGAAGTCCTGCTGGCGCTTGATGCAACCACGGGACAGAATGGATTGAATCAGGCCCGCGAGTTTTCAAAATCCTCAGGCGTCACCGGATTGATTCTGACGAAGATTGACGGCACGGCTAAGGGCGGCGTCGCGCTTTCAATTGCGCGCACGATGGGACTCCCGATTCGCTATGTCGGATTCGGTGAGAGCCTCGAAGATTTCGCCGAATTTGACGCCGAGAAGTTCTCCGTAAGTCTGCTTGGAGAAAGAAAGACGGTCGTCGCATGACGCGCATCTTCACAGCACAGCCTTCACATCTTCCGCAAAATCGCGTCGTGATTCTGCGCTCGATGTACAACGAACACGTCACGTCGAAACTGCTTGAAGGCGCACTTGCTACCTTGAAAGCGCGTGGAATCCAGGACGACAAAATAGACGTGCTCGAAGTTCCGGGAGCTTACGAACTCACTGCCGCCGCGGCACATTGCGCGTCCGCGATTGACGTGGATTGCGTGATCGCATTGGGAGCAGTGATTCGCGGAGAGACTCCGCACTTCGATTTCATTTGTCAATCCGTGGCGCAGGGACTCGCGCAAGTAGCGGAATCCGCTTTGATTCCCGTTACATTCGGCGTGATCACCTCAAACACAGTCGAGCAGGCTTTCGAGCGCGCGGGCGGAAGAGCCGGAAACAAGGGCGAAGAAGCCGCCAAGGCCGCGCTCGATCTTTACTCAGTTCTGAAACAATGGGAGCAGCATATCGCATCTGGCTCGTGATTTTGTCCCTTCTAAAATCAAAGGCGCCTATCATGCCGCTGCTCTTCCTGTTGATTGCCGCGCAATCGCTCTGGGCCTCGCCGTTCCGATGGACCACCTACACCTCTCTATCGAGCGTGGAGGATCTGCTGGTCGCCGATTCCGTGTTATGGCTCGGAACATCGGGCGGACTTGCTAACTTCGATCCGTCGAACAACTCTTTCGACTCGTACAACAACACGCGCGGTCTTGCGATGAACGCAACCGCCGGATTGGGACGCGACGCCGAGGGTTGGATTTGGATCGTCGCGCCCGACGGACAAATTACGCGCCTGAATCCCGAAAACGGCTCCACACGCATCGTAACTGATCTCGCCAACGAGATATTCGACGTCTCTGCGATAGTGCGCGTGGGGACTGAAATGTTTCTCGGCGCGAACAACGGACTCTATCGCCTTGCCTATTTTCAAGTCGTAGACAACTACCGCGTGATCGAGCGCGTGCGCGTGTTGGGTTCTTTCCCGACCAGCATCGCGATTCAAGACCTCGCAATCTTCCAAGACCACCTCTACGCCGCAACGGCCGCCGGACTTGCACGCGCACCGCTTAGCACTCCGCAATTCTCCGCTCCTGCCGCATGGGAGAACTTCACCGGCGCGAACGGTCTCCCCGCCAACAACGTCGTGGATATTGTCGCGGATCCGAATCAACTCGTTATTGCTTTTCAATCCGGCTTCGCGGATTTCGACGGCGTAACATTCAGCAGCTTTCACCAAACTGCCGAAACGATTCGCAATCTTGCGGTTGTAGGATTCGACGTCTATGGAACAGGAGCAAGCTCAGTGTTCAAACGCGTCGGCGATGTTTTTCAATCCGCAATCGGAAATGTTCCGGGCATAGCCGCGCTTGCCGAGATCGAAGTGGACGGTGCGTCGCATCTTGCGCTTGGCATCGCGGATCAAGCGGAGCGTCCGGGCGGTTTGAGAATATGGGATGGTGAGATACTCTCGCCGACTCTCGCGCCAAAAGGAATAGGCGGCAACAGCGTCGTCGGAGTTGAAATTGATTCCCAAAACAGACTTTGGGCCGCAACCGGAGGCAATCGCAACGGCGTCTCGCTCCTTCAAGACGAGGAGTGGACCGCCTACACACGAAATGATACGCTCGACGGTCACTTCTTCCAAAACCCGCCCAACACCATGGCCGCCGATCCCTTCGGTGGCATGTGGATTGGTTCGGACTTCACGGGAGTCTGCTGGGCGCAGCCGGACAGCCTTGTGTTCTTCAACACCGTTGAAGCAGCGGGCTTCGATGAAGCCGGCGCGCGACTGTCAGGGTTTCCCGGATTTCCCAACAATCCGATTGCGCGAGTGGGAAGAACGTCAAGCGGCGATATTCTGATCACAAATCAATCCAGTCTGACAAATCGCCCGTTGGCATTTGTCTCACGCGATTGGATTGCGCAGGGCAATCATCCAACTCCGTGGAACTACTTTCTCCCCGAAACCGACGCAGCGGCGGACGAGACAAAGATCGGGCAAGCGCTCGAAGATCCGATCAGCAATCGTATCTGGCTTGGCGCGCAAGGTGACAACACGGTTCGAACCTACGTGCTCGATATGCGCTCAACCCCTGCGGATATCGGCGACGATGTTTGGGCAAGCTATGATCCGCGCGACATTCAGGATGCGGCGACCACCTGTTTTGAGGACATCAATCCGCTCGTGACAAGTTTCGCAGTGGATGCGCAAAATTACTTGTGGGTCGGAACGCCGAACGGAGCCTATTACTCGCAAGGCGGCATCCCGCAGAACATCTCATCCTTGCGCTTCATCTGTCTTTACGATCTCCCGGTCGGTCATCGCGTTAACGACATTCATGTGGATTCGCACGACAACAAGTGGTTTGCGACCGACGAAGGTGTTGCGGTGCTCGACCCGACCTTCACATGGATACACGTCTTTCAAACCTCCACGAGCATTGACTACTCTTCCGATCTCGCATCGAACAGCGTGATGGCGATTACTTCAAATGCGCGCACGGGTGAGGTCTGGCTTGCGACGCTCGACGGGCTTTCACGATTGACCACACCCTATGTCAGCCGCTCCGCCGAACTTGAAACCGTGCGAGCGTATCCGAATCCATTCCGCGCCGACGGATCGCAGCAGATGTATCTCGACGCCGAGGAAATCGGCGGGCGCTTTGATGAGTTGCGAGTCTTCACACTCTCCGGAGTGCTTGTCAGAAAACTCGCGTGGGCGCAAGCGATCTCAAACGGATGGGACGGACGCAACATGGACGGCGAGTTGGTAGCGGGCGGAGTTTATCTGCTTGTCTGCACGACGCAATCAGGAAGTTCGGTCACGGGCAAGGTCGCAGTTCTGGGCCGCTGACATGCTGACGCGACTCCTCATTCGCAATTATCTGCTGGTTGAGGAAGTCAGCCTCGATTTCTCTTCCGGCTTCACTGCGATGACGGGAGAAACCGGCGCGGGAAAGAGCATGATTCTCGGCGCGCTTGAAGCGCTGCTCGGAGGATCGCTTGGCGACGCTTCCCTTCGTGACGGCGCGGATCGCGTCGTGATTGACGCTGAGTTTCACATCGCGGGAGTCTCCGGAATTGAATCCGTGCTCGGCGATGACTATGCGTTGGATTCGACACATCATTTGACCGTTCGCCGCGAACTCGCGCGAGGAGGACGAGCGCGAAACTTCGTGCAGGATCGCCCCGCGCCCAAAGATTTGATTGAGACTTTGAGAAGCCTGCTTGTGGATTTTCACGGGCAGCGCGACAGTCTCTCGATCTTTCGTTCATCAAGGCAACTTGAATTTCTTGACGCTTTCGCCGGATTGCAGGACGAGGTCAAACGGGTTGCCGCAGCCCACCATGCACGCGCGGAATTGCTGCGTGAACTTGCCGAAGTTGATTCCGAACTCGCCGTGCGTCGCAAAGAGCAGGCGCTGCTATCATATCAACTTGAGGAAATCGAGCGGCTGGGATTGCGCGAGGGCGAAGAGGGTGAGTTGACGGAGCGCTTGAAGATTCTTGAGCACTCGGAGAAACTTGTAACGCTTGCCGGGAAACTCGCAGGGCTTCTCGATCAGGATGAGATCAGCGCAGTTACATTGACGGGGCAGGCCAAGAATCTTGCGGTTGAGATTTCGCGCGTGGACTCGTCGTTCGCAACTTTGCAGAATGAACTTGCCGAACTGTCATCGAGGCTGAAGGATATTGCTTCGCAGGCTGCGCGCTACGCGGATTTGATAGAGGTTGATCCTTCGGAACTGGATTCATTGCGCAAGCGCGCCGCGACGCTCGCCGAACTTCGCCGTAAGCACGGGATGGAACTCTCCGAAATCCTCGCGCAGGCGGTAAATATGAAATCCGCGCTCGAAGCATTGGAGCGACTCGAACAGCGCGCGAAGTCCGTTCAGAAATCGCTGGAAGACGCGAACCGAACTCTCATCTCAGAAGCGACGGCGCTCTCGCAGGCGCGCGCGAAGGCCGCTCCGCGATTCGCGAACAAAGTGCGGGAGTCACTCGAACCGCTTGGCTTTGCCAAGGCGGATTTCAAAGTCGAGACGAGCGTGAGCGATTTGAATGATCCTTCCGCAATTACCAAGTCCGGCGCGGATCGAGTGCAATTTCTCTTCTCCGCTTCAAGCGGCCAAGCTCTCGCTCCGCTCACGGACGTTGCTTCCGGCGGCGAGTCCTCGCGCGTCACGCTCGCAATCAAGTGCGTCGTTGCGGAAAAGATGCGTTACCCGCTGCTCGTCTATGATGAAATTGACCTCGGCATCTCCGGCAAAGTTGCCGACGCGGTCGGTACCGCACTGTCCGACCTTGCGCAAAAACAGCAAGTCATCGTGATCACGCACCTTCCGCAAATTGCCGCGCACGCGGATCATCAGCTTGAAGTGACCAAGCAAGTCATCCATAAGAAAACCGTCACGCGCGCCCAGATGCTCAAAGATTCCGAGCGCAAGGCAGCGGTTGCCGCTCTGCTCTCCGGCGCTGAAGTGTCCGGCGGCGCGCTGCAAGCTGCGAGCGATCTGCTCGCAAAACGAAAATCAAGAACGAAACAGGCAGGCACACTTGGATAGCTTCCTTCTCCGCGGCGGAACTCCGCTCGAAGGAGAAATTCCCATCTCCGGATCGAAAAACGCGACGCTTCCCCTGCTCGCAGCGGTGCTGCTCGCGCCGGGTTTCTATCGCTTCACGAATGTTCCGCAACTCAAAGACGTGCGCACGATGTCCAATCTTTTGCGCATTCTCGGCGCCAAAGTGGATGAAGCGGAGCATGAACTGCATATTGACACGTCGCACGCGACGCATGTCGAAGCGCCCTACGAATTAGTGAAGACCATGCGCGCGAGCTTCTATGTGCTGGGGCCGTTGCTGGCGCGACACGGAGAAGCGCGTGTGTCACTCCCCGGCGGATGTGCGTGGGGACCGCGTCCCGTTGACCTTCACATGAAAGGCATGGAAGCGCTCGGCGCGAAACTCGATCTTGATCAAGGTTACGTCGTCGCGCGAGCGGACTATCTGAAAGGCGCGGAATTTGAATTTCCAATTTCCAGCGTCGGCGCGTCATGCAACGTGATCATGGCTGCCGTGCTCGCGCGCGGAACGTCCGTTCTGAAAAATATCGCGCTCGAACCGGAAGTCACGCAGCTTTCGATTTTTCTCAATAGAATGGGCGCGAAAATCAGCGGAATCGGAACGCGCACACTAACGATTCAAGGCGTTCCCGATCTGAAACCCGCCGATGCCGTGATGATTCCCGACCGCATCGAAACCGGTTCCTACATCTGCGCGGTGGGGATGACGAGTGGCAAACTGCGTCTGACACATGCGGATCCGTCGCACATGCAAATCGTCATTGAAACTGCGCGCGCGGCAGGACTCAACGTTCAGTACGGTTCTGATTCAATCACTGTTGAAAGACGCAACGGCGCTCTGAAACCCTTCGCAATTACAACCGATCCCTATCCCGGTTTTCCAACGGACTTGCAGGCCCCATTCATGGCATTGGCCGGACTTGCCGGCGGTGAATCACGCATCACCGACACGATCTACACGGATCGCTTCACGCACGTCGCGGAGCTTGCGCGACTCGGCGCGAATATTCGCATGGAAGGCAACGTCGCGGTGATTGCGGGAGTCAAGGAGTTTGTCGGTGCGCCCGTGATGTCTACCGACCTGCGCGCTTCCGTCAGTCTGGTGCTCGCAGGTCTCGCCGCCCGCGGCGAAACGGAAGTGAAGCGCATCTATCATCTCGATCGCGGCTACGAAAAACTTGAAGTGAAACTCTCGCGGGTCGGCGCGGATATTCGCCGCGTCGAAGGAGAAGCATGAGCGCGGATTTCGTCCATCTGCACAATCACTCGGAATACAGTCTGCTCGACGGCGCCTGCAAAGTCTCCGAACTGGTCAAGCGCGCGATTGAACTCGACATGCCCGCGATTGCGCTGACGGATCACGGCGCGCTGCATGGCGCTGTGGATTTTTATTCGCTCGCTCTTGCCTCAGGAATAAAACCGATTGTCGGCTTCGAAGCCTACATCTGCAAAGACCGTTTCGACAAGGCGGCCGGGCAGCGAGGAAGAAGCGGCGAAGGATACGCGCAGCACCTGCTGCTGCTCGCCAAGGACGAAACCGGCTACAAAAATCTTTCCAAGCTCTCCTCCTTCGGTTACACCGAGGGGTTCTACTACAGGCCGCGCATTGATCACGGCTTACTTGAAAAACACTCAAAGGGGCTGATCGCAACAAGCGGCTGCATGGCGTCGGAGATTCCGCAGCTCCTGATGAACGACGACGAAGCGGGCGCATGGGAGCGCGCGATGTGGTATCGGGAACTCTTCGGCGAAGACTTCTATATCGAAATACAGCGTCACGATCTACCCGAAGAGCCCGCGCTGAATCGCCAGTTGCTCAAGCTCGCCGACAAACTTGGCGCGCAAGTGATTGCGACGAACGACACGCACTACTTGAAGCGCGAGCACGCCGACGCGCATGACTGTCTGCTCTGCATCGGAACCGCGGCCAACGTGGACGACAAGGATCGCCTGCGTTTTGGCACACAGGAGTTCTATCTCAAAACACCGCAGGAGATGGCTGAGCTGTTTCGCGATGTGCCCGAAGCTTTGTTGAACACGCGAGCCGTTGCCGAGAAGTGCGAACTCAAACTCGATTTTAATCAGCGCTTCCTACCGCGATTTCCGCTACCCGCCGGAGAAGAGAGCGAGATTGACTATCTCTCGAAACTTGCGTTCGCAGGTCTCTCTCGCCGCTATCAGGCGGTCACTCCGGAACTCGGCGAGCGCATGAAATTTGAGCTTGGCGTCATCGGACAGATGGGTTTCGCGGGCTACTTCCTGATTGTCTCGGACTTCGTGCGTTACGCGAAGCAGATCGGCGTCACGGTCGGACCCGGAAGAGGTTCCGCCGCCGGCTCGCTTGTCTGCTACGCACTCGGAATTACCAGTCTCGATCCGGTGCGCTTCGATCTCTATTTCGAGCGCTTCCTGAATCCCGAGCGCATCTCGATGCCCGATATTGACATTGACTTCCATGACGAAGGACGCGCGCAGGTTATCGAATATGTTCGCGCGAAATACGGAGCAGAGTGCGTCGCGCAGATTATCACGTTCGGTCGCCTCAAAGCGCGCGCGGTCGTGCGTGACGTCGGCAGAGTGCTCGGGGTGTCATACGGTGACGTGGACAGACTTGCGAAAAAGATTCCGGAGGGTCCTACCGCTGCGCTTGCGACTGCGCGAGATAACAATGCGGAACTTGAAGACGTCCTGGCTGAGCGCGAGGATTTTCGTCACATCTGGAACATCGGACTGACGCTCGAAGGGCTGTGTCGCCACGCCTCAACGCACGCCGCCGGCGTCGTCATCACTCCCGGCCCGCTGACCGATTACGTCCCGCTCTTCAAGCAATCCGACGGCTCGATCACCACACAGTTTGACATGAACGTGGTGGAAAAGATCGGGTTGCTAAAAATGGACTTCCTCGGATTG
The DNA here is from genome assembly GCA_020846695.1 of bacterium. GTDB lineage: Bacteria > Electryoneota > RPQS01 > RPQS01 > RPQS01 > JADLDM01. The sequence goes on along the minus strand of JADLDM010000055.1, from coordinate 3,526 downwards.
CGCACGTTGAATGTGATTCATAGCTGCGTGAGGATGCTCGCAGAGAAAGGAATCGAAGTTGACATTGATTCCTGCCACGAGCAGCACGACGCCAAGACCTATGAACTGTTCGGACGCGGCGACACGACCGGAGTCTTTCAGCTCGAATCAAGCGGCATGCGCGAATGGCTTACGAAACTGAAGCCAACTTGCATTGACGATATCGTCGCGATGGTTGCGCTCTATCGCCCCGGCCCCATGAACATGATCGGTGATTACATTGACCGCAAGCACGGCAAATCGAAGATCGCCTATGCGCATGCCAAACTCGAACCGATTCTTGCGCAAACCTACGGCGTGATTGTCTATCAGGAACAGGTGCTGCGAACCGCGCGCGATCTTGCAGGCTTCACGCTCGCCCGCGCGGATATTCTGCGCAAAGCGATGGGCAAGAAGAAGAAAGAGGAGATGGAAAAGGTCCGCGCGGAGTTTCTTCAAGGCTGCCTCACGCACGGCGGACTTGATAAGAAAACCGCCGATGAGATATACGAGTCCATTCGCAAGTTTTCCGAATACGGATTCGTCAAGGCGCACGCCGCGTGCTATGCCGTTCTCGCTTTTCAAACCGCGTACTTGAAAGCCAACTATCCGGCTGAGTTCATGGCCGCGGAAATGGCCTCCTATCACGGCAACACCGCGAACATGCCGAAATTGGTGAACGATGCGCGGAGAACCGGACTCAAAGTTATCGCTCCGGATATTAATGAATCCAATCGCACCTTCTCGGTCAACGGCAACGTGATTCGCTGCGGACTTGAGAACATCAAGAACGTCGGCGAAGGTCCGATTGAAGCGATTATCGAGGCCCGCAAGACCGGAGGAGAGTTCAAGAGTTTTTACGACCTCGCGGCGCGCGTGGACACAAGAGTCGTCAACAAGAAAGTCGTTGAGAGTCTGATCGGGTCGGGCGCACTCGATTCGCTGGAAGGTCACAGAGGAAAGTTCTTCGCAGCGGCCGAGAATTTTCTTGCATTCTCAGGCGAGAAGGAGCGCGAGCGCGAGCACGGACAGTCGTCTTTGTTCGCCGCCGCGGATACAAGCGAGAGCGCCGAGCCGCAGTTGCCGGAAGTTCCCGATCAACCGCATTTGGAAAAAATCTCGCGCGAAAAAGAGCTGCTCGGTTTTTTTGCGTCCGGCCATCCGCTCGATGATGTGCGGGAGATTATCGAAGCAATCACAAATGCTTCTTTGGGGGATACGTCCGAACTGACCGATCAAAGCACCGTGCGCATCGCAGGTGTGGTCACCGATATTCGTCGGAACGTCACGCGCAGGAGCAACCGGCCAATGGCCGTGCTGACGCTCGAAGATTTCACCGGCAACGGAGAGATCGTCCTCTTCCCGGACGTGCTCGAAGCGAATATCGAGAAGATTAAGAAGGACGCCAAACTTGTGATCACGGCTCGCGTCAGCCGTCGTGAAGAGGAAAACCCCAAGTTTCTCGCTGAAGAGGTGTTCACGGTCGAAGATGCGAAAGCCCGATTCGCCAAGATGCTGTTGATTGATATTGAACCGCGTTACTTCGGACCAACCACGCTCCACGCGCTGGAAGATCTCTTCGCGAAGCACAACGGCGATGTTGAAGTGCTCTTTCGATTACAGGAGAACGGCGAGGAAAAGATTATCCGCTCGCGCCGCTACAAACTCAGCACGTCGCAAGAGGTGTTGAGACAGATGCGCGGTATGCTCGGTGACACGAACGTTACGTGCCTCTGGTGATGAAAAAGCACTGCGCCGATTCCGTCCGTCCGCCGCGCGTCACGATCCACACGCTGGGCTGCGCGAAGAACGCCGTGGACAGCGAGACGCTGGCCGGACTCGTGAAGCAGGCGGGATTTGATTACGTTGAGAAACTCGCGCAGGCGGATGTGGTGGTCGTGAACACCTGCGGCTTTATTGACGACGCAAAAGTGGAATCGGTTCACGTCTTGCTGGAATCCGTCAGATGGAAACAAGCGCGCAAGGGCCGCAGAGTCTTTGCGATGGGCTGCCTGACGCAGCGCGACGGCGATGAAATCAAGAACGAGATTCCTGAGTTGGATCGAGTCTTCGGGATCGGCGAGTGGACGGAGATGTTGGAAGCGCTCGGCGCGAACCCTCTCTCAGTTGCGCAAAGTACGGACGCAACACTCTATTCTGGCAAGGCCGGTCCGGGTTCCGCCTATTTGAGAATTTCCGACGGCTGTTCGCACGCCTGCGCGTTCTGCGCGATTCCGCAAATGCGCGGACTATATCGCAGCGAGCCGATGGAGAAGCTCGTCGAAGAAGCGAAACTGCTCGCGCGAACCGGCGTTCGTGAATTGCTAATTATCGGACAGGAGACGACAAGCTACGGAGTGGACATCTATCGCAAACGCACCTTGGTCGAACTCTGCAATCGTCTGTCGGACATCGTCGGAATCGAGTGGATTCGTATTCTCTACGCGCACCCTCCTTCAGCGCCGCCGCAACTGATGCGTGAACTCGCGCGCGTGCCGAAGCTTACGCCATACATTGATTTTCCGATCGAGCACGCGTCGGAGAAGATTCTGAAACTGATGAATAGGAAAACAACCGCAGCGAAAATGCGCGACTCAATCGAGGCGTTTCGCGCGGAGTTCCCCGATTCCTGCGTGCGCACGACGGTTCTCGTCGGGTTTCCCGGCGAAACTGATGAAGACTTTCGAGAACTTTACGAGTTCATGGAAAACGAGAAGTTTGAGCGTGCAGGCGTCTTCACCTATTCACCGCAGGACGGAACTGCGGGCGGCGATCTGCCGAATCGAGTCGAAGAGGGCGTTGCGCTTGAGCGGCTCGATCTCTTGATGAAGCTCCAGAGGAACATCTGCCGCACAAAGCATCAGTCGCTCATCGGCAGGACCATTCCAGTCATTGTCGAACGAAATGTGCGTGAAAATTCGTGGGGCAGAAGCGCGTGGGATGCGCCGGATATTGATGCGCGAGTGAGAATCGTCGGCCTGCACGCGCCCGGGGTACTTCATCAGGTGAAGATCACCGGAGCGGCGGCCTATCAGTTGGACGGAATCTGCGAGAGTGCTAACGTTGAGACGCGGAGTCATACATGCGGAAGCTTTGCACTGCCTGTCTTGTCACACTGAGTTTATTGTCATCTTGCGTGTTTGCGCAAAGACCGCGCGGCATGGAAGAGGAGAACCCCGCGAGTTTCCGTTGTCAGGCGGGACAACGACTCTCGACTTCCGCGGATAGCGCGCGGGTCTTCGTCGCGTACTCTTTTCCGTACGACAATCTCGTCTTTGTCCGAGACGACGCCGGTGGGTTTGCGGCTTCGATAGAGTCATCCGTTTCGCTCTTCGATGAAGAGAAGGTGCTTGAGGGCGAGCGGACGACGACCACAACTGTGCGCACAAATGACTTCAAGCAAACGAACAGCCGCACCATGAACGCCGTGCATTCCGAGGAATTCTTCGTGGCGCCCGGCAAGTACGAAGTATTCGTGGTTCTCCTCGACCGAGAGTCAAAACGCAAG
>JADLDM010000054.1 GCA_020846695.1 bacterium | reverse complement strand
TGACTTCGGCTGCCCGCAAGCGGATGCCCGCCTACGTAGGTTGCGGACGGATTTTCGAGAGATTGCGCCAGCTCGCAGAGAGCCTTCTTCGCACCTGCCGTATCCGTTACAACTGCTCCCGCTTTGGCCGTGCGCAAGACAGTGGGCAGCACACGCTCCACTTCTTCAACCGACATCGCGAGTACGATCAGATCGGCTCCCACAACCGCTTCGCTGATATCGCCGACGCCCTGATCAATCGCGCCGCGCATGATCGCCTCATCGAGGACTTCCTGGCGGTCGTATCCCACAATCGTCGCCGGATAGTCCATCTTCTTCATGCGCAGCCCAACCGATCCGCCGATTAATCCCACGCCGAGAATCGCGGCCTTGCGAAAGTCAGCATGGAGGAGATCGAGAGTATCCGGGAGAGACATCTCGTCCAGATTGTGATGCGAGGCGCCTCCCGATGAGGCAGAATGCTCCGACGTAAACTTAATCAACCGTCATGACCTCAATGCCTGCGCCTTGCAACAGCTGCGCGGCTCTTGTTTTGTCCTCATCCGTCTTCATGACCAACTTGAAAGCGCCGTTCGTGTCGCCGCTCATGCGGTGTAAGGTGTCTATGGCAAGACGAGCTTCGGCCAGCACGACGGAAATCCGCTCAAGAATCTTCGGATCACCGCCCGTCATTACAAGCAACTCCTGCTTAGATACGGTCTCTTCCGCGCCGATCAGATAGTCACAGCGCTCGAGCAATTTAGTCACCCGGTCTTTCAACTCTCCGTGACAGAGTGAATTGCGAATGGAGGCGATTCGATCTGAAAGATCATTGAGAAGAACTCCCAGCGGACTGCCGCAGCCGCGCATCGCGTTGTACCATTCCGTCTGATGCCGCTCGGCAAGCTCTTCGAGCCGTTTGTACAGGCGGGGACCCAAGTACTCAACCGATATGTGTTCATCCTCCGAACCGCCAAGAGCAAGTTCAAGTTCCACAAAATCCAGAAGGTCGGGGACAAAATTCAGAAGCGCGAGTCTGCGATGAAAATCCTGCGGGCTCATCGCAATCGCTGTTGCCCCGGATGATTCGAACAAATCCGCCAGCAAACGATAAGAAGCGTAATCTTCTTTGGCGCGAGGAGTCAGGATGATCGCCTTGTGATCAAAGTAGAACTCGTTCACCTTTTCGAGCGATACTTCCAGCGCTGCTTCATTCATCTGGTGAAAACCGACATAGCGCACGTCTTTGCGACCCGACTCCTCGACCACTGCTTCTTCATGGCCCTTTACGGAGGACATGTCGAGAATTAGCGAATCCGGATCTGCCTTGACCAAGACGTCAAGCAGGCGTTCGCCGTAGTCCTTGGCATGAAAAGAGAGCACAATTAGATCACACTGGCGGAGCGCCTCCTCATAGGATTCGCCACCGTCCGTTGCGATACGTGCTGCCCAAGCCAGCTTGACATGGCCACCGCCGTCCAAAGCGTAAATTGTGCCACGGAAGCCGCGGCGGCGCAACATCCGTGATACGGCGGTCGTCAGCGTGTCTATGCCAACCAAACAGACCTTACGCAAATCAGTGAATTTCTTTTCCACGAAGACCTCAGAGTGTAGTCTCCCGGAAAAGCGCAAATTATAGGCCACACTTCCCAACTCGCATAATATAGCATACGCTATGGGCTTTTGCAATCCCTCAGAGCTGGATCGAGAAACGCAACACAAGAAAGAGCACTCGTCTGAGTGCTCTTATCATATTGAAAATAATTGTCTTGTGCTATTTCATGCGGCGGCGAGCTTCCTCAAGAGTCGTCCACGGGAGAGTCGCGCACTTCACCCGCACGGGGAGCTTGGACACTCCCGACAGGGCAATCATGTCGCCCAGATCCTCGCCCTCCGGCTGATTTCCGTCGCGAATGAAGGAGCGGAACTGAGCGATGCGTGCGTCCACCTCATCGAGTGTGCGCCCTTTCAGGTCTTCGGTAAGCATCGAAGCAGAGGCCATCGAGATCGCGCAGCCAGTGCCTTCAAATCGTATATCGGTAATCTGCCCGTTTTCTACACGCAAGTGCAAGACCATCTCGTCGCCACATAGGGGATTCTTCCCTTCGACCGTCAATGTAGAATCCTCCAGCATCCCCCGGTTGCGCGGAAGCCTGAAGTGATCGAGCAGAACGTCGCTATAAAGATCGCTCATCAGGCCATCACCTTTCGCGCGACGCGCACCGCCTCGATCAGCGCGGTCACGTCCTCTTCGAGATTGTAGATGTAGAAGCTCGCGCGCGCGGTTGCAGGGACGCCAAGCCAGCGCATCAAAGGCTGCGCGCAGTGATGTCCCGCACGAATTGCAACGCCCTCGCGATCAAGCAGACCGGCAAGATCGTGAGGATGTATGCCCTTCACGTTGAAAGAGAGCACAGCGCTGCGTTGCGTGGTCGGGCCATAAATATCTACGTCGGGTTCAGCGCCAAGCATTTCCGCTGCGAGAGTCGTCAGATAGTGATCGTGACGCTCGACGTTGTCCATCCCGTATTCGCTCAGATATTGAATTGCCGCGCCCAATCCGA
>JADLDM010000053.1 GCA_020846695.1 bacterium | reverse complement strand
GCAGCGGATTCAGTGGTCACCCGAAGGCGCCGCAGGTCTCTATCTGCTTCGCGCGACGTCGGAAGGCAACACGCAGAATGCGAAGCTGCTCTATTTGAAGTAGCATCCGTAGCGGCTGCCCCCGTGGCTGCCGATAGATAAGCAAATCAAAAGGGCGGCCATTACGGTCGCCCTTTTTCATCTCGAATTTTCCCCTTGCTTGCGGGGGAATTACAGGGGGTGATCAATGCAATTCAACGATGGTGCTTCCCCAGTCGTCGTTGTTGGCGCCGCCGTCGTGATAGCTCTTGACCAAAGGATGAGTCTCAAGAAACTCCCGCACGCGGATGCGCAGCATTCCGGTGCCCTTGCCGTGAATGAGATTCACCTGCTTGAAGCTTGATTCATTCGCAGTCGCAAGATAGTGATCAATTTCGGGAATCGCCTCTTCGCCGGTCATGCCGCGCAGGTCAAGTTGCGATTTGACGACGTCATCCGTGAATTTGATCTGCACCTTGACCTGTTGCGGTCGTGCCGGAGATTTCTTTGGTGGAGCGAACAGCTTGTGGCTATCCACCCACAGTCTCATGCCGCCGATTTCGATTTCGACGCGCTTTCCTCCGCGCTGAGTGTTCGTGATCACACCTTCACCGTCAATCCCTTCCACTTGCGCGCGGACTCCGATTTCAATCTTATCCAGTTTGACGCGCTCAGGCTCCTGAGTTTTCAATTCGCGCGAAGTCTTGGCCTGCTCTGATTCGACTTTGTCGCGCAGTTTGTTGAGCTTCTCATGCGCGCGCTGCACGGCGGTTTTGTCGGCCTGCTGCTCCTTGATCTCGCGCACAAGCTGTTCGATTTCGCGGCGCGACTCGACAACAAGCTTCTCCGCTTCGTCGAGCGCCTGTTTGCGCACCTGCGCCTTGCTCTTCTTCAGCTCTTCCGTCTTTTCGGAGTAGAGTTTGGAAAGCCCTTCGTATTGCGTGAGCTTCAGATCGCTTTCGCGACGGAGTTTTTCATACTCCTCAATCTTGCGTGATAGATCGCCGACTAACTCTTCCAGCCCAAGCGCACCCTTATCCAGCAGCGCCCGTGCGCGAGACAAGACATTTTCGGGAAAGCCAACGCGCTGCGCAATTTCCAGAGCGTAGCTTGAGCCCGGCAAACCGGCGCGGAACACGAAGGTCGGCGTGAGCTTTTCTTCGTCGAAGGCCATCGAACCGTTCACCATTGCCTCAGTCTCGTGCGCAAAGGCTTTCAGCGCGCCGTGATGAGTGGTAACAATGCTCACGGCATTTTGCATAGTCCATTCGAGCAGAGTGGCCTCGGCCAATGCTGCGCCTATCGCGGGATCCGTTGACGAGCCGATTTCATCCACCAGCAGCAGTTTGGGTCGCGCCTCTTCTTCGGTCATGCGCTTCAGGCGTGCGACATGCCCGGTGAACGTGGAGAGATCACTTTCGAGACTTTGCGCGTCGCCGATATCAGCATGAATGCTTGCGAAGTGCGGCAGTTCACTTCCCGATGCAGCCGGAATAAAGAAGCCTGCGCTCGCCATCAGGCTCAAGAGTCCGACAGTCTTGAGCGCGACGGTTTTTCCACCGGCATTCGGGCCGGAAATCACAACGGTTCGAACCGGAGGAACCAGTTCGAGACTGAGCGGCACAACTTTGCCGGTGCGCGCTTCGCGGATTCGCTCAATCAAGAGCGGATGACGCGCGGTCCACAGTCGCATCGCGCCGCTTTCATTCAGAGCCGGAGCGATTCCCTCCCATCTGAGCGCAAGCCTTCCGCGCGCATATAGCTCATCATATTCAGCAAGCAGCTCGACCGTGATTGCGATCTCTTCGATTTGCTCATGCACCTGCGCGGTGAGCTTCAGAAGAATCTTATGAATCTCGCGCCGTTCATCGAGATCAAGCTGGCGCAGACGGTTCGAGATCGGGAGTGTCTCGACCGGTTCAAGAAAAACAGTCGCACCGGAAGCGCTGGTGTCCACCATCACGCCTTGCACGCGATGCTTGGCTTCGTCCTTAACGGGCAGAACGAGTTTTCCGTCGCGGTAGTTGATGACGCTGTCCTGCAGCACTCCCTGATCGGCCCATTTCTGCATCACCGATTCGAGCTTGGATTCCAGTGCGCGGTTTTCCCGCGACCGCTCCTGTCGAATCTTCTTAAGTTCGGGTGAAGCGTCATCGGTAGCCAGGCCGTCGGGGCCGATGGACTTCTCAATATCTTTCGCGATTCTTGCGAAGTCCCAGAGTCTCTCGGCAAGTCCGCCAAGTTCCGGCAGATCACTTTTTCTTTTTTCGAGCTGCTGTTTGATTCTTGACGCGCACTTAAGCGTCTCGGCAATCTGCCGGAGTTCCAGAGGTTCGAGACTCGCTCCTTGAACGCTTGCTCGAGTGAGCGTATCGCGAATATCAACGAGTCCTTCAATCTGCAATCCGCCCTGCGTCTCGGTCAGCACGCGCACCATTTCTTGCGTGCGCGAGATCAGCAATTCGGCGCGTTGTCTTGAGAGCGGAGGCTCCAACTCGAAAAGCCGCTCCGAACCCAAAGTCGAAGCGGCCAATGATCCTGCAATCTCAATCACGCGCTCCCATTCGAGCGCTCGCAATGTCTCTTCAGCAATCACAGTTCTCTTTTTCTCCAATTCCATCCCCCATCCCCCATCCCCTCTGAATAACCCATTCCCCCTTTCCCCACGGTTCCCAATAGGTGATGTTATGCGCGACTTTTCTTCCCCAGCGAATCAGTTGGGACTTGCTCAGGAAGTTGTGCATGTGGCCGCCGTTATCGGCCCATTGCAGAACCGTAACAAGCACTCCGATCAGGAACGCGCCCTTGATCGCACCCGCGAAGATTCCGAGAATTCTGTCGGGCCATTTGAAGGGCGTCTTGTCAATCAGTGTGTGCAATTTGTGACCGATAAAGGCGAACCCAAGATAGACGATCAGGAAAAAGAGGAGGAACACGAGTCCGGTTATCCAGCGCATCTCCCAGCCGGGTTCGGCAATGCGCCCGGCCAAGTCTTGCAGTCGCTCCTGATACATCAGAGTAAGGAACAGGCTTGTACCGAGGCCGAGGATGACGAGTAATTCGAAGACGAGTCCGCGCTTCAGGCCCGATATAGCGAAGCCTGCAAGCAGGACGAGGATGAGAATATCGAGGATATGCATAACTCCGTTTCTCCTACTCAAAATTACGCAACCCTTAGGTTCCGTGCAATCAATCCGGCAAAAAAAAATCGCCCGAACCTTGTGGGGTCCGGGCGACAGGTTTCGGCTTCAGGTCAGCGATTGCGAAGGATGCGGTTGATCTTGCGAATCTTTCGCTTGGTTTGGCTGTCCACCCTCTTGGCGGTTTCGGAGGGCTTCTCATAGAATTGCCGACGCCGAATTTCGGAGAGAATCCCGGCCTTTTCGCAGGCTTTTGAGAATCTGCGAACAAGTCTTTCCATCGGCTCGCCATCGCGGGCTTTTACATACGGCATAGTGATTCACCTCCTTCCAAGCGCGTGTCGCTGTTTTTGCAAGACCTTAAATATAGCAACTCACAGTCCAAGAAGCAACTCCGAGGCGATAATCGTTAGTGGGTCACTGGCATTCGTTGAACTGTGCCTCCTTGTAAATGGATACAATAGTCTTAAATCCAGTTTTTTCGTTGCCTTGCCTATGTTTCTCCTTTATTTAATTTGCTTGCAAATTGAGGAAATCCATGTTAAATTCTTCACAAGTCACTCGTTCAAGGAGCATATATGTCAAAATCCAACCCCGAACGCGGCGGCGCCTTGACCTGGATTCTATTTCTGGTCAGCCTCGTCGGCGTTCTCCTCATCGTTTCCCTGCTCACAGACATCTTCGAGAAGAAGCAGGAAGCCCGCTATTCCTATATCAAGACTCAGGAAATCGCCTTCGGCGAACCAAATCCCGACAATTGGAAGGCCAACTTCCCGCGGGAATATGCAGCCTATATGAAGACGGTCAAGACGTCCGAACTCACGAAGTATGCAAAATACGGACGTTATGGCGGTTCGGAATCCATTTCCAAGCTGGAGAAGGACCCGCGCATGAAGCGGCTCTTCGCCGGATACGCATTCGGCATTGACTACAATGAAGAGCGCGGTCACATGAACGCCGTTCCCGACATGCTCGCGATTAAGAGACTCGGGGACAAGAAACCCGGCTCCTGCATGACCTGCAAATCGCCTCAGGTTCCGCTCTTCATGGAGCAGCACAGTCCCAAGGAGTTTTACAACACTCCCGTCAAAGACCTCGTCGAGAAGCACGGATTCCAATACTCGATCTCCTGCGGCGACTGCCACGATGCCGCGACCATGGAACTGCTGGTGCGCCGCCCCGCCTATATTGAAGCACAGACTCGTCGCGGAATGGACATTGCAAAGAACGATCAGAATCTGAAACGCACGGACGCCTGTGCGCAGTGCCACGTCGAGTACTACTGGCAGAAGGAAGACAAATACCTGACCTTCCCGTGGGACAAGGGACTCTCGATAGAAGCCATTGAAGCCTACTACGATTCCATTGGTTTCACGGATTGGGTCCACGCGGAATCCGGTGCAAAGCTCGTCAAGATTCAGCACCCAGAGTACGAACTATGGAGCAGCGGCATTCACTCCCGTTCCGGCGTCGGATGCGCCGATTGCCACATGCCCTACACACGCGACGGTTCGATCAAGGTTACCGATCACTGGATTCGTTCGCCTTTGATGAACGTAACCAATTCTTGTTTGGTTTGTCACCGCGATTCGGAAGAAGAAATGGCCGCGCGCGTGACGGAGATTCAGGATCGCACCTATGAGATGATGGATCGCGCGGAACTGGCTCTGATTGCAGCGATTGATCAGATCGTTGCCGCGAAAGCGGCCGGAGCTACCGACGATGAACTCGAAGAGAGCCGCAAGTTTCATCGAAGAGCTCACATCCGCTGGGATTTTGTTTCGGCCGAGAACTCGATGGGCTTCCACAGTCCGCAGGAAGCCACACGTATTCTTGGTGACGCGGTGGACGACGCGCGTCAGTCCGAGATTTCCGCAATCAAACTTCAAGACAAGCACGGCAAAGTGGACATTGCCATGTTGAGCAAGTAGGAAGGAGGCAACCATGCCTTCCAAACCTAAGTTGCTCGTGAGTGTCACAGCCGTTTTGCTGGGCGCATTTGTCGCGCTTGGACTCTACACGTTCTATTACGGACGCGCCTATGCCTATTTGCAGGATGATCCCAAGGCGTGCGTCAATTGCCACGTGATGAAGGACTCCTATGACGGGTGGCGGGTGTCGAGCCACCGCAATGTGACGTGCAATGAGTGTCACACGCCCGAGGCATTCGGCGCGAAGTACGCGACCAAACTCGAGCACGGGATGAGACACTCTTACGTCTTCACGTTCGAGGATCCTCAGATCATGCGCCTGAAAGAGAGCGGCGAAGACATCGTGACCGCGAACTGCATTAGCTGTCATCAAAATCTCGTCAACTCGATTCTTCCGAGCCACTTCGAAGATAACCGCTGCATCATGTGCCACGAGGGAGTTTCGCACGGCCGTCATGCAAATCGAAGAAGATAGAAATGTAGGGGCGAACCCGCGTGTTCGCCCGTCTGAACGACAACACAAAGCCCGCCTCTTCCGAGACGGGCTTTGTCATATTCTGGCCTTCCTCCGTTCACGGGGAGCTTGTCCTCGTAAGGAAATCAGAAGGGGGTCTGGACTAACACTTACTTGTGTTTCGCGTGACTGTGCGGTTTCATGACTTTGCGCGGACCATTTTTCTCTTGCAGACGGACAAGATCGCCGATGGTCGTACCGCCGAGGAAGGACTCGAGAACAATTTTCTTCGGGCCCCAGAGTTCGTGAATAGGACAGGGTGTCTCGTCGGCGCACACGCCGCATCCCAACAAGCACTCATTGGCAAGCACCATGCCCTCGAACATCACGAAGATCTCGAAAAGATTGATGTCATCGGGTTTTTTCGCCAGCACAAATCCTCCGCCTGGGCCACGCGTGGCCTTGACGATGCCGGAATTGGCCAGAGTGCGCAGCAGTTTGGAGAGGAAGGGCGCCGGTAGTTGTTCTTGTTCGGCAATCGTAGCGCCGAGAATTGGAGCCGTGTCTTTTGTGGCCGCAAGATGAACGAGTGCGCGAATTGCGTAGCTTGTGGGTTTGGAGAGGATCATCTTAAGATATTTGGGTCAATTGCTCAGAAATTTTCTCGCTGCTAAACTGAAAACAAATCACCAACTTGCCCTTTTTACCACATAGACAAGATAGGAACATTTTACAAACAGTTGTGTGACAATTGTCACAAATCCCAACGATAGAGTAAGAATCTTGGATTGAATTGGACGACGGATTGATTACGCCACTCACGCCCAAAGAAGGCGAGCATCTTGTCCTCCGGATCGCGGAGATTTTGCGCTATATCATACCGCAAGTAGTAGATACGCTTCTTGCAGGCAAGATAGTCGTGAATGGCCGAGGCAGGGTCTGTGGCGCCCAGCGGGTCTACCTGCTTCCAGCTTTGAGAGATTCCGGGAGCATAGTATTCAAGCAACCGATAGTGCCCCGGCAACAGAACAAGCCCGCTTGAATCCTCGATTGCGCTGCTCAATATCTCCGCCGCGCCTTTCCAATTCTCGCGCCGGCCGTAGTGATCGGGATTCCAGAAGTGCGCGAGCGCGATGGTGCAGATCACGACGCCCAAACCCATGAACAGCTGTTTGGCGCGAGCATTTCGCAGAGCGTCGTAGGCCAGTGCAACATACAGCAGTGCGAACGGCGCCGAAAAGATTAGATACTTCGGCTGAAGGAAATACTTTCCCGTGATCGCGCTGGCCACAGTTGCGAGAAGAACCGGCACGACGAAGAGTTCGATTCCGAGCCGTAGTGAATTCATCTCATTGCGGTTCAGATATTGCCATACAATCTTCCACACAACAACCAATCCCGCCACGACGGCAATCACGGCAAGCAAACCGTTCGCCGCCAAGTCGCTGAAACTAATGGCTCTTCCCATTCCCTGCTCGGGAAGCACGAAATAGCTGAAGCCTACTGTGAAGGCCGCAAGTAGTTTTGGGAGCGCGCTCGCGAAGTGCATGTAGTACTCGCCGCCGCGTGTCTCCTGAAAACGCATCAAGTTAGGAATGTTGGGCAGATAGAGCAGAACTACAGCGGCAATACTGCCCCAACCTTTCCAGATCGGAAGCTGTTTTCTGAATCGGAGAAATGTCAATGCGCATCCAACGAGGAAGAGCCAATAGAAGAGATGCGTGTAAACTCCGATCACTCCGATCACGACGAACATCCCCCAGCAGCGCCAACGAAACTCTTCGCTCAGAGTGAGCAGCACGTAGACCTGCCACAGCGCGATCGCCGTGATCATTGAGTACATGCGCAGCTCCTGAGAAAACTCAATCAGCATCGGCGACGCGGCGACGACAATTGCGATGATCAGACCGAGGCGTTCGTCGCGCAGCTTCTTTCCGACAAGATATGCAAGCGGAATCTGAACGATCCCGAAAATTAGCGGAAGCAGGCGCAGTCCGATTTCCCCCGAGAATCCGATCTGCCGCCATAGATATAGGAGAGAGAAGAACAGCGGACGGAAGCGGTCTTCCGTGTCGGTCACTAACTGCGAACTGTCCCGCAACAGCGAGAAGCCCTCATCGCCGAAGAAGCTATACCCCAACTCCGGCAAACGCAGCAGCGCACCCGCCACGGTGATGAGCAAGATCACCCAAATCGGAACTTCAACGCCCTCCCCTTCTCCGTTTGCGGGGAAGGGGGCGGGGGATGGGGTCGGCATTTCGATTTTCGATTTTCGATTTTCGATTTTCTCCCCCTCACCCTTCTCTTATCGCGTCCACGGGAGAAAGCTTCGAAGCCCGTCTTGCCGGATACATGGAACCTAAATAGGAAAGCAGAATCGCAATCACAATCACAATCAGAAAATCTAAGGGCTGCATCTTCACGGGCAATGCATCAAGGAAATAGATATCCGAAGGCAGTGAAATCCACTTGTAATGAAGCTGCCCGAAACATACTGCAAATCCAATCATCGTTCCCAGAATCGCTCCCGCCACACCGACAATCATTCCTTGCAGTGAGAACACCTTCGCAATATCCTTGTCACGCGCGCCCATCGCCTTCAAGATGCCGATGTCGCGTCGTTTCTCCATCGAGACCATGATTAGAGTTGAAAGTATGTTGAAGGCCGCCACGACAATAATAATTGAGAGCACCGTTGTCCACATCCACTTTTCAATCTTCATCCAAGAGAACAAAGTGGCGCGCAGCTCGTACCATGTCCTGATGTAGTAGTTCGGCTCAAACTTCTCTTCAATCTCGTCGCGCACGCTTCCCGCTAAGAAGAGATCGTCGAGTTTAATTTCCAATCCATCCACTCGGTCTTTGCGTAGAAACACTTTCTGTGCCGCTTCTATATCCATATAGGCAAGCACGTCGTCGAACTCGAAGAGTCCGGTTTGAAACGTTCCCGTCAGCACAAACTGCTTGACCATCGGAGTCGAGAGCGGCCCCGTGATTCCCGCAGGTGAAAACACCACGATCGTATCGCCGGGAATCACATCCAATCGCTCGGCGAGAAATCTTCCAATGACCATTCCCGGCAGGCCGTCGCGTCGAAGCTGTAATTTACCTGATCGAACATGTTTCGGCAAATCTGAAACTTCCGCGAGTGTGGTTTCATCAACTCCTCTGAATGCCGCCGCTTCCGCTCGCTTCCCCGCGCGAATCATCCCCTTTTCAAAAATATACGGCGACACTCCGGTAACGTGCGCAGTCTCCTTCACAATCTTGCGCGCATCTTCCCAATCCGCAACACCGTCTTCATCAAACGTCGCAAGTCTGAGATGTGCGTCCGCTCCCAAAATTCTTCCGCGCACTTCCGTCTCAAATCCGTTCATCACGGACAACACAATAATCAGCGCAGCAGTTCCCAGCGTCACCCCGCCTATCGAAAGATACGAGATTATGCTGATAAACCCGCCGTGTGATCGCGCCCTCAAATACCGCGCCGCTATGAATAGTGGTGTGCGCAAAAAATGTGCTCAATAAAACTACGGTCTGTCATCCTGAGCGAAGCGCGTCGCGCGCAGCGAAGGACCTGCTAAGTTTCGTATTCAGGCGTCAATTTCGAAAAAACAATCACATCCGTTTGGTCCGAATTACTTGTAGTGCCGCACTGCGTGCGCTCTGACTTCCGCTCTCAGCTTCTCAACTGCGGAAACAAGATCACCTCACGAATCGAATCCTGATTGGTCAGGAGCATCGTCAGGCGATCAATCCCGATTCCCATTCCCCCCGTCGGCGGCATTCCATACTCCAGCGCGCGCAGAAAATCCTCATCCACAGGCTGCGTCTCCAAATCTCCCGCCTCCTTCAATCGCCGCTGCGCATCAAATCGCTCGCGCTGATCAATCGGATCATTCAACTCGGAGAACGCATTCCCCAATTCAAACCCCAACGCGAACGGCTGAAATCTCTCCACCAATCGCGGTTCATCGCGATGCTTCTTTGCAAGCGGTGAAAGCGAAAGCGGGTAGTCATAGATGAAGGTCGGCTCGAAGAGTTTCGGGCGAACCAGCGCCTTCATCATCTCATCCAAAATCTTTCCCTCCCCCATGTCGCGCGTAATCTCCACGCCGTGCGACTCCGCTAACTTGACAAGCTCCTTCAGTTCAACTCCCAACAAGTCCTTCCCGGTCGCCTCCTTCAACAAGTCAAAGAACCGCACACGTCTAAACGGCTTACCGAAATCCACGGTCTTGTCCTGATACGTTACAACCGTCGTGCCGAGCGCTTTCACACACACGAAGCGAAAGAGTTCCTCTGAAAGATTCATCACGTCTTCAAAATCCGCGAAGGCTTGATAGAACTCAAGCATCGTGAACTCCGGATTGTGATAGCGGTCCATTCCCTCATTGCGAAAATCCTTCGCAATCTCATAGACCCGCTCAAATCCCCCCACCAATAGTCTCTTCAAGTAGAGTTCATCGGCGATGCGCAGATAGAAAGTGCGATCCAGGGCATTGTAGTGCGTGCTGAACGGTTTCGCTAAAGCTCCTCCATAGAGAGGCTGTAGCGCAGGAGTCTCCACTTCGAGAAAATCACGTTGATCCAGGAACTCGCGCACGGCGGAAATAATCTTGGCGCGTGTGCGGAAAATCTCGCGATTCTCAGGATTGACGGCCAAGTCCACATAGCGCTGACGAAAGCGCGACTCTTTATCCGTAAAAGCGTCGTGCACTGTCCCGTCGTCACTCACCTTCACCACAGGCAGCGGATAGACGCTCTTCGAGAGCAGCGTCACCTCCAGCGCGCGCAGCGATTTCTCGCCGGTCTTCGTGACAAATGCAGTCCCGCGCACTCCTATCCAATCGGAAATATCAAAGTGCTTGAACAGGTTGAAAACCTGCTCTCCCACTTTGTCCTTCTGCACATAGACCTGCATCTGAGCAAATTCATCACGCACGTGACAAAACGCCGCCTTGCCCATGATGCGTATCGAGACGATCCTCCCTGCAATCGAAAACTCCGGCCCCTGATGCTCGTCATTCTCCTGCACGGAATCAAACGTCTCGATCAGTTCCGAAACGTGAATGGTCTTCTTGAAAGAATAGGGATAGGGATTCACACCCGCCTCGCGCAGCGTATCCAGCTTCGCGCGCCGCAGTCGCAGAATCTCATTCAGGTCGTCGTGTTGTGGTGTTTGTTCAGACATTCAATATCAAACAGTGTAGCGGCTGCCCCTGTGGCTGCCGACGTGAGAGATTACGGCGCAACAAAAAAGTAAGTCAGCTTCGCGCGGAGTGTGCGGTCGCCGGGACGGGATTCGGCAAGCGGATCGGTATCGCGGTAAGCTTCATCATAGACCAGATAAAACCAGCTTCCCGGCTGCCAGTTGTAAGAAAGCAGGAGGTTTGCATAGAGCTTCTGTTCATCCTGCTGGAACCACTCCTGATCCGCATAGATAAACGTGCCTCGAAATGAAAGATTAAGATGCGGCGTCCACGTTGCTTTCAGAGTCCAGTAGCGAATATTGACGGTTGAATCGCCGTAATCGGCCGCATCCCAAATCTGCCGCCACGTGAACTTCAAACCAATCTCGGCATTGGAGCGCGGCCGCCAAGTTGTTGTGGGGTCTAAGCCGAAAGTTTTTCCATCGCGAAACGAGCGGTAGTTGGTTTCAAACCCTCCACGAATCGGTCTATTGAAATCCGTATATGCCCAGAACCAGTGATAGAAATATTTGTAGTACTCCGGCGCGAAGGATCCAAAATTGTCGCGATCCCACGTGGAATCAGCCCAGTAGTTTCTCCTCCAGTTGTCCCCGAACTCTGACCCCGCTCCGACTTCCCAGCTATTGCGAAAAGTATTGAAGGAGTTGAAACTCACATATCCGTCGGCATGGGTGCCGTCAGTATGCGTGGTATGAATCGCGTTGATGTCAAACCCGTTGTTGCGAAACAGCCCGGACTGGTGATAGTAGTTGTTTCCGATCCAAACAGCCTTGCGCAAGACATTGGAGAAGTCTCCGAAGCCCATGTCATTCACATTGTAGTCCGTACCGCGATAGAGAACCGCGACTTCGGCGCGAACGGGCCAATAATCGCGCAAGTAGCCGACTTTTGCTTCAACGGGCTGCTCATCTTCAATGGCGCCTGCATCATCTTTGCGATCTACTGCGGCAAGCCAGAGTTGGAGTCTGTCACGCTCGCGCCAGCGAAGACGCGCATCAATCGCTCCGGTCGCTGCATGATAACCGTCTTGACCGAGATAAGTGTAGGTCGTACCGATTCGGTGGCGCCCGCCGAGATTGTAAGTAACTCGGCCCGCGCTGACATTCTGCAGGTCGTAGTTTCCCTCTTCATCTTCCTGTGAGCGATTCTTTCCCGCAAGCAGTGTCGCACGCACCTTCCCCTTCTGAAAATTCAGACGTCCGCCATAATCGGGATCGGTAACGCGGCGCGAGTAGAACATTCGATAAGCGGTCTCCGCAAACAGCTCATTGGATTCAAGAAAGAAGGGCCGCTTCTCTTCAAGATAGACCGGATAGTCATTGAGATTGATGACCTCATCATCCACGTCCACTTGCGCAAAGTCGGGCTGGTAAGCGAGGTCCACGGTCAAGTCCGCGGTCGGCACGAGTTTGACGGAGACTCCGAGATTCTCCCACTCGTTCTTCGAGGCCCACACCTCTTCGCTTGGAGCATCCCATCTTCCGACGGCGTGCGGCAGGATTTCGACATGAGACGACGATGCAATGTCCTTCAGGCCAACAAGTGTGCCCAGATTGCTTGCCTTCCAGCCGATTTCCGGATTCACCGGCGGCCAGAATCCCGCTTCATTCTTCCGTAGAATTTTTCGCGCGAACGCGATTCCCCATCCGTCATCCCGCGCGCCTGCATGACGCAAAATATGGAAGGGGATGCGCAATTCGCAACTCCATCCGCTGTCGGTGATGGCCACGGCGGATTGCCAGACGGCATCCCACGACGCAGAGAGTTCTTGTTCGTTGAAGAAGTTTCCTTCGGCCTGCACACCTGCGGCGGTCAACGTAAACCAGTAGCCGTTGCGACCGTCGTGAAAGGTGTCGAGATAGAGATCAACAAAGTCGGAGCTTCCGTCGTTGTCACGTCGTTGAATTTGACCCTTCACGGAATCCGGCGCGCTGTCATAGAGCATGTATCCGACATAGAGCGCGTCATTATCAAAGAGTACGCGAACTTCGGACGGCTGCGTGGACGGCGCGGGATAGCCCGGCTCGCGCTGCACGAAGTTCTTCGCAACGTCGGCTCCATTCCACTCGGAATCAAGCCTGCCGTCAATCCTGATACCGGACGTGGGACGCGCCTCCAGCGTGTAGTCGGAGTCTTGCGCGAAGAGAGGCGCCAAACAGGCGAACAGCAAAATCAGCACGGCGACGAACATACGGCCTCCGGAAGAGATGGTTATGCGGGAAGGTCGGACGGCGACACCGGACCGATCCGGAGTATCAGAGTGGAGAATTTGGAACTTTGTGACAGACTTTTCAGAATTTCAGGAATTTTCCGCGACTTTGGCGGAAAGCGACGCAACCCACTTGCGGGGAAGCAGGCGAACAGCAATCGTGCCGCACCTATTCAGGAAGCCGGGGATGACCAGCGGCTCGCCTTTCATCAGAGCGTGATAACCTTTGCGGGCGACGAATTCCACGGGCGTGCACACGAGCTTCATCATACCCCTCTTGCTGTTCTTCGCGCGCACCTGAAAGTTGGTGGGCGTCGGTCCCGGACAGAGGCAGGTGACCGTTACACCTGTTCCCTTCAGCGATTCGTGCGCAGCCTCGCTATAAGAAAGCATGTAAGCTTTCGTCGCGTAATAGACCGCCATCCACGGGCCGGGTTGGAAGGCAGCAGTCGAGGCGACGTTCATGATTCTGCCGCCGCCGCGTCCCGCCATGTCGCGCGCGAAGAGCTTGGTGAAGAGCGTGGTAATCGCGACGTGAAGCTGCACCATTTCAAGTTCACGCGCGAGATCAGAATCAAGAAACTTCCCGTATACTCCAAAGCCCGCATTGTTCACAAGAAAATCTACGACGACTTCCTCGCGCTTTAACTTGTCAAAGAGAGCTTGCGCTTCAATCAAGGCGTTGGGCGCGGCGAGGTCGCAGGCAATTCCTCGTATTTGAACTGAAAATTCCGCGCTAAGTTCCTCGATGGCGCGATTCAGTTTGTCCTGATTGCTTGCGATGAGAATGAGATGGACGCCGTCACGCGCGAAGAGCTTGGCGAGTTCGAGTCCGATTCCGCTCGACCCGCCGGTAATCAGCGCAGTCTTACTCATTCAGTTTGATCTTCGCGCGCACTTCGGGAAAGGGCAGAACGGGCGGCGGATTTTGCGGAACAGAATCCACGAGCACGAGCTGCCAGAATCCGGCTTCATGCCATTCATCAAACTTGTGTCCCGCATAGGGAATCACACCGACGCATTTGAAGCCCATCGCTTCGTGGAACTTCACGCTCTTCTCACTCGGCCGGATGACGCCGATTACGTACACCAACCCCTGCGCGCGCAGACATTCAAAGAGCTTATCGTAGAGCTTCTTTCCGATTCCCGAACGCAACTTTGAGCTCGCAACATAGATCGCAGCTTCGCAAATCCAGTCGTACGCAGCGCGCTCGCGGTAGCGGGTCGCGTAGCAATAGCCGAGGATCACGCCGTTTTCCTCCCAGACCAGAAAGGGATAGAAGCGCGTGATTCGCTCGATGCGCACGGCGAATTGCTCGCTGTCGGGAATCGCAGTTTCAAAGGTGATGGCCGTATGTTGAATGACCGGCGCGTAAATGTCGAGAATCTGCGCCGCATCCGACGGCTTAGCGTATCGAATCATGATCGGAATACTCTTGGAACTCTGCCCGTCAAATAGATCGGAAGCTCATAGGGGATGTGGCCGGATTGCCTGCACAAATCCCAGAGCGTAATTTCTTCGCTGTTCTGTCTTCCCCAGAGCACGACTTCCTCGCCAACGTCATGTTTATCGTGACCGAGATTGATCATGAGTTGATCCATGCAGATCGTGCCGACAATCGGATAGCGCTTGCCGCCGATCAACACATGAGCATTGCCGGAGAGATGGCGCGGATAGCCGTCGCCGTATCCGACCGGCACGGTAGCAACCCAGACATTTTCCGGCGCAGTCCATTTCAGTCCGTAGCTGACGCCTTCGCCTTTGCGCACGCCCTTCACGTAAACGATTTCGCTGATCAGAGAATGCGCGGGAACCAAAGGGAATTTCGGCTGCAAGTCCGGAGACGCGTGTTGGCCATAGAGACCAATCCCCGGTCGTATCATATCATGTCGCGACTCCGGGAATCGAATAGCGGCTGCGGAGTTTGCAAGATGGAAGAGCGCGTTGTTGAAACCGAAGCTTTGCGCGAGCTTTCTCACTTCATCAAACCGCTCGATCTGCGTGCGGGCAAACTGCTCGTCGTAATCTTCGGAGGTGGCAAGATGCGAGTAGATCCCGACGACGTGAATGTGTTTGGCCTTGCGCGCTGCATCAAAGAGCTTCTCCGCCGTTCGGTAGTTCTGTCCGATGCGGTTCATGCCCGTATCAATCTTTAGATGCACGCGAGCGATCTTTCCCGCTTCGCGCGCTCCGCGCTCAATCGCTTCAAGTTTGAAGACCGAGCTTGCGGTCAAGTCGAGATCGTGTTCAAGAAAGAGCGAAATTTGCGAGCCGACAATTCCGCCGAGCACGAGAATCGGTTCGCGGATTCCGTGATGTCTGAGCGTGATTCCTTCCTCAACAAATCCGACGCCAAAGAAATCGCACTTCAGTTCTGAAAAGAGTCTCGTACAATGCAGTAAGCCGTGCCCGTAGGCATCTGCTTTGACGACGGCCATGAGCTTCGCGTCTCCCGCGAGCGCGCGAAACTTCAGGAAGTTTTCTGCCAGCGCGTCGCGGGAGATGCGAGCATAAGTCGGACGGTGAAGTTTTTCGTCATCGCCTTCTAAAACGTCGGGTAGTGCTACGGTGTGCGCCAAGTGAAGCGGCTACTTCAGTAAGAGAATTTTGCGTGTGTCGGTTTGCTTTCCACTTTCAAAACGGACAAAGAAGACTCCGCTCGCGGACGCGTCGGCCTGCCATGTGACGGTGTGCGCACCGGACTGATATTGCAGGTGATCGCCAAGCGTTGCGACTTTTTGACCGAGGACATTGTGAATCGTAATCGAGACATCTTGCGGCACGGAAAGCTCAAACGGAATTTGCACGACGCTGTTGAACGGATTGGGATAGGGTTGACCCAAAGTGAAGCGCTCCGGAATCGTGAGGTCTGCTTCACGCGCGTCGGTGCCGATATTCGCCGTGAGCCTCACGTCGTCGAGGACCCACTCGGTCGCCTAGTCACCGCGATAACGCCATGCAAAATAGACTGACGCGCCCGCGAGCGCGTCGGCATTGACTGAGAGTTCCTGCCACGTCTGCTGGCTGGTATTCATCTCACCGATGAGCCCCGGTTCATTTCCCGGTACGACGAAGTAGAGTCCATGTTCGACATAGTAGGCGGGCACGTAGCAATTGCGCTGCCAAAAGGTAAGGCGAATATTCGTCGCGTTCGCCGGAATCTCAATTACTGTCGTGTAGAGCCAGTCATCCTGCATTCCAACATTTTGTTCGTCGTCATGCCAGAACGCGTTCGCGCCGCCGTGGGGCTGATTACCGCAATCCGCATTGCTTCCGGCGACCGTTGTCCACCCGATTCCGTCCGCGCCGTTTTCGTCTCCGCTCCAACCCTCGCCATCGCTTTCAACGGGACCGCTAAAGAGCACGGTCTCTCCACCACCGCCGGAACAATTGTATTGCAATGCTTGATGTGCGTTGATGACACCCCAGCCGAAGACGGGGTCCCAACCGGCGGCGCCAAGATCGAGCGCAGTATTTTGCAGAGCGTTGCGCACTTGATTTGCGGGGCAACCGTTCGACATGATCAACGCAGCAATTCCTGCGACGTGCGGCGCGGCCATTGAAGTTCCCTGCCAGAATGCGTAGTAGTCACCGCCTTGTGAAGCGGCGCGCACCGTTGAGAGCACTCCGTCAATATAGCCGTCCTGATTCAAGTCTTCATCGGTATTTCCGCCGGGCGCGGTGACGTCAAGTTCCGTGCCCATGTTTGAATAGGGCGCGCGCTCGTTGTTAAATGTTGAGGCGCCAACGGCGATGCAGGGCGTGTAAGCGGCAGGATAGGAGACGTAATCCGCGTTGTCATTGCCGGATGAGACCGCCATGACGACGCCGGCGTTTCCACATTGCTGCACCGCTCCTGAAAGCGGCTGACCCGGATCAACGGGCGGTTGATTTTCGGGATTAGGAAATCCGAGTGAAGCGTTGATGACTTCCGCACCTTGTTGCGCCGCCCATGCAAAACCATTGGCGATTGCTTCACTCGAGCCCGAGCCTTCATTGTCGAGCACGCGCACGGGCATCAATCTGCATAGCGGAGCAATTCCGGCAATCCCAGTTGTGTTGTTGGTGGCTGCAAAGATGGTTCCGGCGGTGTGCATGCCGTGGGAATCATCGAGTGTAGGCTCGGAGGGATTCGCGTCGTTGTCAATGAAGTCATAGGGCGAAACGGTTTGCACGCCTGTGAAATCTTCGTGATCAAACTGCCAGCCCTGATCGAGCACGGCTACAACGACATCTGCGCTTCCTCGCGTGATGTCCCATGCCTGTTCGAGTCCGATCAGCGGATAATGCCACTGATATTGATAGAATTGGTCATTGGGCACATACATCGCGCGAGCAATGTAGTTGTAATTTGCCCAGACGACTTCGGGCTGTTTGCGCAGAAACGCGAGGGCTTCTTTGACGCGATCCTGATTCAATTCGATGCGATAGAAGTCGAGTAGTTCAGAGTAATTTCCGATTCTGCCTCCGGCCAATGCAGCAAGCTCTTCGATGCGAGCGGTCGAAGTTTCTTTGTCAAATTGTACAAGCGCATGATGTTGCACAAACGGGTAATAGGGTTCGCTTTGTGCGGGTTGCGCGGGCTGCTTGGCAAAGGATGAGAGAGCTACGCAAGCGATGAAGAGAAGAGTTGCTGCAAAACGCATGTGAGTTCCTTATCAATGTGAACGGAGTTATTCTTCTTCTGTTTGTTGTGCGGCGCCTCTGGAGCGCGCGAATTTTCCTTGCGCGCCGAGCAGGAGAAAGGCGCGTACGAATTCATCGAGATCGCCGTCCATGACTTTTTGAATGCTGGACGTCTCAACGTTGGTGCGATGGTCTTTCACCATCTGATAGGGTTGAAAGACATAGGAGCGAATCTGATGACCCCAGGCGATGTCGGATTTTGAGTCTTCGATCACGGAGTTCTTCGCGCGCTGTTCATCGAGGTAGCGCTGATAGAGTCGCGCGTAAAGCACCTTCATCGCGGAATCTTTGTTGCGATGCTGCGAGCGCTCAGTCTGGCAAGTTACGACGACATTGGTGGGAATGTGCGTGATGCGAATCGCGGATTCCGTTCGATTGACATGCTGTCCGCCCGCGCCCGACGCTCGATAGGTGTCTATCCGCAAGTCTTCGGGGCGAACCTCAATTTCGGGAATCGCATCCACTTCAGGATAGACGTACACACTGGCGAAACTCGTGTGACGGCGCGCGTTTGCATCAAAAGGTGAGATACGGACCAATCTATGGATTCCACTCTCGGCTTTGCAATAGCCATAGGCGAACTCGCCCTGCACTTCGATAACGGCGGATTTGATTCCGGCCTCTTCAGCAGGCTCGAAATCGAGTACGTCCACTTTCCATCCGCGCTGCTCTGTCCAGCGCAGATACATGCGGAAGAGCATGGATGCCCAGTCTGAGGATTCAGTTCCTCCCGCTCCGGGGTGGATATGAATAATCGCGCTCTTGCTGTCGTTGGGGTCCTTTAGCATCGCGCGAGTTTCCAGATCGTCAAACAGCGCACCGAACTTTTTCGTTTCGGAATCCAGTTCTTCGAGCGGAAAGTCTTCGGGAGACTCTACGGCGAGTTCTCTCATTGCATCGAGATCATGCAGCCCGCCTTCGACTTTGTGGAAAGCCTCCACCCAGGATTTATGCTCAGAAATTTGGCGCAGCGTTTTTTGCGCCTGTTCCTGATCGTCCCAGAAGGCCGCGCCCGCGGAGAGCGATTCGAGTTTTTCTATTTCGGAGAGACGTTTTGCAACGTCAAAGTGACCTCCGGAGGACTTCGAGCTTGGGCTTATATTCTTCGACGAGCTGTGCGAGTTCTTCAGGTTTCATTTAGTGATTCAATGAAGTGGTGAGGTTGTTCTGACTTTTTAGACACGCGGGCCGGACGTCATGCCCGGCTCATCTTCTTTCCTACTTACATTCTATCAGATGTATTTCTTTTCGATCACGCAGTCGGGGAAGTAGTGATGAAGGATGTCCACATAGTCTTTTCCATTCATCGCGAAGCGCGCGGCTCCGGCCTGACACATTCCGACGCCGTGTCCCCAACCCGCTCCGGTGAAGATGATCTCCATCGGATTGCCGTCCTGATCATGCACGACTTCAACGAGGAAGCAGGAGCTGTCGAGTGAGGTGTGCGACAAGGTGCGTCGGATTTTGAGTTGGCGTTTGATTCGCAGATTGGAGAGCGAGCCGAGCACTTCGACTTCGGTCAATCTTCCGCTCGCTCCGCGTTTAACGGGAATGATGTCGTACAAGGTGCCGATGTCCACGCCGGTCTTGGTGAGGATGATTTCTTCCAATTCCGAGCGAAGCAGGGTATTTTCCCATCGGAAGTGTTTTCGTCCGTAGTTCTTGGAGATCGGCAAGTCCGCGCCTTCAAGATTGCAGCAGACTTGCGGGCGCGAGTGAATCCAGCGGCGCACTCCGGCCTCGGTGGTGAGATCGGGAAAACCTTCACCCTGATGGCAATCACACGGCACGCCGTGGCCTTCGTAGATGGGCGGCGTCATCCAGGTAGTTGCGACGTCTTCGGTGTGTCCTCCGCAAACTGCGGTGTAGTGCGCATCCGCGATGATGCCTTTGTGCGTGAGGATTTCGCCGCGCGTCGCGTCCACGGCGGCGTTCGCGCGCTCATCTTCGTGTGTTACGCCGCTGTAGATTTGACAATGGACGTGCGCGCAAAGATCGAAAGGATCGTTGAGATGCTTCGTGACTTTTGTGGCAATGACAAGTGATCGCGCGGCGACGGCTTGCGCCTTGAGGGCTTCCATCGGAAAATCAGCGGGCATCTCAGCCGGTACGACGCCCTTCAAGTAGACGTCAATCGGGATTTCGGTGAGAGCGGCGATGCGGCCCTCATGATCCACATAGAACTCAATGGTTCCGCAGTAGACGCGATCTTCAGTCGGTTCGTAATCGAATCCCGAATTCATGCGCACGCCCATGATTGTGACGCGCGAACCGCGATCCATTGGGACGAGCCGGATGCCGTCCTTGCATTCGATGTGCTTGTCGAGATTCTGATCGAAGAGTTCAAGGATTCCCGTGGATTCGGTGAGCGCCTCGCGCACAAGGCGCGGCGCATAGTCAATTTCGAGTGACTCCAGGAGGTCTTCAGTCTCTTCGGCTTTCTGAAAGTTTCCGACCTGCACTCGATAGAGCGTGTTATCGCCGACGACTTGTCCGTCAATTTCGATGGGGCCGCCGATTTGACGAACTGCTGCGGGAATTCCTTTTTCTTCGAAGGTCTCGGCCAGGGCCATGGCCTCCTGCTGGTGCACGAAGGACTGCACGAGCACGCTGAAGAGGAAGCGCGTGGGCGTGGACTTTTCAATCAGCACGCGCCATTTGAGATCAGAGGGCGCGGCTTCGCGCAGGACTTCTCCCGAGAGAGATTCCATGCGATAGGCGCCTGTGAATCGAAAGGTCACGCGGTCGTAGTCTTCAAGAAGACCGACGCGCACGGTGACGGGAGGTGAATCAGGGAAGAGGTTCGAAGGCACTTGCGTCAACGAATGGGGATGTGTGTGTCGCGTGATGAGAGCCTTAGTTGTAGCGCGTGTGTCGCGCGGGAGTTGCTTACGAGGGGAGTTTCAGGCAGAGTTCATGCGCGGACGCGGCGAACTCTTTTGAAACCGAGCGATTCAGGAGAACAAGCAAACTGTTCTCAGTCGCAAATTGCGCGCGAAGTTGCGCGCGGTAATTTTTCAATTTCAGTTGCGCGAAGTCCGCCAGTTCTCCTGCGCCGCCGACACCGGGGCCGAAGAGCGCGACGAGATCACATGATGAGTCGAAGCGAAAGGCGAACTTGGGAAACAGCAGATGCGGCTCGTCAGATGACTTGAAAGCGATTAATGACTCAGATCCGGAACTCGCAAGCAAGGGTATCACTCCGTGTTCGCGCATGGAAGCCGAAATTTGCTCAAACTCCTCTCCAGATTCGCACTGGATTACGGAGGCCGGAGTTTGCACCACGGCAGTCAGCGTGCGGCGGGCAAGGGGTTTGTCGGAGATGATGGTCCCCGCGACTCCGGTTTTCGAGTTACCGATGGCCAAGGGGACCCTGAACTCGGCGGCCATTTCGACAGCCGGGACTTGCAATATCTTGGCCCCGCAGCCCATTTGCTCGAGGGCCTCGCTATAGGAAAGCTGTGAAAGCGTGCGGGCGACGGGGAAGAGCTTGGGGTCTCCGCTCGACACTCCGTCCACATCTTTCATAAATTCAACACGTTCCGCAGAAAGTGCGACGGCCAAAGCTACCGCAGTGGCATCGGTCCCGCCGCGCCCGAGGGTGGAGATATTTTTGTCTGTGGTTATCCCTTGGTAACCGGCAATAATAGGAATTTGGTGCTTGTCAAGCGCCTCTTGGACTCTCAGGGGGCGGACTTCGATGATGCGGGCGGCGGTATGGACGGTATCGGTGATGATTCCGGCCTGCGCACCGGTCAAAGATACGGCAATTTCCGATTCGATGCCATTTAGGGCTAGGGCGAGCATGGCGATGGCGATACGCTCGCCGGTGGAGAGCAGGACGTCGAGTTCGCGGCCTCGCGGGTCGTGGTTGACCTCCCGCGCCATGCGGACATATTGATCCGTGGTATCGGCCAATGCGGAAACCACGACGACGATTTGCGTGCCTTGTTTATGGCGCTCATGCACAAGTCTTGCAACTTGCAGAATATCTTCCGGCGCTGCGAGCGCTTTTCCGCCGTATTTTTGAATGATTAGAGGCAAATTAGATTCCGTCCTCCCCCCGGTCTTCCGGGGGGAATTGAAGACTCTACTCAAATCTCCACATCGCGCGGTATTCGAGCAGGTCGGCGAGGCCGCCGTCGAATTCGAGAGTGGAGGGGTTGTCGGGTGCAAGTGTGGAATCGGCGGGATTTGTCCACGGGCGTTCGGTGGGGTCCCATAGGTCTGCTTCGGGATCGAAGGTGTCCACCCAGCCGAAACCGAATTGCTCGGGGTATGTGCCGATCATATAATAGTATTGCGCGGCGCTCGACGTCATGATGTCATGCGTGAACGGCGCAATCAGGAAGGTTTCGCGTATCAGCCACGGCTGATTTTTCCAATCAATCAGGTCGTCGGGATAGGGCGAGCCTTCGCGCGGGATCGAGGGATTGATCGCGATTTGATATTCGCGCAGCATGTAGGCGTGCCACGCGAAGTGATTGGGAGTGTTCAGCCCGCCAACGAAGTCCACAGCTTCTGTTGGTATGGTAATCAAAGTATCACCGACAGTCAATGTGTAACTTCCGGTGCTCGGCGGATCGTTGCCGCTGTCACAGGCCGCGAACACAAGCGCAAGGATGAAAAGGAATCGTATCATGTTATTTCAGGAGCACGAGTTTTTGAGTTGCGACGTTTTCACCTGCGACAAGGTGTGCAAAGTAGAGGCCGCTTGCGAGGGCCTCTGAATTCAGACTTACGGTATGCGCTCCCGCATACATCGGCGAATCGAGCAGGACGGCAACTTCCTGGCCTGCAAGATTGTAAAGCGTGAGTTTCACGTGA
Organism: bacterium; assembly: GCA_020846695.1. Classification (GTDB taxonomy): domain Bacteria; phylum Electryoneota; class RPQS01; order RPQS01; family RPQS01; genus JADLDM01. The sequence goes on along the minus strand of JADLDM010000053.1, from coordinate 1,495 downwards.
AACGCGCGGGGCAGATCGAAGCGAAGTGTGGTCGTGGAATTGAAAGGATTCGGATAGGCGGAATGGAGTTTGAAGTCGCGGGGAATTTCAGGAACATCCTCCGCGTCATTGGGAGACACGCATCTTCCCAAGAGCCGCACGGAATCGAGTTCCTCGGGATCATTGCTCTCAAATCGGAGCCAGTGTTCGTAAAGGCCCATTTCACTCGGGTGAAATGTGAATTGGAGGTCAAAGCTGTCTCCCGCGAGAATGATGAAAGGACCGACGCTGTCAAGGTAGAACGGCGGATGCTCATTAAACTCCTGCACAAAGAGCGTGTCGGTTCCCGTGTTGTAAAGGTTGAATTGCTCCAGGGCGCTGTCACCGAGATGCACCCAGTGGAAATCGAGCAATTCGGAGTCCAACGTGAGAACGGGAAACGGCGCTTGGCCGCGCATGGGAATGATGAGTTCAGAATTTGTTGCGGCGCTGAAGATGCGAAGCGTGTCAACGTAGATGCGCCGCTCGGTGGGACGGAAGCCGATCAGAAACTCAAAGGGCACATCGCTGTAAATTGTGTCCGGCAAGTGGAGACTCGTTGCGTAATTCTCCGCTATCGTGAAATCCGTGATGATGGCGGAAGTGTCACCCGTGAGATGCAGTTGCACAGTGATTGAACCTGTTTCGTCGAGTGGGACGACGCCGAAATCGAGATGGGGGGTGACGGAATAAATGTAAGTTCCGGGTCCGTCATCTCCGATGAAGTAGATGGCCGGGTCTGAAAGAGACTCGTCACCGGAGTACGTTCCGAACAGGGCATATGCGGAATCCGATGCCGGGAAGATTCCTCGGAGAGATTGATGGGATGGCATTTCGATTTGCGCTACATACTGCCAATCGCCGGAGGGCGCAGCACGTGCCACCAGCAAGTCCGTGTTGGATACACCGGTTTCCCACACTATTCCTGCCGCAAGCATTCCGTCTTGCATTGGTGCAGCGTAAATCAGACCGCTGGCATCGGTGTAGGAGAAGATTTCTGCGATGATCTCGCTATTCGTCGCGAACTGAATCCAGTGCAGTCGGTCCTCAGGATTTTGTGCTCCCATTTCATATTCGAACGCCATGAAATGCAGAACGCCTTCCTGATCAAGCGCGAATTGACCTCTTTGTGAAAACCAATCGAGCGGCAGAGGAAATTGATAACTGCTCAGGCTGTCACCGTTCGCGCTCAGGCGGAGCAGCGTCGGTGTAGTGAGGGCGGGCCAATAATCCACAAACGCGACCATCATCTCGCCATCGGGAAGTTCGACGATTCTCATCGTTGGCTCGAAGTTGGCACTCCAACCGACGAAACACCTCTCCCATATGAGGTGACCGAACGAATCGGTTTTCACAACGCGGATGCAGGGTATCCATGTGGAGTCCTCTCCCATGCTGCTCGCGCCGCAGATCAGCACATTCATTTCACTGTCCACAGCACACGCCTCAATTTCGAGATCAGTGTCGCTGAGGAAAG
>JADLDM010000052.1 GCA_020846695.1 bacterium | reverse complement strand
GATGCAAGATTCGCGACGACGTTTCCCGCGCCGCCTAATCCGCTTCGCTCTTTTTCAATCTCTACAATCGGAACCGGAGCTTCCGGACTAATTCTTCTGACCGATCCCTCAATGTGGCGGTCCAACATAAAATCGCCGACAACCGCAACTCTGCGACCCTTGGCCGCGCGCAAGATTTCGCGAATTCGAGTGGAACTCAGAGGCATCCAAGCGCTCCGGAGGTCAAACCTCCATCACCTCTTTTTCCTTAAGCTCCATCAAGTGATCCATCTCCTTGATGTGCTTGTCGGTCAGCTTCTGCACCTGATCCACAGCCTCGTGACTGTCGTCTTCGGAAATCTTGTGATCCTTTTCGAGCTTCTTGACGTGCTCGTTGGCGTCGCGTCGCACATTGCGAATAGCGGTCTTCGCCTCTTCCACGTACTTCTTCACGATCTTGACCAACTCTTTGCGACGCTCTTCATTCAAGGGAGGCAGCGTCAAACGAATCTGCTGACCGTCATTATTCGGGTTCAATCCAAGATCGGATTTCTGAATTCCCTTTTCAATCGCGCCGAGCGTAGACTTATCCCACGGCTGAATCAGAATAGTACGCGCGTCCGGCGTCGTGATCGTGGCAACTTGCGACAGAGGCATTTCGCCTCCATAGACTTCCGCCTTGATGGGTTCAATCAGTCCCACGGAAGCCTTGCCCGTGCGAATCCGTGTCAGTTCGTGTCTGAGCACCTCAACGGATTGCTTCATGCGCAGATCTGCGTCTGCCAGAATTTCCTTGATCATTTTGAGGAGGGGTTGCCTATCAGAGTGCCGATCGTCTCGCCGCGAAGAATGCGGAGCAGATTACCGCGCACTTTGAAATTGAAAACCTGAATCGGAATGCTGTTCTCCATGCAGAAAGTGACAGCGGTCGAGTCAATCGCCTTCAGGCGCTGCTCGACAAATTGCATGTAGGTGATCGTCTCATAGCGGGTGGCCGAGGGCGTCGTCACCGGATCGGCGGTGTAAATCCCGTCCACTTTGGTGCCCTTCAAGAGCACGTCCGCCTTCATCTCTTTCGCGCGCAGCGCGGCAGCCGTATCGGTCGTGAAAAACGGGCTTCCCGTTCCGGCGGCGAAAATCACGACTCTCTTTTTCTCAAGATGTCGCATCGCGCGCCTGCGAATGAAGCGCTCCGCAATCGTATCAATCGGAATCGCCGTCTGAACTCGCGTCTGTACTCCGAGCTTCTCCATCGCATCCTGAAGGGCAATGGAATTGATCACGGTCGCCAGCATTCCCATCTGATCGGCTGTGACGCGATCCATACCGGACGCCGCGCCCTTCAAGCCGCGAAAAATATTTCCGCCGCCGATAACGATGCCGATCTCGACGCCCATGCGGCTGGCCTCGGCAATTTCCTCGGCCATCATGCGCATCGTCTCGGGATCAATTCCGTAATTGCCCTCTCCGACCAGCGCTTCGCCGGAGAGCTTCAGTAGGATGCGCGGATAACGCACTCAGTTTCCTTGGTTAGGATCCGACGCGGAAACGAACGAATGACTTGACCGAAAGCGGCTTGCCGATGCTCTTCTGCGCGGCCGAAAGCACGTCGCTGATCGTCTGCTTGGGCTCCTTGATAAAGGGCTGCTCGAGCAGCACGATTCCCGCAAGCCACTTGTTCACGCGGCCTTCGGCAATCTTTGCAACGGCGCCTTCGGGCTTTCCTTCAGTTCGCGCGCGGTCCTTTTCGATTTCCATTTCGGCTGCGATTTTCTCGGCGGAAACCTGATCTCGCGACACGCAATCCGGAGCGGACGCGGCAACCTGCATCGCAAGGTCACGCGCCACAGTCTGCATATCGGAAGAGGATTTGTCGGCGCCGGAAATTGCAACTAAGGCACCGAGCTTGTTGTCGGCATGGATGTAGTTACCGACGTAACCATCGGAACTCAATCTTGCGAAGCGCGCGATTTCGAGTTTTTCACCGATCTTACCGATCAAACCAGTAAGGGTCTCACCGACCGTTGCGCCGGAGGTCATCTTCTGAGCGCTCAGATCGGCCACGGACTTGCCGTCCGCGTCGCTCCAATTAAGGACGAGCGAGGCGAGGTGCGATGCAAACGCCTTGAACTCCTCATTTCGCGCGACAAAATCCGTTTCGCTGCGCACTTCTGCAAGCGCGGCAGATTTTCCGTCTTCGGAGACGGCTACCGCGACCACGCCCTCTTCGGCGGAACGTTCCGCGCGCTTTTCGGCGGCGGCCTGTCCCTTCTTGCGCAGAAGTTCGAGAGCCTTATCTTTATCGCCGCCCGCTTCCGCGAGGGCTTTCTTGCAATCCATCATTCCGGCGCCGGTCTCCCGACGCAGCATTGCGACGTCAGACGCGTTTATGGCAACTTCAGACACGATATCTCCAGTGTATTTCGTTTGCTTGAGAGGTAATTACGCAGTTCCTTGTCCGGGCTTGCTGTCTCCGTCGGGTCTGCGGGTGCGGCGCCGCGGAGGGCCGCCCTGATCACGGTGTCCGCGATCGCGCGGCTTGTCGGCAGCCTCAGCGTCGCGATCACGAGCCTCCACGTCACCCTGAGCCTGACGCAGTTCGGCATTCGCTTTGTATTTCACCGATCCTTCGACAATGGACTCGGTAATCGCGCGAGTGATGAGAGCGATAGACTTGAAGGCGTCGTCATTCGCGGGAATCGGAAAATCAATCTCAGTCGGATCAACGTTGGTATCGCAAATCGCGATGATGGGAATCCCGAGACGCTTCGCTTCCGCGACGGCGATCTTCTCACGCTTGATGTCCACAATGAACACCGCACCGGGCAGATGACGCATTTCGCGGATACCGCCGATCGAGTGCATGAGCTTCGCGTGCTGACGCTGCTTCGTCAAGCGCTCTTTCTTCGAGATTTTCTCAAACGTTCCGTCGGTCATCATTCTCTCGAGACTTTCGAGAGTCTTGATCCCTTGGCGGATTGTCGAGAAATTCGTGAGCATCCCGCCCAGCCAGCGCTCGACCACATACGGGCTTTGCGCGCGCTTGCCCTCGGATGAGATCACGTCGCGCGCCTGACTCTTGGTGCCCACGAGCAAAATCTGCTGGCCATTGCTGGCCAGCTCGGTTGCGGCGAGACACGCGGTTTCGAGACAGGATTGAGTTTGGCGTAGGTCAACGAGATGAATGCTGTTCTTGGCCATCAAGATATACGGCTTCATCTTCGGGTGCCAGCGGCGAGTCAGGTGGCCAAAATGGGCGCCTGAGAGCAGCAACTGCTGCAGAGTCACACGAGACATCATGCGGGGTGTACCTTTTGGGTTGTTTAAGGCCGAGTCGTCATCTTCCTCCGCAATCCGAATGTCGGACACCCGCGTTGGAATCAGAATCGGCGATGATTATTGAGGAGAGCGCACTCGAACGGAATCGAGTGCGCATACGAATTAGCGTTTCGAGAACTGGAAACTCTTGCGTGCGCCGGGCTTGCCGTATTTCTTTCTTTCCTTCTCTCGCGGATCGCGCGTCATGAGTCCGTGTCCGCGCAGAATCGGGCGATTCGCTTCGTCAAGCACGGTCAGCGCGCGCGCCATACCGAGGCGGAACGCACCGGCCTGTCCGGACGTCCCGCCGCCTTTGACGGTCGCGAAAATGTCCACCTTGCCCATATTTTGAGTCACTTCGAGCGGACGCTCGACCAACATCCGCAAGACGTCCCGCTTGAAATAGCCGAGAATGCCTTTGCCGTTGATTTCCACCTTACCGGTGCCCGGCGCCAACCAGACGCGCGCGATTGCGGTCTTCCGGCGGCCTGTAGCGTAAATACGAGTGTCTTTCATTTCGGTCTATGTTGAGAATTACTTGGCAATGGGCTGCTGCGCTTCATGCGGATGAGTCGGGCCGGCATACACCTTGAGTTTACCAAGCTGCTTACGGCCAAGTCTCGTGCGCGGCATCATACCCTTCACTGCGCGCTGAATCACGCGCTCGGGATGTGTCTCCAGGACTTTGCGGACCGGAGTAAAGGAACCGCTCCCCGGATAACGCGAATGCGCGAAATAGGTCTTATCATCAAGCTTCTTGCCGGTGACCTTGACTTTGTCCGCGTTGACGACGACGACAAAGTCGCCCACGTCCACGTGCGGAGTGAAGTTCGCCTTGGTCTTACCGCGAAGAATGGAAGCGATTCTGCTGCTAAGGCGGCCCAGCACCTGATCCGTGGCATCCACCACGACCCAGCCGCGTTCCCGCGTTTCCGGCCGCGCCAGAGTTGTTCTCATGCTTTAATCCTTTCGTGCAAAGTCTTGAAATCTAATCAATCACGCCCATATTGTCAAGTCCAAAGCAAAAAATCGAAAACGACTCGTCAGGACTTAAACCTTTGTTTATAAAGCACAACCGTTTGGTAAACTTTTTATTATGAGTGCCGCCGCTTCCTCCGGCAGTGTCGAAACAATGTGGATACCTGTCCCCCACTCGAACCCGGCCTGCGTGCTGACACGGGGCAAAACCTCGAGACTCCACGGGAACTCCCCCCACTCGGGTGGGGGTGCGAACAGCACGACATTGGAGTCCGGATGGCGAGTGATGCGCGAGACGGCTTTGAGACCGGAAGCAAGATGATGCGCGACTTCCTCGATCCGCACTTGCGGAAGTTCATGGAAAGGAGTGTGATCCGCGGGATGAATCACCCACTCATAAGGGAAGCGCGGAGCGAACTGCGTCATCGAAATCGCACGCTCGCTCTTGCGAATCACTCGCGCGCCATTTGCGCTCTCCTCGGCAAGCCAAACACAATGCAGGCACTTCCCCTCCCGATCACGGTAGGCACGCAACAGATGCTCGCGCCGGGCAATCTGATCAGGCACAAACGGAAGCACGGCAATCTGCTCATGCGGATGCGAAAGCGTCGCTCCTCCGCGATAGCCCTCGTTACGGAAAATGTGCACGTAGCAATTTGAGTCCTGAGCGTAGTGGTGCTTCAGCCGCATCTGCCAAATGCGCATGATGGACACCCACTGCGTTTTACTCAAGTCATGCGCGCGCGCATCATGCGTCGAAGTCTCGATAAGCACTTCGTGTTCACCGATCGCGGGAGTCGCCTCACCAAGCGTCGAGGACTCAACGAGCGATTTCGCATTGCGTGAGAGCGCGGGAAAGCGATTGGGTACCAGCCGCAGCGTCCAGCCCGCAGAGTCCCTTTCCTCATATATAGAGGGGGGCGTCATGTGCTCATGCCCCCGGCAGAACGGGCAAACAAGCGAAGGATCGGACTGCACGGAGACCTGAAACTCCGACGGACGCTCACCGCGCGCGCCATTGATCAGTACCGTGAATCCGCGCAGAGGATCAGTGCGAAATTCGGCCATCGGATTCCGCTATCGCTTCCAACTTACTTCAAGCGCGAAATCCGCCGCGCGCACGGAGTGAGTCAGCTCGCCCAAAGAAATTGCCTCTACTCCGGACTTCGCGTATTCGACAAGGTTGGCGCGATTGATTCCGCCCGATGCTTCCAGCGCGGCGTGCGCAGCATGTTTGCGCACCGCCTCACGCACTTGATCCGGAGTGAAATTGTCGAGCAGAATCTTCGTCCATCCCATCTCGATTGCCTGATCCAACTCTTCAAGCGACGCGACTTCAGTCTTCCCCTCGCGAAGAATCTCATCACGATTTGAAGCGCTCGACAGCGCTCGCTTTAGGCCGTCCATTCCGCCGATTAATCCGAGGTGATTGTCTTTGACCAGAATCCGCTCGTCAAGACTTGAACGGAACGTATCCCCGCCGCCCGCGCGCACCGCATGGACTTCCATCATGCGCCACCCGGGAGTCGTCTTGCGCGTGCACCAGACCTTCGTGCCGTAAGGCTTCGTCATTTCGACAAGTGTTGCCGTGTGTGTCGCAATGCCTGAGAGATGCGAGAGAAAATTCAGCGCGGTTCGCTCAGCTTTCAAAATCGAGGCCGCCGATCCCGCAAACGTCATCACACGCTCCATGGGAGCGACCCGATCTCCATCATGGGACAAGACTTCCACTCGAAGCTCCGCATCCACCTCGCGAAAAACACCGCGCACAACCTCCAGTCCTGCGACCAGAGCGTGCTGGCGCGCTTCAATCCATGCTTCACCAAATTCGGAACGGGAAATCAACCAATCCGTCGTCGCATCGGAGTTGCGCGGAAGGTCCTCTTGCAAGGCCAGACGAATCACCTGTAAGACTTCTTCAGTCATGAGAGTTTCTTGAGTTTTGCGTATTTCACGGCGAGCAACTTCGATCCGAACCCGCTGAAGGCAACGCGAACCTTCAGATCGTGTAAGTCGCCGGATTTCGCCGTAACAGTGCCCACTCCAAATTCAGGGTGCTCGACTACGTCGCCGATTCGATAGCCAATGACCGGTTCCGATGAAAGAACGGATACCTTGCGAGCTTTCGGTTCGACGGCCACGCGATCAAAAACCGCCTCTTGCTCAGAACCGGAGTCGTCATCAAGTTGGCGAGCCGATGAGACTCGCGTCGGGATGCTGTAGCCTCTCAGCTTGGACGGTGAGATGTCGGAAAGGAAGCGCGACGGAATCTGAAATTCAAGTCGTCCGTTCAAGGGTCGCGTCTCGGCATAGGAGAGAAAGAGCCGATCTTTTGCGCGCGTGATCCCGACATAAAACAAGCGCCGCTCCTCTTCAATGTCGTCCTGCGTCGCCTGACTCCGCGCGTGCGGAAGAATGTTCTCCTCAATTCCTGCGAGAAATATGACGGGGAACTCAAGACCTTTTGCGGCATGAATGGTCATCAACGTGACTCGATCTGCACGCTCGTCGTAGCCGTCCACATCTGCAACGAGTGCAACCTCGGAGAGGAACTCAGCAAGTGTGATTCCCGGAGTTTTCTGCTCCCGCTCCCACGCGCCTGCGCAGAACTGCTTCAGGTTGTCCAGCCGCTCCTTGTCTTCCTTTTCCTCGGAAATTGAATAGGGCGTTGCCACTCCGCTCTCGTCCACAACCAGTTGCACAAACTCGCCCAGCGCAATTTCGCCCAGTCTCGAGCGCAATTTGTTGAGCGAAGCGACGAAATCAACCAGTCTCGTGCGCGGCGCGCCTGTCAGGATTTCGTCTATCCACACTTTGTCAAGCAGTGATGTGAACTGCCGCTCTGAGATTCGTGCCGCTTGAAACACACGCTCTATTGTTGTGTCACCGACGCCGGGCGCGACCTCTCGCAGCGCGCGCTGCCATGCCTGTTCGTCGCTCGGATTTGCCAGCACGCGCAGCACGGCGATCAGGTCTTTCACCTCTTTGCGCTCGTAGAATCGTACGCCTCCGACGACGATATACGGGATGCGATGCTGCACGAGCACTTCTTCAAAATAGCGGCTGATGGAATTCGTGCGCATCAAAATCGCGCAGTCGCTGTAGCGAAAGTTGTGCTTGCGTGCGAGATGATCCAGCTCGCCGATAATCTCATTGGCTTCATCCGCGGGTCGCGTGAAGCTCCTGAGCGTGACCTTCTCACCGCCGTGCCGCGACGTCCAGAGTTTCTTGTCATCGCGGTGCTTCGCGGCGGCAATCACGTCATTGGCGACGTCCAATATGTGTTGGGTTGAGCGATAGTTCTGCTCGAGCCTGAAGAGCGCCGCGCCTTTCAGTTCGTGGCAGAAGTTCAGGATATTCTTGTAGTCGGCTCCGCGCCAACTGTAGATAGACTGATCGTCGTCGCCGACGGCGTACAAATTGTTCTGCGGCAGTGCGAGTGTTTGAGCAAGTTCAAATTGAACGCGATTCGTATCCTGAAACTCATCAATCAGGAGGTGATCGTACTTATGCTGAAGAATAACTCGGAGTTCCTCGTGCTCACGCATGAGTTCCAAGGGTTTCAAGAGTAGATCGTCGAAATCAAATGCGCCGGCTCCGGCGACTCGCTTCACGTACTCATCATAGACTTCCGAAGCAACCTTGCCGATCAGCGAGCGATGGTCCACCCTTCCGCCGTTCTTCTTGACGGAAATCCAAGAGCGCACTTGCTGAGGTTTGATGGACTCTCGCGCGATTCCCATCTCACGGAGGATCGCCGAAACGGTTTTAAGACTGTCGTCTTCATCGTAGATCGTGAAGTCTCTTGTCACGCCGAAACGCGATCCGTAGTGACGCAGCAGCCTCACGCAAAACCCGTGAAACGTGCCCGCCCAAGGGAGAGTACCGGAGTCGCCAAGCAAATGCGAAAGACGCTCGCGCAGTTCGCGCGCCGCCTTGTTGGTGAATGTCACGACCGCGATTGCGTCAGGGTTCACGCGGCGCTCCGCGATGAGATAGAACGCGCGCCCGGTGAGGACGCGAGTCTTACCCGACCCTGCACCCGCCAGGACAAGCGTGGGTCCGTCGTCCGCTTCCACGGCTGCACGTTGCTGAGAATTTAGCGATTTCAGGAAGGACTCAAGCGCGCCGCTCAAACTCTATCCCTCCACACCGGTTTGCCCGGTCGTTACGGCGCGTCGCAATTCGTCCAACTTCTGCTTCGCGTTGAGATGATCATTCAATGTACTCGTAAACGCGTGTGTGCCGTCGCCCTGCGCGACGAAGAAGAGATAGGGAGTCTGCGCCGGATTCAGCGCAGCCTCGAGCGAGTGCCGTCCCGGATTGTTGATCGGCCCCGGCGGAAGGCCCGGATACATATATGTGTTGTACGGACTGTCCACTTTCAAATCCCGAAAGTAGAGTCTCGACGGACCTTTGCCAAGAGCATAAGCGACGGTCGGATCCGCCTGCAATGGCATTCCCTTATGCAGCCGATTGTGATACACGGAGGAAATCACTCGCGCCTCGGAACGCACCATGCACTCCCACTCCACAATGCTTGCGAGAGTCAGCGCGCCATGCAGACTCATACCCAGAGCAGAGAGTCTCGGTTGAATGTCCGGCGGCATCTGCACGCGAAAGTTTTCTACCATTCGCTCGATCACTTCACTCGGCCCTTCGCTTCCTCTGAGGAAATACGTGTCGGGAAACAGATAGCCTTCGGCCGACGGAGCATGCAATTGAAGTTTCGCAAGCAATGCGCTGTCACGCGTCGCCTCCATAAATCCCGCGGAATCGAGGTTGAGCTCGTGCGCAAGAATTCCCGCGATCTGCATGGTCGTCAAGCCCTCGCGAATCGTCACGGCCACGCCGACCGCTTTTGCGGTTGTAAGAGTGCGAATCACGTCAATCAGGGATTGACCAAGCGCTAGCTTCATCATGCCGGAGTGCAATTTGGTGTCCGCGTCGAGAAAGCGCGCCGCAAGACCAAACAACTTGGGATGCTCGATCAATCCGTTGCTGTAGAGAATATTTGCGATTTCATCCACACTTGCACCCTGCGGTATCGTCACCAGCACTTCCTTACGGGCGCCTTCAAATGAAGCTCCTTCAAGAAACAGCCGCGAGCCCAACTCCAGAGTCGAAAGCACGATCAAGATCGCCAGCAGAATCGCGAGACTCTGCGCCATTCTTGCTGCGCGCGACTTCACGCTATCGCTCCCTCATGCGTCTTCATAGCAATGCGCATCGTCGTTCCCTTGCCCGGCGCCGACTCTTTGATGAACAGTTTTCCGCCGTGGTACTCCTCCACGATCCTTTGCGCTAACGAGAGACCAAGCCCCCAGCCGCGCTTCTTGGTCGTGAAACCCGGACGAAAAACGTCGCGCCTGTTTTTCGGAGATATTCCGCAACCTGTATCAGTTACATCAATGTAAGTCCACTCGCCTTTCTCAGAGCAGACCAATTTGATACTGCCTGAACTCGAGCGCATGGCGTCAATACTGTTGCGAATGAGATTCTCCAACACCCAGGAGAAGAGTTCGACGTTCAGTCCAAGAAGAGGGTCACATTCGAATTCGGCGGTAAGACTCACTTTGTGCGCGCTTTGCGGGAGTCGCTGTCTGAAGTAATCAACCGTTTCCTCGATGACATTCCGCACACGCACGGGAGTAAGCGAAGTCTGCGAACCGATTTGCGAGAAGCGCGCCGTCACTCGGTTTAAGCGGGCCAGATCGCGCTCCATCTCCTCCAGCGCATGGGATTGAGCGCCTTCGGATTTCAGCAGTGCAATCCAACCCAGAATTGATGTGATGGGAGTTCCCAATTGATGCGCGGTCTCTTTTGCGAGACCGACCCAGACCATGCGTTCTTCGCTTCGGCGAATACTCTGAAACCCCGAGTAGCCCACAATAACGAACAGCGCGGCGGCGGCTATCTCGATCCACGGAAGCCAACGAAGCTGGCGTATCACGACGGAATCTCCGTAGTGAAACCAATCGCTCTGCCCTACTCCGACGATGATGGGAAGCGGAGTATTCCCTTGCGCATCCATCTCGCGCAGAAGTTTCTTGAGCGATTCGCGGGCCGACTCGTCGAGCGGCTCAGCGCGGACGCCGACGTTCTTCCAGAACTTTGGATTTCCTGCGTTGTCCGTAACGATGATAGGAAAATCCACATCCTGAATCTGCTCAAGCGCGAAGCCGATCAGCTCGGGATTGTCACTGCGAATCAGCGCGGAATAGGTGGAAATCTTTTGAGCAAGTGAGCGGCGCGTGCTCTCTTTCAAGGCAGAAACAAGGTATTGCGAGTAAACCAGCACCGACACAATCAGCACGACCGCTGCAAGAAAAAGCACGCCCTTAAACGTGCCGACGTGCTGATAGAGAACTCGCTTGAAAAACGGCATAACTACATTTGCGTCCGGCTATCGTACTTGAGCGGATAGTCGCGGTTGCGCTCGTGATGGTTGGTGAGCATTTCGCCGATCAACCCGAAGGAGAAGAACTGCACGCCGATGACCATAAGCAGCACCCCGAGGAAGAGCAGTGGTCGGTTGCTCAAAGATTCTCCCATAAACTTTCGCACGACCAGATAGCCGTTGACCCCCAAGCCCGCGACTCCGGCGAGCAGACCGATTGTCCCGAAGAAGTGCAGCGGCGCTCTATTGAAGCCGGAGAGATAAACAACAGTGAGCAGATCGAGAAATCCGTTCAGAAATCTTCGAACTCCGAATTTTGAAACACCGAATTGCCGCGCGCGATGCACGACGGGAATTTCGGTGCAGCGATATCCCATCTTATGGGCAAGCACGGGGAGAAAGCGATGCAATTCACCGTAGACGAAAAGATCCTTCACCACGCTCTTACGATAGGCTTTTAATCCGCAATTAAAGTCGTGCAGCTTCAGACCTGAAACTCGGCTGGTCACCGCATTGAAAAACCGAGAAGGAATGGTTTTGCCCAGCGGATCGTGGCGCTTCTTCTTCCATCCCGAAACGAGGTCCCAGCCTTCATTGAGTTTTGAAACGAGCGCGGGAATTTCCGCAGGATTGTCCTGCAAGTCGGCGTCCATGGTGATCACGATATCGCCCTGAGCTTCGCGAAATCCAACGGAGAGCGCTGCGGATTTTCCGTGATTGCGGCGAAACGAGAGAAGCTGCACATGGGAGTCGCGCTGCGCGAGATTGATCAGCAGCCTATCGGAACCGTCGCGACTACCGTCGTCAATGAAGAGCAACTCGTAGCTAACGCGCATTTCGCTGAGAGTTTCAGTCAACTGGCGATGCAGTTCCGCAAGCGACTCCACCTCATCGTAGAGTGCGATGACAACGCTGATATCAAGGTTTTTCATGGGAAGAGTTCGAGACATTGGCCGCGAATACGACGTCGTCAGGGTTTGATCTTCCAGATCAAACGATTCTGCGTGCCTGGTTCTTCAATCGCAATTCTGCTATACGGAAAACTTACAGAAGAGGCGCGGCCGGAGAACGCGACAACGAGCGTCGGCGCCCGCCCCTTACTCAACGCCATATCATCCCCCTGCGCATCGTCAAGACGGATGAGTGAATCGGCCTCCGAATCCGGACTAATCATGACGAAAGGAAGACACGAGCGCAAGGGCCACTCAGGAAGTCCTGACGCGATTTCCGAGAGCAGAATATCTTGGTCGTCGCTCAGCACAAGAGGTGAGGCGCCTTCAGGCCAAACGACCGTCATGGACCGAGTGAGATAGGCTTTGAGAAACAGATCATTCCGTGCGAACAACTCGATGCGATACACGTTTTCAGCCGCGCGTGAGAGGACGCCTTTGACCTTTCCACGCAACTGATCCGATCGAAAGCTCAGTGCAATGGACGCCGTTGTTTCTTGAGAGTCAAATCGCTCGTAAGCGTGTTCAATCTCCGCAAAGTTGTCCGGAACGGTGAGACTCCGTGAAGATGCGCACGCGCACATCAATGCGGCGAGGCAGAGAACTATGCTCGGACTACTTGCCAATCTTCTCAGGAAGTGTCGTGGAGTTCGGGTCCAACTCAAGCGCTCGCCTCCAGTACTTCTCCGCGACGCGCAGTTTGTTCATCGCGCTCGATATGTCACCGGCATGTTCGAGCAGCGCAGCGCTCTCGCGGTCGAATTTCATCGCGCTCTTGATCAGGCGAAGAGCGCTCTCAAATTCACCGAGGCGGTAGTAAATCCAGCCTTTGGTGTCCAGATAAGACGGGTTCTTCGGATCACGATCGAGAGCCAGATCAACCAGCGTCATCGCGGAATCGAGCTTGACGCCGCGCTCCGCATAGGAGTAGGCAAGGTTGTTAAGATAGACCGCAGCGCTGTCGGAGTGACGAATAGCGGATTGGTAGAGCTGTTCAACACGATCCAGGCTGTCGCACTTGTCGAAAATCAGCGCAAGACTTCCCGCAGCAGTGAAAAGAGTTGAGTCCAGTTCAAGTGCGCGCTCAAGCAACGTCACGGCGCGCGTGGAATCGCCGAGTCTGAGATGCGACAGCCCTTCAAGGTTCTTTGTCCGCGCATCATCTCCGGCCGCAAGGCTTGCGCGTTCGCAAATCTCAATCGTGCCCGGGTAATTCTCTTTGTCATATTCGATCACGACACGCACGTACCACACGCGGGCGTCCGTTGAATCATTCGCAATTGCGCGCTGAATCTCACTGAGAGCCCGCGCCGTGTCCTCACTCTGAAGATAAACCGTGGCAAGAGTGTAGGCCACCGCAGCCTCTGCGCTATCCGTTTTTGCGAGTTCTTCAAGATAGCGAACGGATCCATTCACTTCTCCGTTCGTCAAATAGATCGCGACGATTCTTCGCAGGAGATCGCCGCGCAACTCGTGTTCGGCGGGCACTTCCCGAAAGAGTTCATCCACACGCCTGAAATCACCTTGTGCGAGACACAAGCCGATCAACTCAATCTTATTGTTTGCGTTCGAGCTGTCAATTTTGATCAGCGACTCGAAGGCGGCGCGTGACTCCTTCTGATTTCCCGTCGAAGCCAAGACGCGCGCCTTCATGTGTAACGCGTCGCCGTATCGGGAGTTCAGCGTGAGCGCCTTGTCCAGTTCGTCGAGCGCGCGATCAATCTGTTCGAGAAGGACGAACTGCTCGGCGAGCGCGACGTGAAGGAATGGCGAATTCGGATCGTAACGCAGCGCTTCCTGAAAATGGAAGATCGCCTGATACGCATTTCCCTGTTGTGCGGCCGTATTGCCTCGGATCAACTGTTCAAGGGCGCGAGAGTTGGCGTTCGTTTCCCGGCTCTCATCCGCGTGAAGTTGGAGCGAGCAGCAGAGAAGCAAAGCGATGATTGCCCCGCAAATAGTTTTACTCACCGACGGCTCGCAGGATATCGTGGTAGGAAACAACCAGGACGAGCAGAATCAGCGCGGCCATGCCGAATTGCTGAATGCCCAATTTCACCTTCGTCGAAATCGGGCGGCGAATGATCGTCTCGATGATGGATATGACAATGTGTCCACCGTCAAGAACCGGGAAAGGCAAAATATTCAGGAAGCCTATAGACACACTAATGAATGCGATGAAGAAGAGGAAGGCGTCGAAACCCTGCCGCGCGCTTTCACCTGAGAGACGCGCGACACCGACCGGACCTGACAACTGCGAGAGACTTCCGGAGCCTGTAACAAGATCTCCTATGAAGCCGACGAGATTTTCGGTTGTTCGCCAACAGAAGAGTCCCGCCGCGCCAAATGCGTCGGTGAAACCGGCTGAACGAAAGACCAATTGCGGGGCGATTCCAATCACTCGTCGCGACGAATCACCCTCTTCGATGGTGGTTGTAGGAACCATGAAGGCAAGCGTTTCACCCGCGCGTGCGACGCGCAGAGCAACGGTATCTTGCGCCGAAGTAATCAAACGAATCACATCTTCCCACTTTGCAACGGACTGTCCATTGATCTCCACGATGCGATCAGCGCTTTGCACACCTGCAATGGCAGCGGGCCGCTCCGCGACGGCTTCGCCGATCACAGGCTGATCCGCCTCTGGAATTCCGACGGCGAAGGTCAGACCCAGAATGATCACGAATGCCGTGATGTAGTTCATCAAGACTCCGGCGGAGAGCACGAAAACTTTCTGCGCGAGATTCTTGGACATGAATTCATCCGGCGCACCCGTGACCCCCTCTCCGTCGAGAGATTCGTCAACCATCCCAGCTATCTGAACAAATCCGCCGAGAGGAATCCATGAAACAGAAAATTCAGTTCCTCCGACGTGCTTTGTGAAGATGCGCGGAGGAAAGCCAATCGAGAACTTCTTGACTCGCATTCCGGTCAGGCGCGCGGCGATAAAATGACCGAACTCATGAATCGTAATAATGATCCCGGCGGCCAGCACGAAGGAGAGAATCGTTACGAGCATTTCAAATCCCCCGCTACGATCTCGTGCGTCCTACAAAGTGAGTGCGCAGCTTGTCTCGCTTCCGCGTCGGAGAGCAGGATGTTCTCCAACGAATCCGCGCTCCTGTTCGTGACTGTATTCATCGTGTTCTCGATAATCTCCGGAATGGCGGTAAAAGATATGCGCTTCTCAAGAAATGCCTGCACCGCGACTTCATCGGCGGCGGACATGGCACAGGGAATCGTCCCGCCGCGATCCAGCGCATCGTAAGCCAAGCGAAGGCAAGGGAAGTCTTGAAACGAGACTTCATCAAAATGCAATGCGCTCCAATCCGACGGCGAGCTTGCCACCAAACCGCTCACGACGCGATTAGGATGGCTCAGTGCATAAAGTATGGGCAGTCGCATATCCGGATTGGAAAGCTGCGCTTTGAAACTTCCGTCAGTGAACTCCACCATTGAGTGAATCACGGATTCGCGATGGCGAATCACTTTCACAGCGGCGGGATCAACTCCGAACAGCTTGCACGCTTCGATAACTTCAAGTCCCTTGTTGAAAAGCGTCGCCGAGTCAATCGTGATCTTCGCGCCCATCACCCACGTCGGGTGCTTAAGCGCCTGTTCAGGTGTTACGTCGTGAAGTTCACTCTGTCTTCTACCCCAAAACGGGCCGCCGGACGTTGTCAGCCACAGCGTGCGAATTCCACTCCATGATTCACCTGCAAGACATTGCAGAATCGCACTGTGCTCGGAATCAATCGGCAGCAGTTGAGCGTTATTTCTTTTCGCGCTCTCCATGACCAAATCGCCCGCCGCCACAAGCGTTTCCTTGTTGGCCAGCGCAACACTCTTGCCTCGGTCAAGCGCTGAAAGCGTCGCAGCAATGCCTGCTCCGCCGACCATCGCATTCAGTAGGACGTCGTATTCAGTTCCTGCGGCTTGCCGTAATGCAGCATCTTCACCGATGAACACGGAGTCAACTCCGAGTGACTCGGACTCTCTCCGTAACGCGGTTTCGTCGTGCGCGTCATTCAGAGCAAGCGACTTTGGTTTCCAGATGCGCGCGAGATCGAGAAGTTCGTTTTGTCTTGACCGTGCCGCGAGTCCTGTTACGCGAAATTCTCCGCGTTGTTCAGCAAGAACGCTCAGCGCGGAGCTGCCGATAGATCCGGTCGCGCCTTGAATCAAGACAGACTTCATCGGAGCGCGTCAATCGAATGGGCAATCGCGAACTCTTCGAGAAGTCGCGCCATAGCGCGGAACTCCAATTCGAGCGCCGCGCGGAAAGCCGACTCATCTACGCTTGCTCCAAGCACGTCGGATGCGCACGTCGCTTTCTCAGTCAAGCGGCTTCTCAAATTACTTCTCTCGTCCTCGCTTGCGCACACCATGAACTCCGCGATGCGCAAGTGATCAGGCCCAGTTAGAATTGACCCGTGCTGGAGAATCGCATCCTTGAATCTTCGCTGCGCACTGCCCACCAACTTCTTTCCATTCACAGCAACTTCCCATCGCGAGGTGCGCGAGAAACAGGACGTGCGATTCGCAAGCGGCCCAAGAGCCTCGCCGCGCGATTCAAGCGTGGCGGGCACTCCTATTTGGTTTAGCGCATTTGCGATGGCCCGACCGATCAGCTCTTGAAGATACGCGCCGGCGTGCTGCGCCTTTGCGTCCGGCCACACGACGGAATAGGTGATTTCCTCGCTGTGGAGCACTGCTGCGCCTCCGGTCGGCCTACGCACACAGGGCACGTTCGCGGCGGTAAGACGCGCGTAATCAATTCTCTCGTTGCCCTGGTGAAACCCAAGCGAGAGCGTGGGCACAATCCATTTGTAGAACCTCACAACCGTCGCTCCGCCCTTTTCAGCGGCGCGCTCCATCTCTGCGCGATCGCGCTCCATCAGATATGCCCCTTCAAGCGGGCCGTCGTGTTCAAGCAGCAAGCTCATGCCAGGTCAGCTTCGTTGATCGCGGCGTGTCGGCCGGGAATCAAGCCTCGCTTGGACGTCTTCACAAACTCGATAATCGCCTTCGCGTCTTCGGATGCGAATTGCGTTTCGATTCTTTCTATGGCCTGCCGCACGTTGTAAGAAGAACGAAAGAGAATCTTGTAGACGCTTTTCAGTTCCTGGATTCTCTCCGACGTGAATCCACGCCGCTTAAGTCCGACGACATTTAGGCCCGTGTAGGACAGCGGCTGCCCGGCTGCGAGCAGATAGGGCGGCACATCCTTGGGAACGCGAAATCCGCCGCCGATCATGCAGTATTTTCCGATATGAACGAACTGATGCACGGGCACCATTCCACCCATAATTGCAAAGTCGTCCACGTGCACGTGGCCTGCCAGCTCGACGCAATTTGCGAGAATCACTTCGTCCCCAATCACGCAATCATGCGCCACGTGCGCGTACGCCATCAGCAGACATCCGTTGCCGATAATCGTCTTTTTCGTCGCGGTGGTTCCTCGACTAATGGTCACAAATTCGCGGATAACATTGTTGTCGCCTATGAATACTTCAGTCGGCTCACCGGCGAACTTCTTGTCCTGCGGTTCGCCGCCGATTGCCACCATGGGAGAGATTTTGTTGTTTGCTCCGATGTGCGTGCCGGCGAAGATTCGCGTGGAGCTTCCAATTCGAGTGCCTTCACCGATTTCAACGTCCTCATCAATCACGGCATAAGGTTCAATGATGACTCCTTCGCCGATCTTGGCGCGAGGAGAAACAATAGCGGTAGGATGAACTTGTATCATGTGATTATTCCTGACGATCAATGATTGCGGCCGTCATGTCCGCCTCGGCAACCAGCGCGCCGTCTACGAAGGCGCTTCCTTTCATTTTGCAGATTCCCCGTCTGAAGAGAATCATCTCCACCGTGAGTCTCAGTTGATCACCGGGCGTCACAGGCTTTCGAAACTTCACGTTTTCGAGGCTCGTGAAGTAGACAACTTTTGATTCAGGTTTTTCAACGGAATTGAGCAGTAGAACACCGCCGGTTTGTCCCATGGCCTCAGTGATGAGCACGCCGGGCATGACGGGGTGTCCGGGGAAATGCCCGTTGAAGTAGGGCTCGTTCCGAGTGACATTTTTGATACCGACGACACGCTCACCGGGCACGAGTTCGAGAATTCTGTCCACGAGAAGCATGGGATACTTATGCGGCAGGAGCTTCTCGATGGCTGCCGAATCGAAAACGAAACCGCGACCACTTTTGCTTCCGTAACGGCGCGTGAGTTTTTGAGTCTCGTAGAGCTTTCTTAACATGCGCGCGGTCTCGACATGAGACGCATGCCCTCCACGCGCGACGAGCACGTGTCCGCGCACGGGGGCGCCGACGAGCGCCAAATCACCAACGAGGTCAAGCGCCTTGTGCCGCACCGGTTCGTTGGGATAGCGCAGTTCGGTTCCGCCCAGGGTTTTGCCGGTGCGATCCAAGTCACCTTCGTACTCAAAGTGCTTCTTCAGTCCGGTCATCTCATCTTCCGAGACCGCCATGTCCATAAAGACGACGGCATTCTGCAAGTTGCCTCCGCTGATCAGACCGCGATCTTTCAATTCTTTCATTTCGGAGAGCAGACAAAATGTGCGGGCTTTTGAAAACTCTTCGACAAATTCGCTCATCGAATACATGGACGTGTACTGCGTGCCGACCGTAGTATTCGGGTAGTCAATCATGTACGTGATGCGGAATTCCGCGGACGGAACGATCACGACGTCCGTTGCGGATTTGTCGTCGCGGTAGGTCAGCGTTTGATCAACTTCGAGAAAATCCCGCGGCGCGTCCTGCTCGACCAACTCGGCTTTCCTGAGCGCTTCAATGAACGGAAAGGCGCTTCCGTCCAGCGCGGGCGGCTCCTCTGCGGTCAGTTCGATAATCAGATTGTCAATGCTAAGACCTGTGGCGGCCGCAAGGACATGCTCAACCGTGTGCAGCCTCGTCGCCCCCTTGCCGAGTATGGTGCCGCGCGCGATGTCCACGACATAGTCAACCAAGGCAGGCACGGGCTCCGCATTCGGCAAGTCAGTCCGGTAGAAGACGATTCCATGACCCACGGGAGCCGGTTTGAATGTGAGGCTAACTGGTTGTCCGGTGTGAAGTCCGACTCCGGAGACGCTGATCGTTGTTCCAATCGTGTGCTGTCGGTCGTTCATTCGATTACTTGCCGTTCACTTTGTTGATACCCAGCTTTTCTTCAATTGCGCGCACTCTTCTCAGGAGATCGGGCAAGCGCGGCAGCGCAACTTCCACTCGCTTCCACACCGAATGCGGACGGGCGGGCGATCCCGATTGAATCTCACCTTCAGCCACGTCCGCGGCCACTCCGCTCTGCGCGCCGAAGGCGGCGCGATTTCCGATCTTGAGATGACCGACAATTCCAACCTGTCCCCCGATTCTGCACTCATCACCTATCGAAGTAGAACCGGCAATTCCAGTCTGCGCGACGATCACACAGTGCTTGCCGATCGTGACATTGTGCCCAACTTGAACCAAATTATCAATCTTTGTGCCCGCGCCGATACGAGTCTGACCAAGCGTTGCACGATCAATCGTCGTGTTGGCTCCGATCTCGACGTCATCCTCAATTATGACTATTCCAACCTGAGGAATCTTCTTGTATTGACCGTCCTGAGCTGCGAAACCAAATCCGTCGGCGCCGATCACTGCGTTAGAGTGAATGATTACTCGATGCCCCACCTGCGTATCTTCGCGCAGTACGACTCCGGGGTAGAGCACGCAGTCGTCACCCACGGTTGAACCTGCTCCAATAAACACGTTGGCATGGAGCGCCGCGTTGCGGCCGACTCGCGCATTTGACTCAATCACGCAGAAGGGTCCGATACATGCAGTGGCATCCACCACGGCGTCCGGGGCTATGACCGCCTGCGGATGGATGCCGGCAGTGTGAACCGGTCGAGTGCGAAAGAACTCGATTGCCGTGACGAAAGAAGCATACGGATTCTCACACTGGATGCACGCTCCGTTGTCGCGCGTCACGTCGCGTCCGACGAGAACGACTCCCGCTTTAGTAGCAGCGTAGGCCGTCGCATAGTTCGGATTTGCATAGAAGGCGACGGCGTCCGCCTGCGCCTCTTCAAGCGTTGCCGGACCGCGCAATTCAATGCCTCCTTCACCGACGAGACGCCCCTGCAACTTCTCCGCGAGTTCCCGCGCCGTAAGACTCTTCACAATCAGTCCTTCTTCAGTTCCGCGACGACCAGTTCCGTGAGATCGTGCTCCGGCAATGCAAACACGATATTGCCGGATGCGGCGTCGAACACCATATCGTAGGATTCCAGTCGGCTTACCGTTTCAATCGCCATATTCACCTTTTCGAGAATCGGTCGCGACAATTCGAGATTACGCGTGAACAGCTTTCCGCCTTCGCCCCAGGTCTGCGAGCGAAACTGGTCGAGATCGCGGAGCTTCTCGCCCAAGCGGTTCTCGCGCTCGGCTCGCGCTTCAGCGGAGAGCATTAGGCTTTGCTGCTTGATCTCTTCCTGCATCGCGCGGATCGCTTC
Organism: bacterium; assembly: GCA_020846695.1. Classification (GTDB taxonomy): domain Bacteria; phylum Electryoneota; class RPQS01; order RPQS01; family RPQS01; genus JADLDM01. Next base: position 7,194 of record JADLDM010000052.1, on the reverse strand, counting down.
TTCCTTGATATTCATTTCCGCTACAAACTTCTGCTCCTCCTCCTTGAGCTTGTTTTGCGCTTCAGTGTAGGCGTCGTACTGCGAGAGAATGGCCTCGGAATCCACATACCCGATTTTGAATTCCTTTGCCGACACGGCGGACGCGCAGAGCGCCATAACAATCAGACCGAAGATCACGTGACGTGACATCATGAGAGTCCCTTTGGTGATGAAGTTAGAATGTTCTACCGAATTGGAAATGCGGCAACCACTTGCCCTCGCGAATACCGCGTGAATCGAAATAGTCAATTCCGTAGCCGTAGTCGAGTCCGATCATTCCGATGAATGGCATGAATAGACGCGCGCCCAAACCGACGGAGCGGCGCAGGTTGCCGGGGTTGGTTTCCTCGAACCGTCTCCAGACGTTGCCGCCTTCAGCAAATCCGAGGATGAAGATGGTGGGATTGCGGACAATCGGATAGCGCAGTTCGAGCGATTGCTTGAACATCGTTTTGCCTCCGACGGCATAGCCGAGTGATTGCGGGCCGACATCCCGCTCTTCATAGCCGCGCAGACTCGTTCCCAGCGCGAGTCCGGATCCGCCCATAAAGAAGTAGTCGAAATACGGCACGTCTTCGGCGCTGGTTGTTAATTGTTCGAGGAGGCCCGCGCGAGTCTCGGAAACAAGTGTGAGTTCGCCCCAGATCGGCGCATAGGTTTGGGAGCCGAGTTCGGACTTGAAGAACTGATCGTCTCCAAGCAGCGGCCCGCCGGTCAGCTCCGTACGGAAAGTGTGCACGGATCCGATTGAGGGGAATTCCGGATCGTTGCGGCTATCGCGCGTCACAACTTGCGAGAGACTGGAAGAAACACGGGGAACGTCTTCCTGCAAGTTTCGCGGATTGCTCACTCTGAAGTCATCTGTGAAATTTGAATACTTCGTGCGGTCGAGACGGTAGATATAATCCAGTCGGAAGTAATCATCGGGCCAGCGCAATCTGCGTCCCAATCGCAAAGTGCCGCCGACGATGTCTTCGTCGAATCCGTAATAGCTTCCGCCGCGGTGCGTGTCAAAGAAGCTGCATCCGACAAGCGTGCGCGTGTTGCGGAACCACGGTTCCGTGAAGCTCAAGGAAAAGGAGCGATAGATTTTGCCGAAATTCCAATCGAGCGATAACTGTTGTCCGTTTCCCAGCAGGTTGTTCATTTGGAATCCGACGGAGCCGATGAAGCCGTCGCGCTGACTATAGCCGGCCGATACGTTTGCCTGATCCGTTGATTTTTCCTCCACGTTCATGTAGAGGTCAACCTGATTGTCCGAGATCGGCACGACGTCCGGGACGACGTTTGCGAAGTAGTTCAGGATGGTCACTTCACGAATTGAGCGGCGCAGCTTCGAGACGTCAAAAGTCTCGCCGGGATAGAGCACTAATTCGCGGCGAATGACTTTATCTTTGGTCTTGCTGTTTCCCGCGATCAGGATTTGGTGAACCTTGAACTCGCTTCCTTCCACGACTTCAAGTTCGACATCTACCACGTGGTCGTCGCGCACGGATTCATGCGGGACCACCGACGCATAAATGTATCCGCGGTCATAATACATTGACCCGATTTCGGCAAGACTCTGATCAAATGCCTTGCGATTGTACTCCGCAGCCGTCTGCGTTCTGAGCTTCTTAGCTAACTCCTCGATCGTAAACAGAGAATTTCCCGTCCCCGAGAACATCCCATATTGGTAGACGGGGCCTTCGGAGAGGTAAAAAGTGAGAATGATACCGCGCTTGTCTTCGGTGTAGCTGACGGAATCGCGCAGAACTTCAGCGTCGCGATGGCCCCGACTCTGGTAGAGCGCGACGAGGGCCAGCTTGTCTTCTTCAATCTTCTCGCGTTTATATTCGCCGGAGCGAAACAGCGACTTCTTCGTCGTGCGGATGCTCTTGCGCAGTTTCTTGTCCGAGAGTTTTTCGTTGCCTTCAAACTGAATTTTCCGCACTTTGACTTTCGCCCCTTCTCGAACCGTGACAAACAGCCTCACGCGGTCGCCGCCCGGCAGAGTGTCGGAAAACGCGACGACTTCGGCCATCAGGTAACCCATCTCCGCGTATTTGTCGGACAGGCGCTTTTTCAAACGTGTGACGTCGGCCGCGCGCAGAATTTGTCCGGGCGTCAGCACGACCTCCTTGTCGAGGTCTTCGCCGCGCAGCTTGCGGTTACCCTTGACATCCACGCTCTCGAGCCTCGGGAACTCGACAACATTGATCCGCACATAGACTCCGTCCGCCACCGTTTGCTCTTCCACGATGCGCACGTCGGCGAACAGATTGAGTTTCCAGAGTTGTCGGATGGCGCTTTGCACGTCATCGCCGGATATCTCCTGCCCGATTGCGAGTCCGGAATGCGCGCGTATCAGCCCGGCGTCGGTTGTGCTGTTTCCTTCAATCGAGATGCCCAAGATTCGCACTCGATCCTGCGCGAGCAGAGTGGAACTCGTGAGCGCGAGAATCATCGCTATCACCGCTAAAAGACGAGAGACGTGGTGCGCAATCCGTAACATCAAGGCTCCAGCGTGAATGAGTACTTTAGGGAAATGGATTCGTCACGGCGGCGATTTGCTTCATCGTATTCCACCGCGAAATCAATCAGGAAATCCGGGCTGACCGGTTCCACGCGATACTGCAGATTCCAGAAGTGAATCAGTCCAAGGCGATCCCCCTCCGTGCGATCCGCAGCTTCGGAGAGCTCGCCGGTGTAGGTCACGAACAGATCGGGTGCGAGATACTTGCCCACGGTCACGTGTGAGCCTTTCAGCAGTTTGATGACGCCTTGCGATTGCAAGGTATCGGTCAAAACATTTTCCCGCTGCTGACGAAACAGACTTGGGCTGACGCCCCCCCCCGGATTGAGAGTGAACACATCCAGAAACGTGGACTTTTCTATGGTGCGTGAAATCGGATCGAGCCATGCACGCTTCGCCGCGCTGAATGCCGTGCGTGCGAGCACCTGTTCCGCCTTGCCTTCGCCAAGATTGGTGAAGTCATATCCGAGGAGCGCCAGCACAGCTTCCGGATTCGTGTATCCGTCCGCTTCCAAGACATAAGTGATGTCCTCGAAGCGACCTTGCGGCAATCGCGTATTCGTTTCGGGATCAATCTCGTAGATCGTGAGATAGACTGGAACCGTGCGGCCCACGGAATCTACGCCATAGGTTTCTGCTCGCCCGCTTAAAACGGGCATGATATCCGTCTCATCGAAATCGGCGCGCAATTCATCCACGAAGAACGTCTGATCGAGATAGTCTGCGGTTCCCGTTGTCGCGGAGATATTCCCGAGCACGAAGAAGCTGGAATCCATCAGTGATCCGTGCAGATGCAGCGCTTCCGAGGTCGGAGTGACGACGGCGTCCAGCGAGATGTGATCAATGTAATCCGCGATGGCCGCGAGGATCGAGCTTCCGCCAAGTTGTCGAAACAGGTCGGAGTCTTTGAAGCCGGTAACTTCGACGTCGTAGTGAATTCCGCTTCCGAGTGAAACATCGAGGGCCCATTGCGCTTCAAACAGGCGATCCACGAGCCACTTGGTCACGGGCCGAATGCGCGCTCCACCGTATCTGAAGAACGGAAACGTGAAGCGCGAATCGCGCATGTTGACTTCGCCTGAGAAGGCGAGTCGCGTCGAGTCCAACGCGGAAATGTAGACGGGACTCAGCAAGTCGGTCCCGGTCGTCAATACTCCGAGCCACTCCGGTTTCATGAAGCCGGGAAGCCTGAGCCCGATTCCATCCTCACTTGTTTGCAAGCGTATCACACCAAGTGTTACGCGAGGAGACGGAATCACGAGCGGGAGCAATTCAAGTTCGCGGGCCTCCACGTCGGTGAGGAAGTCAACGATCAGCGAATCCTCCGCCGAATTCACTTCAATCTTGCCTTGATCGAGTGTTCCGGTCTGATTGAGATGAAACTGGATGTTCATTCCCAATTCACCCGGCGCCGCTGGCGGATAGGTGAAGACTCCGTTGTTCACGGACAATCCGCCGCCGCCGAAGGAAGGGCGATCCCATGTGCCGCCGAATTCAAACTTCAATTCACTCTCGCTGCCGAGCGAAGTGAAGTCTGCGTCCACCTGTTCGAGGAGATCGAGAAAGTCGCCTTCGCCGATAAGCATTGCGGAGAAATCGCCGCCCTTCACGGGATGCGCGGCAAGTTCTCCCGAGAAGGAATAGAATCCGTTCTTTGTGATAGACAAGCGTGGGATGGCAAGCCGCCAGTCTCCGGATTCATCCGCTCCGGCAACCGCATCAAGCGCGAATTCGTCAACGTAGATTTCTCCGAGCAGTTCCCCCTCTGTGACGCGCAAGCTTCCCAACAACTCCGGCGATCCGAGCCTGCCGAACGCTTGCACTTCACCCGCCAAATTTCCTGAGAGCAACCCTTGCGCGCCTGTCAAGGCAAGCAGGAAGTCAGCGCAATCGGCTTCCACAAAATCAGCGCGAACATCAAGCGAATCCTGTTTAAGATTGACATGTCCTCGCGCGTGCAGAATGCTCCGCACTCCTCGTCCAAAGGATAGATCGAGCGAATCCGCTCGCGTCGCGAGTCCGCTTGCGGACAAGACTCCCCAGAATCCCGGAACGCCTGCCGCAGTTCCGTCCACAAGATTCAAGTTGGCGTTCCACGCGAGTGCAGAAAGTTCTCCGCGCGCGCGAAATTCTCCCGTCAAGACTCCGCCCAAGCGCAAACGTTCAACCACACGACTTGCATACGGAATACGCGCGAGCGGCAACCGATCAATGGAAACGCTGATATCCGCCTCGCGCTGAGCGAAGTCATAAGAGCCGGAAACGATTCCGAACTCATCTACAAAGAGTTTTTCAATATCCAGCCAATCGGCGCCGGCGTGAACGATGCCCTCGCCCGTAAACGGCAGGCCGTCTCCGCCCGTTCCACTCCATTTGCCTTCGAGCTTGTAGGCTTCATCGCTCTCCTTGGAGTAGAGGCCATTGAAACTCAACTCGCTTGCGATACCGGACAGCGCCGACGAGTCAGCGCCGACCAGTTCGACAAAGAGTTCGCCGCTTTCCGCGTCGCCGGAGAAGTTGAGCAGGCTTGAGGAAATCTCCTCGCCTCTTACCGTGAGATCAGGATAGATCGCTGCGAGGAGTGATTGAATGTCCTCCGCCGTCACGTGCCGCCGCGTACTGTCTTTGTGCAGGTTGACATGACAGTCACCGCGCGGCGAGCTGAAATTCAGATCAAGTTGCTCATCGGCAAGTGTGAGAACTGCGCGTGCAGCCTCATTAGAATCGCTGTCACGAAAGCTCAGAGCAACATCGGGTTGCATGATCTCGCCTCGTGCGGTCGCCGTGACCTCTGAAACAACGGAATTGATGCCAAAGAGCTTCGGCGCCATGAAATCGGAAAGTCTGGCGTTTGCAACCAGCGTCGGCGCTCCGCGAAACGCGACTTCCGCATCGGCGATAAGTGCGCCATAGGGAGTGGTCGCCGCAAGCGAATCAAGCCAAAGCGAGTCATCTGTCATTCGCGCCCGAAGCGCAACGGCATTGGCCGAGACTCCAAAGGCACGAAGCGAGTCGGAGACAACTTCCACCCGTGCCAACCATTCCGCACGATTGCCTGCTACGTCGAAGCTGAGTTGCGCAGCGCCGGTTGTCGCTGCATCCCAATTCAGTGAACGAAGGAACTCCTGCAACTGCACGTCGGCCATTCCGGTGAGCGAGAAATTCATCTCACGATCCAAAGCAAGCGCGCCGTTAAGGCTTCCAGCGACACCCGGACCGCTGAACTCAGCTTCAACCAATGTTGCCGTGGAGTCACTCAGTTCGATAACCAGTTCCGGAACGAACCACTCGCGTTCATGCTCAATCACTTGAACAGAATGCAGCGTCGTGGCGCCGGATAGCGATAGTCCGTCGGGCCTCAAGCGCAGGACAAACTCTCCGTCGCCGCCGTTTGAGGATACGGACAAAGGAAGCGTCGGCGAAACGGGAAGATCTCCCTCGGCAATGTTAACGGCGACGTCAACTTGGGCGCGCTTCTCGTCCGCATACAGGACGCCGTCGGCAGACACTCCGTATCGCAGCATCGAAGCGCCGTGTCCCTCCAATCGCACAGCATAGCTTCCGTCGGGGTTTCGCTTGAGATAGCCGCTCGCCTGCTCCAGCATTTTCACACAGGAGTCGCCCGATTGAAGAACGAGAAGTCCTCCGGAGAACGTGAAGGAATGCAGGCTGTCCGCTTCTCCGAGCGTCTCAAATATTTTTCCCGTCGAAAATTTGCGCGGTCGGCCCTGTGCTGTGGTGTCCGTCCCACTTCCTGTCACCAGAGTGAGCGCGGGTCTGAACACGCGAATGCTCTTGATAATGCGCTCCGGCGAGCGCGGTTGAGAAAGAGCCACGAGCGGATCGAGTGTGACCTCTATTTTTTCTACTTCCAATTTCGATCCGAGCGTATCGAAAGGAAGTACAATTCCCTCCAGCGTGGCAGAAGAAAAGCCGATGCCCACTTTCGCGCAAATCGCATCCGGTCCCAAGCGTCGCACGAGATAGTCCGTCAGTCTCGCAGCAGTCTGCTCATTCAGAATAGCGGCGGGGAAAAAGACGACGACTGCCGCAGCCAACGCAACGATTGCCGTCGTCAACCAGATGAGGCGGCGCCATCCGCGTCTGCGCGCTCGTTTTAAGAAGTCCCCCATGTTGGGGTCCTCTCACCAGTCGAATACTGCGCGTGCATCAGCGGCGCGCTCAGCGACAGATCGCGAAACAACCGGCGCACCCATCTGCTCATCGAATGATGTCAGCGTGCGTGCAGGCAGCGGCAGGGGAAGCGAGGCTGAATCGAGCGTGATTGAAAGAAGGATGCCGAGTCTTCCGCGCGAATGCGAGATTACGGAATTCCCCGAGGCCAATGCAAACGCGGGTGACGCAGGGCCCGGCGTCATTCTTTGAATTCCCATTGCATCTACCGTCTCAAAAGACACGACTCGTTCGCGCAGGTCGTTCGCGAGATGAAGCGTGTCTCGATTGCCGTGTCCGCAAATAAGTCCGCCGACGGTCTTGCGCTCGCACGGCACATCGGCTCCATAAACCGCTTTGGTTTCGACGCCGCATTGCAGGACAACGCGCCCCGACTCATTCAGTTTTGCTTCGCGCAGTTGCCTCAGCATTACCGCGACCGTGTTGTGATGGCGAATCGCGAAATT
>JADLDM010000051.1 GCA_020846695.1 bacterium | reverse complement strand
CTGTCATACACACCAAGATATGCCGAAAGGTCCATCGGCGTGCTGTAGGAATCGTTAAACGACGCCCACGTGGTCGGCATGTCCGTGTAAACGTAGTTGTCACCATTGGGATCGCAACTCGGATTGCTCGCATAGCACCAGCTCAATCCGCCGTTGGTCGAAATCTGCATTCCCCAGAAATCGCAATCAGGGAAAGAATCCGTCGGACAAATCACTTCACCCGTGATCTGAACGTCGGCCGTAAGAATTCCGTTCGCCAAACCTGCAATCGAGATGTTCGGTGAAATGAATTCGTTGTTCATGTTCGGGTTGTACAGGTTCGTGCCTGAATTGTTGCAGATGATGACGTGCGGTTCGGTTGGAGCCGTCGCGTCGTTCATGACCCGCCAGAGGTTGCCGCCAACCGGAACATTGGTCCCGGTCGAGAAGGTCGCCGGAACACCGTCGTTGGCGAGAACGGTGTCACCCGCGCCATTGTAAACGCGAATATTGTCCACCATCCAGCCAAAGAGCGCAGCATTGTCTCCAGTCGAATAGGCCGGATCTGATGCGAATGCCCAGCGGATCTTTACGGTCTGATTCGCCCATGTCGCGAGATTGGCCGTTACCTGAGCCCAAGTCGCGCCAGCACCGCACCAACCCGGAATGTTCACGCCTTCACCGTGCTCGAAGCCGAAGCTGTAAAGGCTTGTGCGTGTGTAGGCCGGAACAGGACTCGGGATCACTGTCCAGGTCTGACCACCGTTGGTCGAGATACGGATGTTCATCCCGTCCCAACCGTTGTAACCGGCTGGTTCTCCGCCCGGAACTTCTACGTTGAAGCGATGGAAAAACGACATGTTCGGTGTCGCACCAAGCTGAATCTCCGGGGAGTCCAGCGTCATGTACCAGCTATCCTGATAGCCGCCGTTCGCGCCAACTGCCGGATCACCTACCCACCAGCTCTCGCCGGTGCCGCCGTAAGCATTGTAGTCGTCCGTGTGCCACGTCGAGGGCTGAGCCGTATTATCCACGGCAACCCAGCCGGCGAAGTCGCCCTCATCCCAAGTTTCAAAGTAGATAATCTCGTCCAACCCGATCCGGCTGGCACGAACTTGCTCGATGCCCGTCGCCGGGCGGGAAACAGGCTCCTTGAGATCCGCGATTTCGAGGCCGCGATCGGCGGCGAACACCGACCACACCGCTCCAAGGACCAAAGTTGTGAATAGAATCTTGCGCATCTGTCTCGTCCTCCAATGTTTTTTCCTGCGGTTTCGAGCCGCGGGACCCGTATTAGTAGCTAAGTGAAATAAGTAAGCAATTTCGGCGGGAAAGTCAACGGCAGAAGGTGGAGTAGGGGATGAGGGAGGGGGGATGGGGGATGGGGGCGAAGGCATGAGACATGAGGTATGAGGTATGAACCCAGAGGAGTTCATGGATGGGGGACTAACTTACCAATTTACCTATAATAAAGCCGATGACGATGCCCACAATAAGCACAACGGTCAGAATCCGCGACTGGACAACCGATTTTCCGTAGCCCCTGCCAGCCAGAACAACCGAGAAAAAATACCCCGCCCCGTTCAGAATCCAAACCAGCGGGATTGACAGCGCCTTGATCACCAAAGGTCCGAGCCATGGGATCAAGGCGATGAGCCCCACAAGTCCGCTGAAAGCCTGCGTGAGGATACCCACCAGCGCGGCCACAGCAGTCAATACCCCCGCGTCAAGCCCTGCCGCCAGGCCAAGGAGCACAACGATCCCCACAATCACCAGACCGAGTATCGCGCGGCGGTAGGTCGCCCAAAAGAGTGCAAGACGAGGGATGTACACCGGAAGGTATGAGGTTAGAGGTATGGGGTCTGAACGGAACAAGAGTAAGGTAAGTTTCCATACTTTCGCAGTCAAGGGGTTTGCTTATGGCAACGCAGCAGGCAAGCGAAGGATTTCGAGAAACCTGTTGCCTAACCCTATAGGACTTTGTATATTTCAGGTTATGATGGAGATTCACGCCGAAGAGCTGCGCCTGCCGCCGCCTGTCTACTTCCTGTCGGATGCGCACCTCGGGGCCGAACCTGAGCCCATCGCCTCACGCCAGAAGGAGAGCTTCCTCGCCCTTTGCGACACGGTTGCCGGGAAGAATGGGGCGCTGGTTCTCAACGGCGACCTCTTCGACTTCTGGTATGAGTGGAAGACCGTCGTGCCCAAGCAGTTCTTCTGGGTGCTTCATGCCCTGCGCAAACTCACAGAGCAGGGACACGACGTGCACCTGCTGCCGGGCAATCACGACTTCCGCCTGCATGGATTTCTCGAACGGGAAATTGGAATCCGCACGCATCGCGACGCATTGAGCTTGCAGATTGCAGAGCATAAGCTGTTTGTCTTTCATGGCGACGGTCTCTTGAAGAGTGATCACGGTTATCGCTTCATCCGGCGCGTGTTTCGCAATCCGGCCTCGCAAAAAGTGTTCTCGTGGCTGCATCCCGATCTCGGCATGTGGCGTGCCCGAGGAACTTCGCAGCAATCGCGCAATGCAACCAAGGGCAATCCCACCGAAGACAAAGACTACATGGAGTTTGCTCTGAAGAAGATTGACGAGGGATTTCACGGCGTCGTGCTCGGACACGCGCACCGACCGCAGGAGATTCAGCACAGCGGCGGAACCTACGTCAATCTCGGCGACTGGATTTACCACTACACCTATGCGGTTCACGACGGGCAAAGTCTGCAATTGAAACGATGGTTTGAAGGCGAAGCGAAGTGAAGTTCTGGATTGTGATCGGTGTCGTTGTGCTTGTGGGCTTCTTCGGAGGAGGCTACGTCGTCTCGGAATTGACCGAGGGATTGCCGTCGGTTGAAGAGCTTGAAAGCTACAATCCCGCTCTTTCGACGAAAATCCTCGACCGCAACGGCGTGCTGCTCAAAGAGCTTTACATGCAGCGACGAAGCTATGTGCCGCTCTCTGAGACTCCCGAGGTGATGGTGCAGGCGGTATTGGCCATCGAGGATCACAAGTTTTACGATCACTGGGGAATGCGGCCCGTTGCCTTGGCCACCGCGATTGCGAGAAGCATCTTAACGTTGGACTTTCATCCTCGCGGCGCCTCGACGATCACGCAGCAGCTTGCGAAGAACCTCTACTTCGGGCCGCAGCGCAAGCTCACTCGAAAATTCCGTGAGCTGTTGGCCGCAATCGAAATTGAGAAATACTACTCGAAGGACGAAATCCTCGAGATGTATTTGACGCAGACCTATTTCGGAGCAGGCGCCTATGGTATCGGCGCGGCGGCGAATACCTATTTCTCCAAGAGCGCTTCCGATCTGAATATCAACGAAGCGGCGACCTTAGCTTCAATCCCGAAGTCTCCGACGCGCTACAATCCGCTGCAGAATCCGCAGAATACTATCGCTCGCAGAAATCTGGTCCTTGAAAGAATGGAGGACGTCGGCTTCATCACGAAGGCGCAGCGCGACAGCTTGAAAGATACCTCGCTGCCTTTAAGACCTTCGACGGATCGCGGGGACATCGGCATCGCGCCGTATTTCACGGAGAATGTGCGGCAAGAGCTGAACAAGCTGTCGCGTGTGCATGAGTTTGATCCCTACAAAGACGGACTGACGGTTTACACCACACTCGATGCGCGCTTGCAGGAGTGTGCGGATCACGCGGTCTCCACCGTCATGCCCGAACTTCAGGGCAAGCTGAACGTCGTCTATCGCGAGACGAAACTGCGCGAGAGATTGCGCGAACTCTATCCCGATTCGAGCACGACGGCGATTCGCAAATTGGCCGGCAACAAAGTCCTCGCGGATTCACTCGCACTGGCCGAAATGCCCGTCGAAGTAGCATTTGTTGCGCTTGATCCCTTGACCGGACACATCCTTGCGATGGTCGGCGGCCACGATTTTGAAAGAACAAAATTCAATCGCGCGACGCAGGCAATCCGCCAGCCCGGTTCGAGCTTCAAGCCCTTTGTCTATGCTTCCGCGATTGATCAGGGCACGACGATTCCCACGCACATTTCGAACGAAGAAATCGTCATCACGCTGGAAAGCGGCGACCTGTGGGCGCCGCGAAATTTTTCGGGGGAATACGGCGGCGAAGTGGACTTGCGCGAAGCGCTGACTAAGTCGCTGAACGTGATCAGCGTGCGGTTGATTCGTGAACACACGACTCCCGCAAATGTTGCAAAGCTCGCAACCGGTATGGGAATCACCACGAAGCTCGATCCCTATGATGCGCTTGCTTTGGGTTCGTCGGGCGTAATCCCCATTGATATTATCGCTGCTTACCAGGCATTTCAAACGCTTGGTGTGTGGTCGAAACCGATCGGCATCACCGGAATCAGCGATCAATACGAGCAGCCGATTGAGCAGTTTCGCACCGAGCGCAAAGTTGTCTTGAATGAACAGACTGCATTTCTCGTTCAGAGTCTGATGCGCTCTGTGAGCGATTACGGCACAGCCGCTTCGCTCAGAAGCAAATACGATTTTCGCATTCCCACTGCGGGCAAGACCGGGACCACCAATGAAAATACCGATGCGTGGTTCATCGGATTCACTCCCGATTTGCTGGCGGGCGCATGGGTGGGGATGGATGATCCCGCGCAATCGTTGGGGCGCGGGCAAGAAGGTTCCAAGGCGGCGCTGCCGATCTGGGCCGAATTCATGTTGGAGGCATATCGCGTAATGGATTATCCGCCGGCCGATTTTCGCATTCCCGAAGGAATCGTCGCCGCGGATATTTGCGTCGAGTCCGGTCAACTTGCGACCGACGGCTGCGAAAAAACACGCACGGAATATTTCAAGAGCGGAGCCGAAATGCCGGAATCGTGCAGGCTCCACGGAACCTTTCGCACACCTCGCGGCAGGAGACCGAAACTTTTCTAAGAGAGTTATGCCCTTTTATGAATAACCCCTGTGGAGAAAAACATGTGTCGTTGTGATTTGCGCGCGCAGCGCGGAGGAGCGGCTTTGTGGGTCACGGTCTTCGTGGCGCTCGTTCTCGCCGTCGTCCTCGGATTCCATTTCTACTCGCGGATCAAACCCGCCGAAGTCCGCACGTTTCAGGAACTCGTCAACAAAGTCGAGAAGCTCAATACTCAAATCGCAGAGCGCGAGCAAAACATCTCAGGCTTGGTTAAGCGCTACAACGAGTCTCATCCCGGCAACGCAATTGATACCACCGGAATGGGCGCGATGGGCATGACGCCCGAACAGCAGCAGCTTCTGGCCGCCCGCGTTGCGCAGGAGAAAGATCTCTCCTATCGCGGGCTCTTGCAGGATATTTTGGACATGACCTCCGAAGTGGAGAAGCTCAACACAGAACTCTCCGAAGTGAAATCGCGTTTGCGCCCGCCCTACATCGCGCAGAAGGGTGATTCTCATCTGTCGGTCTGTCTAAAGTTTCTGACACAGGACATCGGTATCGCAGAGGATGAAGCCCTTCACATGATCGAGAAAGAGGCGATGGTTCCCGAACTGCTGCCCGGATTCCACGTCTGGAACTATTTCGGCGACGGCGTCTTTGGCACCTTCGTCACGCAGGGCGATGCGAAGATCACTCCCAACGAACTCTCCCGCGCGACGAAACGCAAGATTGAATCCGAGAAGCAACTCTTGATTCAGGAGCGCAATCAGAAGCAGAATGAGGTGGATGATCTGGAAGCGCGCAAGTCCGAGCTGACTCAGCAGATCAAATCGCTGGAAGAAGAGCGAGCTTCGATGATGCAGCAGATGACCACCATGGCCTCGCAGAACGACAGTCTTGCGCTCGAACTCAATTCACTGAAATTCCACATCGGCACCTTCCGCGATTTGGAAAAAGCCGGCGCGATCCGCAAGCCCGCGCTCGGAAAATGGAATACCGGCACGATTGACGCGGTCTCAAGCACCGGATCGCTTGATCTAAGACGAGGAAACCGCATCGTGGTGAATGCGGCGTCTCTGGGACTCGACGCGATTGACAAAATTTTGCTCTTCCCGCGCTACTACAAGGAGGACGGCGACTACCGCATCGAACTCTCGCCCGACAAACGCAGCGCGACAGTCGTGCTCGACAAACCGGAGAGATTCAATCTCTCGCGATTGATTATCGCGGTGGGGTGAGACCCCCTTCTGATTTCCTTGCGAGGACAGGCTCCCCGTGAACGGGGGAAGGCCAGATAGCAGAAAAGACCGTCTTTGTGGCGGTCTTTTTGTAATGGATATGAATGAGAACTACTTCCTGAACCAGCGCGCGAGCGACAATCCGCCTGAGG
>JADLDM010000050.1 GCA_020846695.1 bacterium | reverse complement strand
TGCTCGCTCGGCATGGCGGCATTGCGAATTTCACCATCGGACAGCGCAAGGGATTGGGTTTTTCATCCGCCCAGCCGATGTATGTTTCGAGAATTGACCCCGAGACAAATCGCGTGTTTGTGGATTATGACGAAAACTGCGTTTCGAGCCGTGCGTTTGCAACGGATGTGAATTGGATTTCGATTGTGGAACCTTTGCAGGCGATTGACTGCGAAGTCAAGGTGCGCTACCGCTCCGATCCGCAGCGCGCAACTTTGAATCCAAGTAATGACGGAGTTGTGATCTCATTCGCCGAACCGGTGCGCGCGATAACTCCCGGCCAGTCGGCGGTATTTTATTCGGGTGAAACGGTATTGGGCGGCGGTATTCTTCAAGTATTCTCAGAGGAGGCTCGACATGAGTAGGACTCCCGCATTTCCGCGCGTGACCGCGCCGCAAATTGTCAGTTGTAAGGCGGAGGGGCGCAAGCTCGTCGGCCTAACCGCATACGACGCGGTGTTCGCGGGGCTTGAAGAAGAGTCCGGCGTGGATTTCCTGCTGGTCGGCGACAGCGCGGGAAACGTGGTGGCGGGCCATGCGACGACAATTCCGATGACCATGGATGCGATGCTGTTTCTGACTCGCTGCGTAACACGCGGAACATCTCGCGTGATGGTCATCGCGGACATGCCGTTCGGCTCCTTTCAAGTCTCGCCGGAAGAGGCGCTGTCGAATGCGATTCGCTTTCTAAAAGAGGGCGGCGCGCAGGCCGTAAAGCTCGAAGGCGCGGGCTACATTCTTCCCACCGTGCGCAGACTTGTGGATGCGGGGATTCCGGTTATGGGGCATCTCGGTTTGACTCCGCAGATGATCAATATCTTTGGTGGATACGGAGTCAAGGCGCGCACGAGCGAAGAGGGAGAGAAGCTGATTGAGGATGCGAAGGCGCTCGAACAATCCGGTTGCTTTTCCATTGTGCTTGAGAAAATTCCGGCGGAACTTGCGGAGCGCGTCACGAAAGCGCTGAAGATTCCCACAATTGGCATCGGATCGGGGCCGAATTGCGACGGACAGGTGCTCGTCAACTACGACCTCCTCGGTATTTTCGATAAGTTCAAACCCAAATTCGTCAGGCACTATATGCCGGGCGCGGAACTGATTCGAGACGCGGTTGCCTCATGGGTTTCCGACGTGCGCGAAGGACGCTTCCCGTCCGATGAAGAGTCCTACGACAGTTCCGGTGACACCATCAAGAAGCGAGTGAAGAAGTAGGCGCTGCCGTGCAAGTCGTCCGATCACTCGATGAATTGAATTCCGTGCTCGAAGTTGTTTGGGCCGCCGCAGTGCGCATCGGCTTCGTGCCGACGATGGGGGCGCTGCACGAAGGGCATCTTAGCTTGACGAGACTGTGCGGACCTTGCGACTATCGAGTTGTCTCAATTTTCGTGAATCCCACACAGTTTGCGCCGAACGAAGATCTCTCGCGCTATCCGCGTACTCTCGATGAAGACCTCGCGATGCTTTCGCGTGAGAATATTGACTTGGTTTACGTGCCGAGCGTAGAGGACATGTATGGGAGCGGTGTGCAAATCTCAATTCAACCCGGTGAGATGGGAAAGGTCTTTGAAGGAGCAATTCGCCCCGAGCATTTTGCCGGCGTCCTGACCGTTGTCGGCAAGCTCTTTCATCGCGTCAAGCCCGATGTCGCGGTCTTTGGCGAGAAGGACTTCCAGCAGCTCTGTTTGATTCGTAAGATGGTGAAGGAGTTGGACTGGCCGGTGCAGATTCTGGGCGGGAAGACTATTCGTGAAAGCGACGGACTGGCGATGTCATCACGCAACCGCTTTCTGAAACAAAGTGAGAGAGCCTCCGCGCTTGCGCTTTCGCGTGCACTAAGAAGAGGGCAGGAGGCGGCGATTCGCGGAGTGAAATCCACGGAAGAACTGCGCGGGGAGATGATGCAGGCCGTTCGCGAGTTCCCTGCCGCGACCGTGGACTATCTCACGGCAATCGAACCGGAGAGCTATGCGGAGCCACTCGAATTCAGTGCGACTTCACGACTGATCGGCGCCATTCGCGTGGGAAGTGTGAGATTGATTGACAACATGCCGATCTGCGAATGAAAAGCGGAACTTTTTCCCGGTGACTACAGTAACAAATCATAGAGACGGAAAGCTCGCCGTTATTGTGCTTGCGGCCGGGAAGGGCACGCGTATGAACAGCGATCTGCCCAAAGTGCTGCACGAGATCTGCGGACGCGCGCTGGTGCTTCACGTGCTGGATGTAGCGCGTGAACTCGCGCCGGAGAAAATCGTCGTTGTAGTCGGCCACCAGCGCGAATTGGTCGAAGAAGCGCTCGCCGGACTGTCAGGCGTAGTGACGGTGGTTCAGGATCCGCCGATGGGGACGGGACATGCCGTCTTGCAGGCCGAGCCCGCGATCTCCTCCGAGTTTTCCGAGGTGTTGATTCTGGCAGGAGATGTGCCGCTGCTCCGAGCTCGCACACTCGACAAACTCCTTGAATCGCACATGGACGCGGACCTGACGGTGCTGAGCACGACTGCTCCGAATCCCGACGGATACGGCAGAATAGTCCGGGACGGCGAGGGCCGCTTTCTGGCTATTGTCGAGCACAAGGATGCCACTGCAGAGCAGCGCAAAGTCAATGAAATCAATAGCGGAGTCTATGTGGTTTCAAGGGATGCTCTGTTCTCCGCTCTGCATAAGGTGAAGCCAAACAATGCGAAGGGCGAATACTACCTGACAGATATTGTCGGAATCCTGCAAGCAGACGGGGCGCGTGTGCAGGCGATAAGGGGCGGAGAGTTCGACGAATTGCAGGGGATTAACACACCAGAGGAGCTTGCGGAAGCCGAGGCGGCTTTGGAGGCGCGGCAGGCTTCCGGCGGTTGATTATTATTATGTTTGTGCTTATCTTACAGGTTGGATAAGGGAGTCTTGACCCATGCGACCAGTTGCCCTACTTTTGATTGGACTCGCACTCTTTGCTCTTGCGGATGAGAGCTTGGCGCAATACCGCGCAAGCTATCCGGCGCAAGGCACGAGCGAGTATTTGCGCACATCGTCTTCATCAATTGGATTGTCGAGTCTGCGCGGTCTGCTTGATCCGTCGCGCATGCACATGTCGCACTCCGTCAGCTTTGCGACCGTGATGTCCGGAGGCAGAAGCGCATCTGAAGGGCTGTATGTCAATCGCCTCGACTATCAGCTTTCCAATTCGCTCTGGGCAACCACGCACTTGGGCTACCGTTATCGTCCAGGCACAGCGTCCGAGTGGAATCCCGCAGGAAACAGTGGAGATTTTGTCGGCGGAATGGACCTGAATTGGAGCCCGACTGCCAACAGCAATTTCAGGCTCTCCGTTTCACGCGGACTGAACTCCTACGATACCGGGCTGTTTCCCTATGGCCCCTTTGGCTACGGCTATTTTCCCGGGCGGCCTTAGTGCTCGTCCCTGATCCCTCCCGCAAACACACTGTATCCGCCCGCCAAGTCGGTTGGCCGAATGAAGCGACCGAGAGTCATCTTTCTCGGTTGTTTTTTTCAATGTGGGCGACTTCATCAAATTGCAAGATCGGTAGAATTCTGAAAGGAGCAAGCAACTGAGTTCGGTGCGACCCCTTGATTTGGCCCGTGAAATTGCGCAGGCCGCACATGAGAAGAAAGCGGAGCACGTCCTGATTCTGGACCTGACCAAACTGGACACGGTCACGGACTACTTCGTGATTTGTTCCGGCGACGTGCAGCCGCAAGTTCGAGCAATAGCTCAGAACATCGAGAAAAAGACACGCGAGCGGCTTGGCGAGAAGGTCTATCACAGCGAAGGTATGGATTCGCTGAATTGGGTCTTGCTCGATTACGTGGACGTGGTGGTTCATGTCTTTCGACCGGCCTTTCGCGAATTCTACAGGCTTGAGGATCTTTGGAGCGACGCGGATGTAATCTACGTCGAGGACGACGCGAAGCCCATCGCCAAGAAGAAGGCGGTTCGCAAGACTCCCGCGGTCAAAAAGGCCGGTGCGAAGAAAGCCGCGAAGGCTGCGGTGAAGAAATCGCCCGCGAAAAAGGCTGCCGTAAAGAAATCGCCCGCAGTGAAGAAAGCGCCGGCAAAGAAAGCCGCGAAGAAGGCCACGCCGAAAACAAGAGCGAAAAAGGCGAAGGCTTGAAACGCGCACATCTGCATTTGGAACAGGCGCTGACGTCCGCGCTTCACGAGATAGGTGTGACCGAAGCGAAGGTGATCCTTGAAAGGCCGCGCGATCCGGAACACGGCGACATTGCAACCAATGCGGCGATGGTCAACGCGAAAGGCGCGAACATGCAACCGCGCAAACTGGCCGAGACCATTCTTGAAAAGCTCAAAGTTGATTCCTCGCTGATTGTTCCCGTCGGAGTGGCGGGGCCGGGGTTCATTAATTTTCGATTTGCGGATCACTACCTGCAGTCCATAGCGACGCTCGCGGTTGAGCAGGCGAGTGCCTTCGGTCAATCTGAGACTCTGAAGGGGCAGAGAGTTCAAATTGAATTTGTCTCGGCGAATCCCACGGGGCCGCTAAACGTTGTCAGTGCGCGCGCCGCGGCTGTGGGCGATAGTCTATCGAGAATTTTCCGTCTTCTCGGGGCGCAATGTGATCGCGAGTTCTACGTCAACGATGCGGGAAACCAAGTTGAATTGCTCGGGCAATCCTACTTCTGCCGCTATCTTGAGACTCAGGGAATTGCTGCTGAAATACCTGAGGGCGGATACCGTGGGGAGTACATTGCCGAAATTGCCCGCAAACTGGCCGCTGACAAAGATAGTGAGGAGTTGCGCAAAGCGATCAAGATCGTTGATAAACCTTGGAAGGCGAACGTATTCGGGGAGTCCGTCATTTCTTGGCTCGGGCGACGCGCCATGGATGAGTTCATCAGCAGACACGAACGATCGCTTGAGCATTTTCGCGTTCATATGGAGCGCTGGTTTCGCGAAAGCGAGTTGCGTGAGGCGAAGGCCGAGTGGAATGCGCTGACGGAACTCGAGAAGCGAGGCGCGATCTTCCAACAGGAGGGAGCGAAATTTGTCCGCACTTCTGAATACGGTGACGGGCAAGATTGGGTTGTGGTCACGTCGCAAGGACGACCGACGTATTTTCTTCCTGATATCGCTTATCACCTGACAAAATTTCGACGCGGTTATGATCTGATCATTGATATTCTCGGGCCGGATCATCACTCCTATCTGACCAAAATGGGAGCCGCGATGTCCGCGCTCGGTGAAGATGCGAAGAAGCTCGAAATACTCTTGCTTCAGCATATCAATCTCTTGCGCGACGGTGAACCGGTGAAGATGTCGAAGCGCGCGGGACAGATCATCGAGATGGATGAATTGGTGGAAGAGGTCGGCGTGGACGCCGCGCGATATTTCTTCCTGATGCGCAAGACGACCACCCCGCTGGATTTTGATATCGAACTTGCGAAGCGCCACTCCGACGACAATCCGGTCTTCTACGTCCAGTACGCGCACGCGAGAATCGAATCCATCTTCCGCCGCGCAGGCATTGAAGAGCCTTCCGAGTCAAGCCACGTCGAACTCCTCACTCATCCTGAGGAGTTGAAACTGCTCAGAAGATTGCGCGAACTCACGGACGTCTGCGCGGAGTGCGCCACGACGCGAGATCCTCACGCAATGACGGTTTGGCTGCGCGAAGTCGCAACTCAGTTTCATAGATTTTATCATCATTGCAGAGTCATCGGAGACTCTGCCGAACTTCAAGCGGCACGGCTGACGCTCTGCCGCGCAACTCAAGTTGCACTCCGGACGGGACTCGATCTTTGCGGAGTGTCGGCGCCTAAGGAGATGTGAACTTGACGGCAACGAATACAAAGAAATTGACGAAACCTTCCACGCCTGATGTTGTGGTGGTCGGAAGCGTGGCGATTGACGTGCTGCACACGCCGACCGTAGAGGGCAAAGTTGTGCTGGGGGGCTCCGCATTTCACTTTTCCAATT
>JADLDM010000049.1 GCA_020846695.1 bacterium | reverse complement strand
TGCTGCATCCTTGCGGGCTATCCGGGCAGCATCATGTCGTTGCGGCAGCGCGCAGGCCGAGTTGGACGACGCGACGAAAAGAGCTGCGTCGTGCTGGTTGCGGGTTACGATCAGCTCGATCAATACTTCGCTCGACAGCCGGAGAAGTTGCTCAGGCGTTCGGTCGAAAGAGCGCTGATCAATCGGGATAATGAGCACATCCTGCGCCAGCATCTTCCCGCCGCTGCCTCCGAGATTCCGCTGATGGTCGGCGATCCATACCTGTCCATTGATGAATTGGGCGGGGTGCTGAGCGAGCTTGAGTCGGACGGCTCGCTCGTTAAGAGCGCTTCGGGCAAACAGTGGTTTCCGGGCAAGACGCGACCGCATAGTCGCGTGGACTTGAGAAATGCGGGATCATCCTATGATATCGTGGACGCCTCTTCGCTCTCCGCGCATGTAATAGGAACGATTTCGGGCAATTCCGTATTCCGTGAGTGCCATGAGGGCGCTGTGTACCTGCACAGAGGGGAACAGTATCACGTCGAGAGCCTCAATCTGCTGAAGCGCGAAATCCGCGTTCGCCCTTATCGGGGAAACGTCTACACGATGGTTCGCTCCGAGAAGGAGACGGAGATTCTCGACGTGCGCAAGGCGATGGCCGTTGGTTCATTTGTCGCGCGAGTCGGAATGGTGCGCGTTACCGAGAAGTACACTGCATACGAGCGTCGTCGGCTCTACTCACAGGAGTTGCTGTCCGTAGAAGCGCTCGATCTCCCGCCGCAAAGCTATACAACCATAAGCTGCTGGATAGAATTGCCTCAGGAATTCGGCGCGGAGTTGACTCGCGCGAATCGGCATTTCATGGGTTCGATTCATGCTCTGGAGCACGCCGTCATCTCTTTAATCCCGCTTCACGCGCTCTGTGATCGCATGGACGTGGGCGGAATCAGTTTCACACGACATCCGCAGCACGAAGACGGCGCTGTCTTCTTCTATGACGGCTACCCCGGCGGCGCGGGAATTGCGGATTGTGTTTTCGATGTGCTCGAAGAGTTGCTTGTCGAAACTCGCGACCTGATCTCGCAATGCAGCTGCGAGGAAGGATGCCCCTCCTGCGTGCAATCTCCGAAGTGTGGTTCGGGAAACAAGCCGCTCGACAAGTCAGGAGCAATTGACGCGCTGAGCATGCTTCTCTCTGCTGCGCCTGAGGAACTGACGATACGCGAAGTCGCGAAGGTTGCGAAGACAACTCAAGACTTTGCGTGGGAAGCGCAGGACTTGCCGGCAGACAAACGCGTCGTCGTGTTTGACCTCGAAACACAGAAGTCTGCCGATGAGGTAGGCGGCTGGCGCGAAGCACGACAGATGCGAGTCGCCATTGGCGCGGTTTGGGACAGTCAGACGGGAGAGACCGTTGCTTATGAAGAAGCGCGCATTGACGAACTGATCGAACATTTGAAGCGCGCGGATCTCGTGTGCGGCTTCAACAATCGCCGTTTTGATTACGAAGTCTTGCGCGGATACACGTTTGACAATCTGCAGGACCTGCCGACTCTTGACTTGCTCGATATTGTAACCGCCTCGCGCGGTGGTCGCCTGAAACTCGACAGCCTTGCGCGTGCGACTCTCAAGAGCGCGAAATCGGCCGACGGTTTGCAGTCCATCGCTTGGTTCAAGGAAGGGAAGATAGATTTGGTGCGCGACTATTGCATCCACGACGTGGAGATCACGAGAGACTTGATAGTGCACGCCCTGAAATTCGGTTATCTGGACTACGAAGATAAGACAGGCGCTCCATTACGGCTTCCAGTCCGGATCAAATTGACAGAATATTTCCGAGAGCGCAGAGTGGAATCATGAAGTCAGTACTGATAGCGAATCGCGGCGAAATTGCCGTGAGAATAGCGCGTACTTGCCGTGAAATGGGTATTCAAACCGTTGCGGTGTATTCGGATACAGACAAGAATGCGTTGCATGTGCGAGAGGCCGATGCCGCCTACGCGCTGGGAGGTCAGACGGCATCCGAGAGTTACTTGATTCAGGATAGAATCATCGCAGCAGCAAAGGAAACCGGCGCTGAGGGGATTCATCCCGGCTACGGTTTTCTCTCAGAGAATGCAGGCTTTGCTAAGAAGGTTGCGGACTCGGATTTGATCTGGATCGGTCCCCCAGCCGCCGCGATAGACGCCATGGGCTCGAAGACTCAAGCGCGCGCGCTTATGATCAAAGCCGGGGTGCCGGTTGTGCCGGGAACGGAAGGCGCGCTTAACAACGCGAAGGAGGCAGCGGAGTTCGCAAAACGAGCGGGCTATCCCGTGTTGTTGAAGGCAGCGGCCGGCGGAGGAGGAAAAGGGATGCGCGTCGTTCGCAGCGACGGAGAATTGGAAGCCGCGCTATCCGCCGCACAACGAGAGGCAACGGCCTCCTTCGGAGACGGCGCCGTCTACGTTGAGAAATATCTCGAACAGCCGCGTCACATTGAAGTTCAGATATTCGCGGACTCAAACGGCAATGCAATTTATTTGGGAGAGCGTGAGTGTTCGCTTCAACGTCGTCACCAAAAAATCATTGAGGAATCTCCTTCCGCTGTCGTCACTCCGGAGGTGCGCGCACAGATGGGCGAAACTGCCGTTATGGCCGCGAAGGCATGTGGCTATGTCAATGCAGGAACGTGCGAATTCCTGCTCGACAACACCGGCAAGTTCTACTTCCTCGAAATGAACACTCGTCTGCAAGTGGAGCATCCGGTCACCGAGCTTGTAACAGGACTCGATCTCGTGCGGCTGCAAATTGAAGTGGCTCGCGGTAATAGACTACCACTTGAACAGAAGGATATCACGTGGCGCGGGCATGCAATTGAGGTGCGCGTCTATGCGGAAGACGTCCTCGGAGGATTTCTGCCCTCGACCGGTAAACTCTCGGTTTGGAAACCGCCTCACGGCCCTGCGCTTCGTGAGGATACCGGTATGTATGAAGGCGCTGAGATCAGCAGATTCTACGATCCGATGATCTCAAAGCTCGTGGCATATGGAGAGAATCGCACAGCCGCAATAGAGAGAATGCGCAGAGCGCTGCGTGAGTATCACATCGCCGGGTTAGCGACCAACATCGCTTTCTGCAATTTCATCATGGAGCAGCCGCTGTTTGAGCGCGCGGAGTTTGACACAGGTTCGGTCGAGCGAGTGTTCGCGCCGGCCTACAAGTCATTTGTGGAAGGCGCGGACGGTTTGCCCGATTGGTTTGCCGCAGTCATCGCCTTGGCGAATCATTCTTATAATGTGCATGACGTACCTGAGTCACAGATCAGCCAAGTGTCACGGTGGAAAGCCGTGGGACGCGCTTCAGCGCTGAACGGAAGGAGTAGATAATGCTGCAACCTACTGATATAAAGATCGGTAACAAGGAATATGACGTCAGACCGTTGAACAAGGATCTTCTGGTCAACGGCGTCACGATGCCGCGTCCTGATTTTCACATGGAAGATCGCTTGATTCGCGCCCGAGTGGATGGTCGGATTGAAGAGTTTGTCGTGACTCGAATCGGGGATGACCTCTGGCTGCAATATCCGGGACGCGAATACCCTCTGAAGATCATGACCGAACGCATGAGGCTGCTGAAACTTGCCGAAGCGAATACGGATGGCGGGCAGCACGGCGCCGTAATAAGAGCCGCTATGCCTGGTTTGGTCGTCAGAATCCTGGTCGGAGTCGAACAGGAAGTGAAGCGCAATGATCCCGTCCTCATTCTCGAAGCTATGAAGATGGAAAATGAGTTGAGAGCGCCGGCCGACGGAGTAGTAAAGGAAATCCGCACATCGGAAAAGAGTTCCGTGGAAAAGGGAGATGTGCTGATTGTGCTGTCCTGAGGCCGACCATGAACGACAATAGCTCTAATTCAACGAGCCGCGTCAAATGGCAACAGGCTCTGGAGAAGCTCGTCGCGGCTTCTTCGGAACGCCGTGCAAGATTCGTCACCGACAGCGGCTTCGAAATCAACACGTTGTATGAACCGACCTCTGCTGCCGCACAGGAGGCACTCGGCTATCCGGGGCAGTACCCGTTCACGCGCGGCATTCAGCCGAACATGTATCGTGGACGACTCTGGACCATGCGTCAATACGCGGGCTTCGGAACTGCTGAAGAGTCAAACGAGAGATATCGCTATCTCTTGAGTCAGGGTACCACGGGGTTGTCCGTTGCGTTTGATCTGCCCACGCAGATCGGCTATGACAGTGATGCTCCAGAATCTGTCGGCGAAGTAGGCCGCGTTGGAGTTGCGGTTTCAAGTCTGGAGGACATGCAGGTTCTGTTCCGCGACATTCCGTTGGACCGCATCAGCACCTCGATGACTATTAATTCCACGGCAGCGATTTTGCTCGCGATGTATATCGCGGTCGCGCGCTCGAGAGGAATTGATCCGTCAGTGCTTCGCGGAACAGTGCAGAACGATATTCTGAAGGAGTACATTGCGCGCGGGACGTATATCTTTCCGCCGAAGCAATCCTTGCGGCTGGTCTCAGACGTGATTGAGTATTGTCACGCGAATCTGCCTCACTGGAACACGATTTCTATCTCGGGTTACCACATGCGCGAAGCCGGCTCAACGGCCGTTCAGGAACTCGCGTTTACATTTTCCAATGCGATTGCTTATGTAGAAGATGTTGCGAAGCGCGGATTGGAGCTGGACAAGTTTCTTCCGCAGATTGCCTTCTTCTGGGGGTGCCACAACAACTTCTTTGAAGAAATCGCCAAGTTCCGTGCTGCGCGCAGAGTTTGGGCGCGCATCACAAAGGAACGCTTCGCTGCGAGGAATGAGCGATCCTGTATGCTGCGCTTTCACACACAGACTGCAGGTTGTTCTTTGACAGCGCAACAGCCGGACAATAACGCGGTGCGCGTAACCCTGCAAGCTCTCGCAGCCGTACTCGGCGGAACTCAGAGCCTTCACACCAACGCTTTGGATGAGGCTCTCGGTTTGCCGACTGAGCGCACGGCGCAACTTGCACTGCGGACGCAACAGATTATTGCTTACGAGTCCGGAGTAGCTGAAACCGTTGATCCAATCGGTGGAAGTTACTATGTTGAATCGCTTACAAATCAGATTGAAGAGCAGGTCATGCGCGAACTCGAGCATGTTGATAAGCTGGGCGGTTCAGTCGCGGCTATTGAGTCGGGATATTTCCAGGACTCAATCGCTCGTGAAGCCTATCGTTATCAGCGCGAGATTGAAGCGAATGAGCGAACCATTGTCGGCATCAACAAGTTCGCTATTGAAGAGAAGAACTCGACGCCGATTCTGCATGTAGACCCGCAATTAGAGGTGAAGCAGAGGCAGCGCCTTGCTCAACTTCGAGTGTCCCGCGACGCTGGCCGCGTGCAGTCAACTCTTGCCGCGTTGCGCCTCGCAGCAGACGGCAGCGGCACTCTTGTTTCGCCAATTCTTGACGCAGTGGAAAGCAAGGCGACCTTAGGAGAAATCGCTGCCTCGTTGCGCCTGATTTGGGGCGAATACAGAGGACGCGCGTGAACTGGGACTCCAAACAGTTTCATTGGAACCTCAAGACAAGGCGTTTTGGTCGGGACTTCCGGTATCTTGAGGAAGTTGATTCCACCAACCGCTGGTTGTCGGAGAATCTGATCAACTGCACCTTGCCTGGTTCACTCGTTGTCGCCGGTCACCAACTCTCCGGTCGTGGTCGTCATGCAAGAAGCTGGCTGGATCACGTGGGTCACTCGCTCCTCTTCTCACTGCTGCTCCACTCAAAGCGGAAAATTGAGAGACCCGGCTTCCTGACTCTTCTGCCCGCAATTTCTCTTGCGCGCGTTCTGGCTAGCCACGACTCATCTGCGCAGATTAGCTTGAAGTGGCCCAACGATGTTCAGGCGGGCGGCAAAAAGATCGCGGGGATTCTCGCCGAGGCGCATCAACATGATGGATATGTGTCCTTCGTGGTCGGCGTCGGAGTGAATGTTTCGCAATCGCGGAACGATTTCACTGAGTCAGGCTTGCACGACGCGTCCAGCATTCACGCGGAAACTTCATGGAGACCGAGTCGCGAGATTGTGCTTGCCCACATTCTGAATGAGTGGGAATCTCTGTTTGATCTGATGCTTGATTCCGAATACGATGAAATTCGTCGTGAATGGGGACGCTTTGGTCCTGCCAAAGGCGCTCCCATCCGGCGTGTTGAAGCGGACGATGTGGTCGAAGGGCGCTTTGAAGGACTCGGAGAGTCCGGACAACTCATGATGCTCGATTCCAGAGGTTGCCGGCAGGAGTTTCACTCAGGCGACGTGATCTTGATATGAGTTTTCTCGCGATAGACATTGGCAACAGCAATGTAACCGTTGGGTTGCATCGCGAAGGCTTCTGGCGTGAACAGTGGCGGTTCTCTTCGAGGACTCAGACCTCGCTTGCGGAGTGGCAGCATCTGCTGATGAACGCGCTGCACACAGGAGGCATCGCCGACGAGATAGAATCGTGCGCCATAGCTTCTGTCGTGCCCGACCTCTCAGGGCCGGTTGCTCAAGCCGCTCAAGCTGCGACAAATCGCGCTCCGTTGATCATTGAAACCACTCACTTCGATTCTCTCTCGGTTACCTACAAGCCTCGCTCTTCGATTGGACTGGATCGCTTCTGCGGAGTCGCCGCAGGGCTGAAGAAGTTCGGTGCGCCGCTCATCGTGATTGATCTCGGGACTGCAACCGTGTTTGATGTGGTGGACGAGCATCGCGTCTACCGGGGGGGAGTGATCGCTCCCGGACTTGCCACCGCTGCCGACAGCTTGCACGCGAACACTGCGCTCTTGCCGAACATATCGCTTGAATTTCCACCCTGCGTGATCGGTGATTCCACGGTTCACGCGATGCAAAGCGGAATTCTCTACGGCGCACTGACGATGATTGACGGAATCGTGAACTTGATTCGATCCGAGGTCGGCGCCGCGAATAAGGTGGTGGCGACAGGAGGCTTTGCCTCGATGATTCAATCAGGAAGCCGCACTATTGATGCGGTCGAGCCTAACTTAGTGCTCGAGGGTATTCGCATCGTCGGGATGGGGGAGACGTGGTAAAGGCGCTCTGTGTGTTGCTATTTATTACTTCTGCGTTCTGCGCCGAGATTACTCTGGTTTATCCGCGCGTGATGCAGGGTCAGGACAGCTTTCGCTATGAAGCAGGCATTGACTCAAGCTTCATCTTCGGACAAGTGGGCGGCGCCACTCAGAAATCTGCTCTTTGGTGCAACGGTCAGCAAGTCCGGACGGAAGGAGACGGAGCATTTCTGTCCTTTCTCAGACTTCCGACTAGCGGTGAAACCCATAGCTGGATTCTCAGTCTAATAGATAGAGGAGATACGCTCGCTCGAACGGAATTCGCCTTCGGGCGCTTGGCTGCCTCGGTCACCACGCCGTGGATGCCGCTCGATCCTCCGGTCATTCTGACCGTGACGGACGCTAAGGCCCATACGCGCACGGATATTGGGGGCTCCTACTGGCATTTCCCAGTTCAGGGCGCGAAGCTGAAAGCTGTGGCGGAGACTCCGACCTTTTATCGCGTAGAGTTTGCTGCGCAGCTTTTTGGTGTGATTGACAAGAGTTTTGTTGCTGTGGACA
Source organism: bacterium (assembly GCA_020846695.1). Lineage (GTDB taxonomy): Bacteria > Electryoneota > RPQS01 > RPQS01 > RPQS01 > JADLDM01. The sequence continues at coordinate 283 of JADLDM010000049.1, read as the reverse complement.
GCGTGACCGAGGTTCCCTCAATCAAGATCGGCAACGCGACTGTCTCGCACGGTAACGAACGGACGCACGTCACGTTTGCTTCAAGCGGAATCACGACCTGGCGCGAGCAGATATCTGAAGCTGGGCGCCGTATGGAATTGACGTTGTATGATTGCGTGTGCGCCGTTGATAGAATTCGTTACCACGGTGAGTCAATCTCCTATGTGGGCGACGTGAACTGGAACCAACAAGCCGACGGACTTCACCTCCTAATTCGAACGGGAGTTCCCCTTGACTACGGATA
>JADLDM010000048.1 GCA_020846695.1 bacterium | reverse complement strand
GTTTCAAACCTCGTGGTTCATTGAACCGATCCCAAGCAATCCGGGACCGCAAACAGTCTATTTCCTTGGCAAGGACTGGGCGCAGCGCGGAACCGGTGTGATTTCAGGCCTCAACCCCGGAGTCAATCATCAGGTTCGTCTTTGGGCTCGCGATTGCTTCGGAAATGAAATGGTTGGGACCTTCGCAGAACTCAGTACGGAACCGGCCATACAATTTTCGGCGGACCCGCGCCTGACCGTCCAGGTCATCCACCCTGATTCTCTGCGTCTGCGATGGATTCCCGCCATTACCGAAGCCCTCGGACGTTCCGTGCAATTTCTGTCCTGGGGGATCTATTACGGAGAAACACCGGACAACATCAACGAGTTGATCGCCGTTTCGAATGACAGCGTCTTTGACATCGGCGGGGTGGATTCGCTCGAAAAAGGCTTCTTTGACGTGCGAGTCATCAGCGACAGAATCCTCGCGGAGCCGAAACCGCACTTCGTGTGGCCGCCTCCCGGCGCCACCGTATCGGGGATGAACTCCATATTGCTCCACGACATGCTACACCGTGCGCACTGGGATTCATTCACGGTTGTCCTTGACCCGGAAACCGACTCGACCGTGATTGGTTCGAGCTGGAGCACGCCGTGGACGGAAAGCGGAAGAATCGGCTTCCCCTTCGATTTCTCCACTATAAATCCCGGACCGCATGTTCTGCGCGCAACGGTTGTGGATCCAAGTGGAGGCAGCTTTCAAACAGATTCGCCACTTCTCTGTACGCCGCTGTTCCAACGTAACTTCTTTACGCAGTGGCAGAATATTCTACACGCATACTTGCTCGACACGGTCGGCGTGACGTGGCAATCCCCCCACAATCCACTCGGAATTGTCTGGCATACCTCTAAGGGCCAGCACTATGGCTCTCCCGCAACGATCGAGTATGAGCCATATCAGCCGGGGGATTCGCTCATCATGATCAAGATCCTTGTTCCGACGGCCCAGAAATACCTCTCGGATTCAAAGTACGATTTCGATGACGGTTCCCAGCAGTACATTGCCGTGGAACAGGACTCTACACCAAGAGTCCCGCGAGAGAACATTGCCTGCTGTTGTGACGGACTGCTCATTCATAGCTCGGGCAACGACGAAGGAAATTACGGAGAAGGGGACGGCGCCGCGCCGCTCGGAGCAATAGTTACCTGCGTGAACGGAGAATACTTCGTCGGATTTGCATTTGAAGTGGAGCTGACTCTGAAGTATGTCAAGGCGGATAACCCCGGCGAATGCAGCTTCGGACAGGATTGTAAACGCACCGAAATTACCGAAATCGGACAGTGTGATCCGGGATGGAAACCGGCAAAGAGACCGGGCACACCAACTTACAAGAAACATAAGGGTAGTCAGTATCCCTATGACGGTGCGATGCGCGGCAATGATGATTACCGCCGAAACTATCACGGGGAAACCTTGGATCTAAGCGAGCAGGTGAAGGGCAAGATCCGTTGGTGGGATCGTCCTTGGTCCAGCGGAACGATTCCCGAGGGTGTCTCTATTCGCCTGAAACGTGATGCATCGTTTTTCGCGCGTGCAGACCCCGAGTGCCCGAGTGGAACATGGAACTGCTGCAGGACATGGGAGGTCCACTGGGATGTGGTCTTCTGCGAAGATTGCTCAATCATCCAGCTTACACCACCGGAACTAACCAACGAACAAAGTCCACTTGAATGTCCAGGACTTGCCGGCGATTAGCTGAACGAGTCTCTTGATAGAAGCGGGGCATCCGGGTTTGGATGCCCCGCTCATTTTACCGCATCACCCACCCCAACGCCGCAGCAAATAGCGACATCAGCAAGCCCGTCATCAGACCCGTCATCCATTTACGAAAGGACTCAAGAGAATTGATACGTTCGTGATGCCCCGCAAGCCCTTCGCGCATCGTGTGAACCGTTAAGGTGAGTTCTTCTCTCAGTGAAGCAATTTGCGTCGAGAGTTCCGAGACGCGCGCTTCCACCCGCCCCAACCCTCTCTCCAATGATCCGTTTGTATCAGACATTCGTTCTCCTTTCATGTATCATATTTCTGATTTCATATTTTCTTCAATCGCCACCGCTTCATAGAGCTTGCCGCCGAAGCGAATCGTCACGCGCTTCCTGCCCTTAATCACGTCGCGCGCATCGGCCATCGTCGCGAGAATTCCCGTTCCCGGTTCACTCCCGCGATAGACAAAGCTGCCTTCCAGCACGCGGTCAACACCGTCGTACCAATAGTGACAGAGCTGTTTGCCATACATTGTTCCGGGTTCATGCTCGCAATCGCGAATATCACAGCCGCAAATCGAGCAGGCCGGTTTCTTAAACGTGAAAGCTATCGAGGCTTCCGTGATGAGTCCGGTGTCCAGGAGCACACGAAAATCTTCAGCTTGCGAATGAGCCTTTGGCCAGAAAAATTTCGGTGTGATGTAATGGTGTCCGTTGTGTGTTTCAATCGAGCCGCCGAAAAATCGCGCAACCGCGATGCTCTGACGATCGTGTCCGATCAACGCCGGTGCGCCGTGCGTCAACTGAAGCAATCTCTCCAGATCACTTGTGCGAAAACAGCCGAAGTGTCCGTCAATCGCATCGCCTGCAAGCCGGCAGCGGCGCACGTGAATGTCTTCGTCTTTCAGTTCAACCAAAGGCGGATTCGGCAGCGCGCGAATCTCGCTCAAATCCTGTTCGGTCTGTGGGGTGTTCTGGAGGGAGGTGGGGTGGGATAGGTTCTGAAGCAACATGAGGTAGGTCTCCGATTAAGAAAGTTGGGGGTTGGAAGAGTTTTTTTGAGGATGGGTTATCAAGTGTGGAATACTGACCCAGAATATTGTATAATGGATCGTTATGTAATGAATAGCCGTTTGCTGTCGAGTCGTCGTGTCGCATAGCGACTGCTCTGTTTGATGATCACGAGAAAAGGGATGAGTAAAATGATGAAAAATCAGAAGATGGTTCTTTATGTCTGCATGTTGTCTTGTGCTTCACTGGCCCAAACTCAGACTGCCCCGCATTCCCTCCCGCCAAGCTTTTTGGCCCAGCTCCCCGAACCCAAAACCGTCTCACTCTCTCCTCTCGACAACCAGACCTTTCTGGCAGAGGACGACGCTAACTTCGAACTCGCTCGCGCGGAAGGCGCTCTTCCGCAAGGGCAGCTTGCCCGGAATCAGGAGGTAAACGTTAACCTCAACAACTCCGGTGCGTGGGATGTACTGCCTGATGGCTCACGCTTGTGGAGAGTGAGAATCGTTTCGCCGAATGCAACGGACTTGTCGCTTATCTATGATCAGTGGCGCATCGTCAAGCCCTGCGAACTCTATCTCTACAATGATGACCGCTCAACCGTGGTTGGACCCTATACCTGCGTGGATAATTGGGACGGAACGAATGTCACTCCGCTTGTCTCCGGTGAAGCGCTGACTCTTGAATATGTTGCTCCTGCGGAGCAAGCGGATATTGGCGAACTCTCCATCATGCGCGTGCTGCATGGCTACCGAAACTTCTGTAATCGAGACGCGCGGGAGCAGAATGCGCTGGACGGCTTTGGCGACGCGGCCGAGTGCATGGTCAACGTAAACTGCTTCGAGGAGTTTCAGGAAGAGAAACGCTCGGTGGTGTTTCTCGTGAATGCGTGGGGATACGGCTGCACCGGCGCTCTGCTCAACAACAGTGCGCAGAACGGCGACCCGCTGCTCTTAACTGCGCCTCACTGCCTGTCCGGCACACTTACCAACTACGTGGCCTATTTCAATTACGAGAGCCCGGCGTGCTCTCCATCTGAAAACGGAACCGATTGGCATCTGATGAGCAACGCTACCTTACTGATGTCCGATACGATCACCGAAAATGCACTCCTCAGATTCTCTCGCCCGCGTCCGGAAACAGCCTTCATCCCGCGCTTTGAAGGCTGGAATCGCGACACGACTGCGCCGCTTAACTCATTCGGAATTCATCATCCGATGGGAGACGTCAAGAAAGCACATCAGGATTTCCAGCCAGCTACCAGCGCAGGTTGGGGAAGCGGTCCGCCCAATACGCACTGGAGGATTTCGCCGGATATTGGCCAGGCGCAGGTTTACTCATCGGGCTCTCCGCTCTTTGATGAAACAAGCCGAATCGTGGGTCCCCTGCACGGCGGAAACTGGGATTGCGACTCGACGACTTCCAATTACTTCAAGTATGGTAAGCTGGCGGCGGCATGGGAAGGAAACGGTCTCCCCTCCGGACGCTTGCGCGATTGGCTGGATCCTATCGGCAGCGGTGCGATCACCACGGATGCCTGGCAGCCTGAGGGACCGCCGAATGACAGTTGCGGTCAACCCGGCGTGCCGCTGATTACCTACCTCCCCTACTCGACTTCCGGCAATACCCTCTTTGCCGCGAATAACTACAACAGCTCCGGCTGCAACACCAACAGCTCTCCCGACGTCATCTTTCAGATTGAACTTCCATGTGACGCTCTGGTCACCGTCTCGACGTGCGGCTCCGGCTTTGATACACAGTTGTTTGTCTATCGCGTCGGCACATGTGCGGACGTGTTGAGTGTGGTCGGATGTAATGACGATTTCTGCGGCGATCAAAGCCAAGTGAGTTTCACCGCAAGCAGCGGAAACCGCTATCGCGTCGTCCTTGAGGGCTACGACACGGCATGGGGTGATTATGTCCTCAATGTCTCCGGCCAACCATGCCCCGTCGGAACGGTTGAGGAACTCGTGATCCTTGCGCGTCAGCCGAGTTACAACGACATCTCTCTTCGCTGGAATGCTGCCACAAATGCCGTGTTGTATCAAGTCTATGCCGGAAGCGATGTGAGCAACATCGTGCAGCCGGAGAACTTGATGGTACAGACAGCCGCTACTTCGGCCATTCTCCCCGAATTCCTATCGAGTCCTGAAAGTAAACTGTTCTTTCAGGTGCACCCCGTTGGCGCCCCTCCCGTTGTGTCCGCCCCATAATATCGGCGACTCCCGCCGAGCCGGGTTGCGCTCTGATTATCCCCCCTGCTTCGCGGTGGGGACCAAGGGGGGGGTGCTTTCCGCTTCTCCCGCCGAGCCGGGTTGCGCTCAACACCTGATTCAACTGAAAACTCTACCGCGCGTAACCCGGCCGAAATCTCAAGATGTCAGGAGGGCAGTGCGGCGGGATTGCGCCTGAAGCAACACGAGGTGGGTCTCCAATGTTTGTTTCTTCTGAGGTTAAGCAAAAAAGGAAGTAACCCAGCAGACTAATTAATACTGTGAACAGCTTGTAATTTGATAAAGAATGTCATATTATGTTCGGTGTGAAAAATATTTGAATCATGCGCTCTGTTTGGCAGTCGCGCCGCAATCTCTAACGTAAAGGTGATGGTTATGATGTCTCGATGCAAAGTATTTCTGTGCGCACTCTGTCTAACTTCTGCGTCCTTGTTTGCGCAAACGGCTCTCGTGAGCCCGCAGCAAATTCTCCCCCCAAGCTCCGCGATCGCGCTCCCGGCGCCGACCACCGCGCTGCTGCCGCTCTTCGACAACGCGGCGTTCCTTGCTGAAGATCAGCAGGAGTATGAAGCCGCGCGCGCAGCAGGCGAACTTCCTCCCGCGCGCATCGCAAGACCGCAGGAAGTCAGCTTGAATTTGAACAACTCCGGAACGTGGGAAACTCTGCCCACCGGCGGCCGCGTGTGGAGATTGAGAATCCAGTCCATCGGTGCAACGGATCTCTACATCCAGTACGATCAGTGGCGCTTGGTCAAACCCTGCGAACTCTATCTTTACAATGACGATCGCTCGATGGTGCTCGGCCCCTACACTTCCGTGGACAATTGGGACGGAACCAACATCACCCCGATTACTAAAGGCGATGCCGTTACACTGGAATACTATGTCCCTGCCGATCAGCAGGACATCGGCGAACTCTCCATCCTTCGCGTGGGTCACGGCTATCGCCATTTTCACGACCGCGAAGAAGCACGCGAGAACAACTCGCTCGACAATTTCGGGGACTCGATGCCCTGCATGATCAACATCAACTGCTTCGCCTACATGCAGGAAGAAAAGCACGCCGTCGCGATGATCATTGATCCGATGGGCGGAGCTTGCTCGGGCACCATGCTGAATAACGTTCCGCAAAACGGCGATCCGCTCTTCCTGACCGCGAATCACTGCCTGACCGGAAATCAGAGCAACTGGCTCTTCTACTTCAATTACGAAAGCCCGCAATGCTCTCCGAATCAGGATGGAACGGCGTGGCACGTGATCAGCAATGCAACCTTGTTGATGAATCACGCGCTGACCGATCATGCGCTCCTGCGTCTCTCGCGTCCTCGTCCTAACACTCCCTTTATTCCCGCCTTCATGGGTTGGTATCGCGCAGATGTTGCGGCGGGGAGTTCCTACGGAATTCACCATCCTGCCGCCGACGTGAAGAAGGGTCATGAAGACTACCAGGCAGCAACCAGCACGGACTGGAACGGAGTCGGCCCCAACACCCACTGGCTCACGCACATTGATAACGGTATGATGGAACCCGGATCATCCGGCTCACCGATGATCAATCCCGGCGGTTATGTTGTCGGCCCACTTCATGGAGGAAGCTGGGATTGCGACGGCGGCACGGTCAACGACGCCAAGTACGGAAAGATGTCCGGTGCATGGGAAGGCGGCGGAGGTTCTTCCAGCCGCTTGCGCGATTGGCTGGACCCCAACAGTAGCGGCGCGGTTTGGGGAAATTATTGGCAGCCATCAGGCCCGCCCAATGATTCCTGCGGTCAACCCGGACTCGGAGTCATCACGTCGCTGCCCTACTCGCAATCCAATAGCACACTGTTCGCCGCCAATAACTTCAACAGTACCGGCGGTTGCGCAGCCAACAATTCGCCCGAAGTGATCTGGTTCCTCGAACTGCCCTGTGATCACGAAATCACCGTCTCTTCGTGCGGCTCAGGGTTCGATACACAAATCTTTGTCTATCAGGTCGGCACCTGTCTCGATGTCTACTCCATGCCCGGCTGTAACGATGACTACTGTGGTCTGCAAAGTCAGGTCTCTTTCACGGCATGGGGCGGCTATCGCTACATGATTGTACTTGAAGGTTTCGGCTCCGCCGCGGGAAACTATGTCATGAACATCACCGGCTACTCAACCAGCGCGCAACCTAACGCGCAATGTCCCGGTTACAATGTGGATACCGTTCCCTACTTTGCCTACGGCGCCAACTACTGCGGCAACGACGATGTGAACCCCACCTGTCAATCCAATGACAGTGAAGACATTCACTGGTATTGGGTTTCGCCATATAATCAGGCCATGCGCGCCAAAACTTGTTACACAAACTTCGACACGGTTCTCGAAATCCGAGAAGGAGGCGCCTGTCCCGGCACCTGGCTGACTGCGTGCAACGATGACAATGCGTGTGGAGGTGATTGGTTTACGAGTCAGGCCATCTTTGATGCCTCGGTAGGTCAAACCTACTACTTCCATGTGGACGGATACGACGGAGCAACCGGCATAACGTCTTTTGAGGTCGAAGCATGGAATGACAATTGCTCCTCCCCTTGGATCGTTTCGGGACTCCCTTTCAATACTGGCGGTGACACCCGCGCGGCGCGCGACGATATTGCAACATATCTTAACCCTGCCTCAAAGGACCTGCTTTTTCAGTATACATCGCCCGTCTGCCAGAACATGGGAGTCTCAATGTGCTTTGATACGCAATACGATTCCTATGTTGAAGTCCGCACCGGAGGACCTTGTCCCGGTTCAACCGTTGTCACCTACAACGATGACTTCTGTGGTCTGGCAAGTCAGGCCACATGGAGCGCCGAAGCCAATCGAACCTACTACATCATCGTCGCAGGTTATGGAACCAACGAAGGACCCTTCTCTATTCAGCTCTACAATATTCCCGGAACACCCACAGCCCCCATCGGCGATGTCTGCCCCGGTCTCACCATTCCTTCACTCCCCTTCACGGATTACGGCAACACCTGCTGCATGGCCGACAACTACGATCCTTGTGGTTCTTCTGCTTCGCCCGAGGTGGTTTACAATCTCTATCTGACCCAATGTCGCACGGTTACCGTTTCAACCTGCGGTTCTGCTTATGACACCAAGCTCGCGGTGTACAACGGAAACTGCTATGACTATTGGCCGCTCGTCGGATGCGTTGACGATAGCTACTGCGGAGTTGATTGGAGCTATCAGGGAACGATCACGTTTCAGGCCGAAGCATTTGTCCCCTATCAAATTCTTCTGCATGGCTACTCCACCAATTGCGGTAACTACGTGCTGAACGTCACTGACGCGCCTTGTCCCGTGGGAGCGGTTGAGGAACTCGTGATTCGCGCAGCCTATCCCACCACTGATGACGTCACGCTGACATGGCTGCCCGCAACCAATGCGGTTTCCTACAACATCTATGCGAGCGCGGACGTAGACAACATCGTGCAGCCCGAAAATCTGCTACTCAATACAGCCGCAACTTCTGAGACGCTTTCGGGATTGACTGCCGCCAATGACAAGCTCTTCTTCCAGGTTGAAGCGGTCGGCGCCGCCGTGATGCTTGCCGAAGAGATGCCCGAATTGCCAAAAGAAATGGCCGTGCAGGGCGTTGTCATCGAGAATCCCAACCTGAATGCCGTTGACCTTCGCAATATCGAAGAGGCCGCGAAAAACGGTAAGTAGGCTCGTGATCTTCCTCTTCTTGCAGCCCGCGCCTTTCGCGCGGGCTGTTTCTTAATAGTCATTCTCGAAAATAGGTTGCCATTCTCTTCGCCGAGCCGGGTTAAGCATCAACACTTGTATCAACCGCACGATCTACCGCGCGCAACCCGGCCGAAATCCAGCATCTCTGCCCCTCTCACCCCGTTGCATTGTCAGACAAAATTGTCTATATTGTGCGTTCTGTTTCCAAAGACACTATGGGTCAACAAAACTGAAGAAAGTCATGCGCAAATCACTTCACATCCTGTCTGCACTGCTTCTCTGCGCGGCGTTAGCTAACGCCGCCATTCTCCGCGTCTCGCCCAACGGCAGCGCGCCCTACACAACCATCATGGCGGCCTATACCGCCGCGGTAAACGGTGACACGATCGTCGTTGGCCCGGGAACCTATACAGACCCGATCACCTCGACAAAGCGACTGAAAGTCATCGGCGCTGGATGGGATCAGGCGAGCACGTACTACTGGTACTTTAACACAGGCTCGACCGGATCAAGCCTCGAAGGTCTCTACATGCAGAACTCCGGCGCTTCGGATGTCGTCTATGCCTATGCCACTGCGGATTCGATCACCATCAGCCGCTGCTGGCTTTACAGCAACCACTACTACTGCGGATTTGAACGACAGGCCAGCACCGGCAAGTGGAGCACCATTCAGGATTGCATCTTCACGGGTTACTATGCCATAAACGGTCAGGACTTCATTCGCGCCGCCGGAGACTCGATGATCGTCCGCAATTGTCTATTCGCCCATCCCAGCTCCACAGTCGCCGGACAATGCGTCGTGGACGGTGCGCCGCGCTTTCTCAGCATGACCAACAACGTCTGCGTGAACGTGCGCGAAATCTTTAACCTCACCGGCACCTTTGGTATGTACGCCGCCAACAACGTTGTCTGGGATTGGAATGCGAGCGCTACGTGGGGAACCTACTCACCCACCGCAACCTTTGAGTATAACGCATCCGCCACTCCCGCTCCGCCCGGAAGCAGCGGCATCACTCTCGCTGCGGATCCCTTCGTCAATTACACCGAAGCAAACGGATTTGAAAACGGAATCAGCAACTTCCATCCCGCCGCCGGATCGCCCCTGATTGACGCAGGTGTGCCGACACTGCTCGACCGCGACGGCTCACGCTCCGATCTCGGAATCTATGGCGGCCCCTATCAGTTTGTCGAAAACGGCGCACCTGCCTATCCGTTCGTGATCTCCGTGATTGCCCCCGCAGCAATTATTTCCGGCGATTCGCTCTCTGTCAACACCACCGGCCGAGTCGGCCCGAGATACTAAGAGCCGGCCGTCTCCGAGCGGAGATTAAGGCTTTGCGGTTCCCCGCCGGAATCTGGCAACTCTACTCAATCTATGATGAGCAAATACATATTTCTCTTCCTGCTTTGCGCAGGACAACTCTTCGCCGATACGATCACCGCGCTGGAGTACTCGTGGGATTCGCCCGCGCCGGCGGGGACGGGAACGCCGCTCACGATTTCAAACGGCGCGCTGGTTGTGGATAGCGAGACAATTCCCGTCACGGCATTGTCCTACGGCCTACACAAACTCTATCTGCGCGCTTACGACGATTCCGCCGGATGGGGACAACCTCACTGCGAATGGGTGTTTCGTTTTGCGCCGGAAAGTTTCCAAGAGCGAAATACCGCTGAGTTTGAATACTGGTTCGATAACGGAACACACGTCACGCAGGATGTTTCCGATAATTCATCTGTCAACCTGATTCGCAATGTCGGAATTGACTCGCTCTCATCCGGCCTGCACGCGCTCTACTTTCGCTCGCGTGATGAGCACGGAAATTGGGGACAGCCTTCCGGCGAGTGGGTGTACAAACATCCCCATGTGACGCCTTCCAATCGTGAAGTCCTCGAACTGCAAGTCTGGTTTGATAACGGAACAAGAGTCATCTACGATGTTCCCGATCTTTCCACCGTCACGATGATCCGCAATATCGGAATTGACACCTTGACTGCGGGACTGCACACTCTGAATATCCGCGCACGGGATAACTTTGGTGTATGGGGACAGCCGCAGGGTGAATGGGTTTACAAATTCGCGCCGGAAAACTACCATGGCCGCGTGGTTGCCGAGTTTGAGACGTGGTTTGATAACGGATCACACACGACCCACGATGTTCCTGACGGAACCACTGCGCAACTGATTCGCAATCTGCCTATAGCGACTCTGACTCCGGGTCTGCACGTGCTGAACATCCGCTGCCGTCATCAGAGCGGTGAATGGGGACAGCCGCAAGGAGAGTGGGTTTACAAATTCTCGCAGCCCCAGAATGACACGTTGAATATCGTGCAGGCGGAAATTCAGATTGACTCCAACACTCCGCAGATTTTGGATGTCACAGACTCAAGTCAGGTGAATTTCCTCGTGAAAATCCCGGGTTCTGAAATCGGCTACTTGATGCACACGGTTTGTGTGAAAGTGCAGGATGAACGCGGAATCTGGAGCGCGCGCGAGTGCAAAAACTTCTTTGTCATTCCCGGAAATCCTTCAGGCCCGGCCTCCTACATCGCCGGAGCGGAACTCTTCATCAACGCGGATCCCGGAGAAGGAAACGGCGTGCCGCTTCTGCCCGATGACGGAATTTGGGATGAACCGATGGAAGCGGCGCACGTTGTGGTAGATAGTGTGCCCATGGGTATTCACAAGGTCGGCGTGCGCGTCAAAGACGATCTCAATCAATGGTCAAATGTCGTCTATGATACCGTGCGTTCCGGCCCGCTGCTCGTAATTCACACCAGCGGCACCGATGTGATCTTGAATTGGGAGAGAAGTTTGAGCGGACACGAATTTGAAGTCTGGCGTTCGGCGCTTCCCGATGCAGGCTACATCTCCATCGCCACGACAACCGACTCAACCTACACCGATCCGGCTATCACGTCTGGCGCCGACAAGCGCTTCTATCACGTGAGCTTCACCCTGCCTCCGGGCCTCAGTGAAGTCTATCGTCTGCCCGCAGAGACACCTTTGGCAAAGTAAAATTACCCGCCATCGTTTCCCCGGCCCGCGCAAGCGGGCCGTTTCTTTTCACATGGCAAACTAACTTTGCCTCGCAAACGTCTGGGTCTATAGCACAAATTCATCCAAGTATTTGTTTTAATTATGCACATGCCGGCAAGCTTCAATCTGAGATGTGGAAATCTTCCAACCAACTGCTTGCAAAGTGGACTTTTTTGGTAATATATTTACGATTGGAGAAAATGCTTTCGCATTCAATATCATCGCTTTCTTTACCGCTAATTCACCGGAGGCGCCATGAGCCGTCTGATTACCATATTTGCCGTGAGTCTGCTGCTGCTGTGCGTCGCCTCCTTTGCGTCGCAGCCGTCCGCATCGCGCATTCACACGCTCGACAACGGCGTGCAGTTCATTCTGCCCGAGCAGCCGACGCAGCCCTTGCGCGATCCGAGCAATCCGCTCGATCAGGGCGGAGAAGACTGTGCGAGCGCAACAGAGATCTTGTCGCTGCCCTATTGCGATCAGGGCACAACGGTCGGTTACAATGATGATTACTTCGAAAATTGTATCGGCGTTACCGGGGCGCCGGATGTGGTGTATCGCTATTCTCCGCTCGTTGAACAAGACATATCTATTTCCTTGAGTTCTCCGGTGTACAGCACCTACTTGCAAATTTACGAAACAAGCACCGATTGCAGCGGTCTTACGTTTTATGGCTGCAATAACAATGTTCCAACAAGCTGTGTGGACGGTATCACGGTCTATTCCGGCAATACCTATTACATCGTAGTTGACGGCGATTGGCAGGAATCCGGGGACTACATTCTGCATGTTGTGGAAGGCTTCGATTGCCCGAGCACTCCGTGTGACGATTCGGGCGTTAATTGCGATAACCCCATTTCTGCGAGCGCTCTGCCCTACTGCGACACACGCAATTCCTTGCTTTGCCAGAACGACTTCTACCCTCTGTGTGTCACGGATTTCGGCGGACCCGATCTGGTCTATGAGTATATTCCCACGCAAGATCAGTTTCTCGGAATCACCACGGCAAGCCCGGACTTTGAAACCTACGTCGAGATTTGGGAATCTGAGACCGGTTGCTATGATGCCTACTCTCTGGGCTGCCCCAACAGCTATGACGGCAATAGCGCCTGTATCAATGGAGTGGATGTTTACGCCGGCTACCAGTATTACATTTTTGTTGACGGCAGATCGGGCGACGGCGGCGATTATACGCTAAATATTTATGAGGGCGGCGGATGCAGCTACACGTCCTGCGGGACGGGAAGCGGCGAAGACTGCGCCGATGCGATCACTGTTAACACCATGCCCTTCGTCTATTCCGGCACCACGATGGGCATGAGCGATGACTACAATTCTTGCACTTGGGAAAGCGGACCGGACGTCGTCTTTTCGTACACTCCCGATTCAACCCATCTGGCCAACATCCTCGCATGCGGTAACACGCTGTTCAACGCAGATCTCTATATTTTCCGCGACGGGGACGTGTTTAACCTCTTTGGATCTTGTGCGCCGCGACCCTGCTACACATCTTATGGCGGTTTCTGGTGGAATCCGGCCTTTCACTGTTTTCAGTTTGAAGTCGGCCATAGTTACTGCATCGTGCTGGACGGCGAATCAGCGAGTTCATTCGGCCCCTTCGAGCTTACCATTGAACCTATCCAATTGGAAGTCTGTAACCTCGAAGACATTTGCCCGTTTCCCTACACTGAAACGGAACCGAACAGCATGTGCAGTCCGCGTGAATTTGACCCCGACACACTCTTCCTGGGCGATACCATCGCAGGTAATATCTGTGAGCCGGGTGACATAGACTACTATTGGGTTGTCACGCCCGAAGACAGATGGAACGTCATCGGTGTCAGTGCGGGACCAAATTGCGATCAGGGGAACACAGACCTGGGCATCTCGTTTGTCTATCCCAACGACTGTGCTGAAACCGCTCCGTGCAATAACTGCGGCTGGATTTCCGGATGTGGGCCGGAGACGGTCGCCGTCGCAATCAAGGGTCTCGGCGACTGCTTCGCCGGAACCTACAAGACTTTTGTGTGGGAGTACGAGAGACCGATAGATCCCTGTGATCCGGTGGCTTGTGATCTTGCTCCAGTGATTAATTGCAACACTCCGACTCCTGTGAATACTTGCGACGGATGTCAGACTCCGATCTGTCAAACCTATCGCAATGGAAATTTCGGACAACGCGCTTCAGCCGGATTGCAGAAATTCTTCAGACTTGATGTTGCGACCGCGCAAATTGTCACAATTGATCTCGCAGCAAACATCGGTGACCCCTATCACGATGTGCAGTTCTCAATCTTTACCGATTGCACCCTGCCGCAAACGAGCTGTGTCTACGCGCAGGATCAAAATACGTGGTGGCAGAGTGTTACCGGCCCCGAAAATGAAGAGCATGGCTCGGTTTTCTTGACTCCGGGAACATATTACATTCACGTTTCCGTCGAAGGCGGGGGCAATTGCGGCGACATGACTTTGACCGTCGGATGCACTTCAACGCCGTGCATCCCCGCGGACAGCCTCACCATTCGCAGAGCTACTCCGGCGATCAACGCAGAGTTGCGATGGCCGGCACACGACGGCACCTACGAAATCTACAGCACAATCATTCCCAACAACGACGGCGACCCGTCGGGCGGTGATCCGGATTGGTCGCTCGTACACTCGGCCCATTATCCCGAAGGGACTGCACTCTGGACTGACCCGGATGTTTCCGCCGCTTATCGCAACTACGTCGTCGTGAGAGTGTGTCCCTAAGACCTCTCGCAAACCACAAATATGAACATTTCCAAGAGCAAGGACTCAGCACATTGACAACGAAACTTTTTCTGACCGCTCTCTTTCTCATTCTCTTTTCGAACACGCAGGCTCAGATTTCCGCGGGAGGTTCGCCGCGAAGTCAACTCGAGACCGCCCTTGCTGCGCCGCCAACCCTTTCGCTTCCCTCTCACAACAGTGCGGACATGTGGAGAGCGGAACTTCTGTCTGTCCAACAGGCTCAAGCAAACGGTGACGCCGTCGCTCCGCATATCGCGTATCCGCACGAAGTGAACCTGAACCTGAACAACAGCGGAAGTTGGACCACTCTGCCCGACGGAACCCGAATTTGGAGATTGCGTCTGGTATCCCCCGGCGCGTTGGCCACCATGCTCGTCTTTGAGAGGTGGCGGCTATCCAAAGGAGCGGAGCTATTCCTTTACGATGACGAGCAAACTGATGTGCGCGGCGCGTTCACTCTGGAAAACAACTGGGATAGTGGCCGCAACATCACCGCGCCGCTGCCGGGCGAGGCCGTCACTCTGGAACTGAATATTCCGTCGTGGCAGGACGATCTCGGCGAGTTGTCCATTCTGCGCGTCGGACATGTGTACTGTCCGAATTTTGGACGAGAGCAGGATGCACTGGACGAATTCGGCGAGTCCTTGGCCTGTCATATCAACGTCAATTGTCCGGAAGGTGCGGATTGGCAGGACGAGAAACGCGGCGTCGCGCTGATCATCTCAGACGGATTCAGATGGTGTTCAGGCTCACTCATTCGCAACGCCTGTAACCCCGTTGACCCGCTGTTTCTCTCGGCGTGGCACTGTCTGGACGGTAACGAAGCGAGTTGGGTGTTCGTCTTCAACTATGAATCCGCCGGATGCTCCAATCCTCCCTCCGAGCCTTCCACTTCACAAAGTATCTCCAATGCCACGCTGCTTGCATCGCACAACTATACCGCTGGCGCCGACCTTGCGCTGTTCCGCTTGTCAAGTCCGCCTCCTCTCGCCTACAACGCCTACATTAACGGGTGGGATCGGAGAGACATTCCGCGTGAATGGAGCGTGGGAATTCATCATCCCATAGGCGATATCAAGAAAATCTCGGGAGACGACGACCCCTACACCGAAGATTCGTGGTTGAACGTCACACCCAATACGCACTGGGAAATGACGTCGGAGTGGGGTGGCCTTGAGGGAGGATCATCCGGTTCGCCCTTGTTCAATCCGGGCAGCAGAATCGTCGGAGATCTGACCGGAGGACTCCCCGGATGTGCTGCGCCGCATCGTCATGCCCTCTATGGCAAACTCTCGTTTAATTGGACAGGCGGCGGTACGCCGCAAACAAGGCTTTCCGATCATCTCGATCCGTGCGCAACCGGAGTCGAATATACGGACGGGATAAACGTGGGCGTGGCGCCGGCAAACGACTTGTGCGAAAATGCCATCAACATTGGGACGGGCATCGAAGCGCTGCCCTACACGCATAGCGGCACAACCATGTGGGCGCAGAACAATTACGAAACTAATTGCGGCTCGTCAGATTTCCCCGGCCCTGATGTTGTCTATCGCTGGAAGGCCGGATGCTGCTCGACGGAAGTCATCGTCTCCCTGTGCGGTAGCGCAAATTGGGACACGGGACTTCATGTTCGACGCGACGCGTGCAACGGCAATGCCGTCACTTGCAATGATGATGAATGCGAGCTGAAGAGCGCGGTCAGCTTCATCGCGGAACCGAAAGTCACGTACTACTTCTTTGTGGACGGTTACAATCATTCATCCGCCGGAAACTACACGATAAGTGTCAGCGGTTCACTGATCAGTCCGGCCCCGCTGAACGATCACTGCGCAGGAAGCTTGGCGATTACGTCGTTGCCCTATACGCACGCGGGAAGCACCTGCCTTGCGACCAATGATCGGGTGAATTGCGTCGGCGGCGCTTCCCGCGACGTCTTCTATCACTTGAATCTTCCGACCTGCCAGACCGTCACCGTGAGCACCTGCGACAACACCTGCTTTGATACCGGGCTTGAAGTGCGCACTGGAGGAAACTGTCCGGGCAGCGACCTGGTGGCCTGCAGCGACGACGAATGCATTACGCAAAGCTGGATCAACTTCAACGCCGCTGTCGGGCAGAGTTACTACATCATCGTGCATGGCTATGACGCATCGGCCTACGGTGAATACGAGTTAAACGTTAGCGGGACGCCCAACATTCCGCCGAATGACAACTGCGAAAACGCCACGACAATCTCTTTCTTGCCCTACTCGATTTCCAGCAGCACGGAGTGCGCAACGGTTTCGAGTGTGAACTGCGGCGGAGTGGCGGCCCGCGATGTGTTCTACCGTTACACTCCCGCTTCCTGCGGACGAGTAACGGCTTCTCTCTGCGGCTCTCCATACGACACACGCCTTGAAGTGCGAGCCGGAGGAGGTTGTCCCGGAGAATTTGAAATCGGATGCAACGACGACTTCTGCGGCGTGCAAAGTCAGGTGAGTTTCGATGCGGCACAGGGAGTGACGTACTACTTCATTATCAGCGGCTATGGCGTCGAGGATGCAGGGATGTACACGCTCAACGTGTCAGGAGTGACTCAGGCGCCGGTGAACGACCTTTGTGCGGGAGCCACGACCATCGCGCTGCCATTCAATACCATCGGCAGCACATCGTGCGCGACGGATCTGGTGAGCGGTTGCTACGGCGTGAGCGGGTCGCACGACGTAATCTACCGTTACATTCATCCCGTGGGCTCGCCGTGCGATGACATTCATGTCTCAGTCTGCGGATCGCTCTATGACACGGGACTCCAGATTCGCACGGGCGCCTGTCCCGGAAACGTCACCGTGACTTGCGTGGATGACGGGTTCTGCGACGGTGAGTCAAATACCGCAGGGTCTCTGAGCTTCTCTGCGACTGAGGGCGCCGAGTATTGGATTCATGTGGACGGCTTCAGTTCGGGAAGCAACGGTGTCTATGAATTACACATCGCGCCCGAATGTCAACCGCAGGAGTTGGTGATCCATCGTTCGGGCAATGATGCCGTCTTGAATTGGCGTCATGTTGAGTGGAGCGGCGCAGTCTATTCCGTCTACGGTTCCGATGAAATCAACGTGACCCCGGTGTCGGCTAATTTAGTTGGGACAACCACCGATTCGACATACACGCATGTTGGGATCGTCGCGGGCGGGGAGCCGATGAAATTCTACGTTGTCACGGCGGGACCGTAGCGCTGTGTTTATTCCGTTCTTCCGAGGGCGCAGGTGACTGTGCCCTCTTTCTTTGGTGCGAGTGAGCAAATCACTTGGTTGAAATCCCCAAACACGGCAACTATGTGTGCACACATCTCTATCACTTACTACACTTAGTAGGTGTGGCACACAGGTTGCAATTCTCCAACCCGAACAAGGAACAAAGCCCGAAGGGGGCAGACCATGAGAAAAGTAATTACACTCACCGCCGCGCTTGCACTAATGCTGTTCAGCGCGTGCTCCGAAATCAGCTCGCCGGTGAGTTCCACGAGTGAAGATGTAGTGGTGGAATCATCCTCTTATCCTGCGTTCGATGATTTGGAGGTTGCGTTGCCCGCCGGAACCGAGATGATTGCGATGTTTGAAGAGGCCGCGCTTGACGGGAATGGTAATGGCAACGGGAACGGTGGTGGCGGCGGTCGCGGTTGCGGGCCTGTGAGCTTTTCGCAATTTGTTATGGCTTCGCAAGGCGCGACCCTCAACAACGGGCGCGGCGTGCGCGTGACCATCGGAGCGAACGTGATGCCCTTTGATGCAACCATCTCCATCACGAATCCGCAGAGTTGCTACGCCATCTACGACTTCTATCCGCATCCATTCCAGTTCAACTCGAATGTAGAAGTCAAATGGTATCTCAGTCAGTTCATTCTCCCCGAAGGGATCACATGGGATGACCTGCAGTGCTGGTATCTGAATGACAGTGGACAATTTGAAGAAGTGTCTTGGGAATTTTCACAGAACGGACAGTTCCTCTACCTCTGGACGAATCACTTCAGCCGGTATATTATCACGCGTCCCGCAGGCTGATAGTCGAATATCTTCACTTCCTTCAAGCGGGCGGTCGCATTGACCGCCCGCTTTGTTTTGCTCTGCATCTGTCATCCTGACAAGCGCGTCAGCGCACGGAAGGATCTCTCCGGAGGGGTCCTTCAGGTCGGAGCGACCTTCAGGATGACAGGATGAAGAGCGGAAGGGTCAGCGGGAGGGTCAGGGATCCTTCACTTCGTTCGAGGACAGGCCCTCCCCTACTCTTTGTTGTGCGACTTGATGTAGCCCAATTCGCGAGCGCCGTCGTCTTTGGAGATGTAACCGCGGCGAACCTTCTTGTCAATCGTCTCAAACTCGACGGACTTGGCCTGCTGACGCGAATACTGAAAGGGATCCTGATTCGGCTCGAAGACGTGTTCGCTCTTCGCTTGAATCCCATTCATGGCAAGTTCCGTGTTGCGCAGGAAGTTTCCGAGACTCGCGCCAAGTGATTGCACGGAATCCACAATCTGCATCAGGAGATTGAACTGAGCTTCGACCCAGTTCTTCGTCGTGCCGTGCGAGCGGCCCAGAACCCACGGATACAGACGCAATCCCGTGATCACGTCTTCGATCACCTGCTCGCGGTTCATCCGCCACGTGAAATTGCGATTGCTGTCGCCTCCGATAATCGAAATCTCGACGTCGTCCCACGTGAAGATATTGTCGTCGGGATTCAAATTGCGAAATTGCGAAACCGTATCATCGAAATAGCGATTGACGCGGGCCTGATAGTCCTTGTCGGCTTCGTGCTGGTAGGGTTTCGGCGGCGTGATCTTGATTTGCAAGCGTGGTGTTCCCGAAACGCGCGCGCTGCGAGCCATGTCGGAGAGCATCGCCTCCTGAATCTGCGCGACAAAAGGAATTGAAGCGAGCGGTTCGATCCCGCGCGGATTGTGGATGTCGGAGCCGAGTGTGGCCCAGAAGAAGCGTTGAGGGTTGAGGTAGATGCGTTTACCCCTATCCCCGCCCCCTTTCCCCGTGAACGGAGAAAGGGGCACAGACGATGGAGAATCGTTTGTTTCAATATAGGCTTTCCATTTGCCGTCGCGCTCCCATTGAATCAGATCGGGATTGATCGTGTAGAAGTAATCAATTCCCTTTCCGTCGGGAAGCGGAACAATCTCGCCGCAAAATCGTCCCGTCGTAAACAGTTCGAGAAAGAATTGCTCCGTCAGTTGCGCAATACCGTCTCGGCGGATCAGCGGATTTTCGAGAATGCGCCGATCAAGTGCGTCGAGAATATCGGCCGCCTTGCGCTTCTCTTCTTCCGTTCCTGAGAGAGAATAGGTTTGCGGTGTGGCGCAAAGATGCACCCACGACCAGATGGCGGATGAAATAATCGGCACGTGATCTCGCAAGTAGCGATAGAACTCCGCGCGATTCGAGCCGGTCCAGACAAACTCATTCCCATCGAGAGTTGTCTGAAAGAGATTGCCCGTGACGGTTTGATTGGGCGTGACCGGTTCGCGCGGAATCGAGCTTGTGCCCGAAGGCTGCGCGCGACGTGCGGCCACTTTCGCCGGACGCTCGTGGAAGAGGGGTTTCTTGAAGAAGGTAAACAGGGGGGGGAGTGTGGGGTGAGTGGTATTTACTAGCGGCGGCCTCTG
>JADLDM010000047.1 GCA_020846695.1 bacterium | reverse complement strand
GAAGGAATCAGAAATCCTCGAACGGTATTTGCGTGCGCGTGAAATTCGAGCGAGGGACATCATGACTCCACGTCCGCTGCTTGTTGCGCTTCCGAAGAACGCAACGGTCACCGAGGCTCTGGAGGCGATTCAGGCTTCTCGGCATAGCTTCATTCCGGTTTACGATGAGGACTTGGATCGGATTGTGGGCGTCTTGCGTTCGCGCGACCTGCTGAGACCTTGCGAGGACATAGCGCGGATTATCCGGCCCGTTGAATTTGTGCCTGAATCCAAGCCCGTCATCGAGCTGCTTCAGCAGTTTAAGGCTGAGCGGATACCCACTGCGATCGTGGTGGATTAACATGGCGGTACGGATGGCATCGTCACGCTCAAGGACATATTCCGCGAGTTGGTCGGCCCGATCCGTGATTCCTCGGAGCATTCGCGTGGCTCGGTCGTCAAGCGCTTGGCCGAAGGGCGATACCTGATTTCGGGGCTTGCTGACCTCTCAGATATTGCGGAGGAGACGGGGTGGGAGCCTCCATCAGGAGACTATGCGACGCTTTCGGGGCTCATTTCAGACCACCTCGGTCGAATTGCGAAGAGTGGCGAAGAGTTTGACATAGATAATGTTACCCTTCGAATTGTGAGTGCATCGGCGCGGAAAGTGGAGAGCTGTCTGGTGAAACTCCCGAAGATCGGGGCGGGTCACGAATGGTAGATCCGCCGCTTGACTTAGAAGCCTGACCTGAGTATCTTTGTGCTCCCGTTGCGGGGTGGAGCAGTCTGGTAGCTCGTTGGGCTCATAACCCAAAGGTCGTAGGTTCGAATCCTACCCCCGCTACAAAGCAAAACGCCGTCGAAAATTTCGACGGCGTTTTCTATTTCGTGAACTATTTGTTTCACGGTGTCGCAGAGGACTGCACTTCATAGAATCTCTGCAAGTCAACCGGAACCACTCCCGTGTCGGTGAAAAACGTGTCCGCAGTGGAGCCTTCGAACGTGCTGAATGGGCCTGCCGCAGTCGTAGCTGAATAGACCTTATAGTAGGGAGCATTCGTGTCCGACCAGTTCAAGCGGATGTCGTTTCCGGATCGGCGCACGACAATGTCGGGAGCTTGCAGGGAGTATCCGCTGATGCGAATCATGCGATTTCCCGGGCGCGAGTTTTCGGCCACATGGTTCTCGCTGAACCACGCACCTTCGCACCAGTCATAGTAATAGGAGTTGCCGGAGTTGGTTCCGGTGTCGAGCCCGAATGCCACCGGGCACTCGCGCGGTTCAACGTTTTCCACGCTGACGTAGAAAGGCGCGCCGAGCACAACGGTGGAAAACAGCGCGGACGACCACGCCGCGCCGGTCGGCAAGCCTCCTGCCGCATTCACGGTTCCAGTGACTTCACTCAGCACAAGCGTGCCCGGCATTCCAGACGGGCCATCGGCCAGATAGACCTTCACTTCAACGGGCGCCTTGTATTCCGTGGGATTTGTCGGATTCACGGCATACTCTGCTGCGCAGAGGCTGAACGGATAGCTGCCCGGATCAAATCTCACAGCCCATTCGTAGTCGTGACCGTCCACCCAGTTGTAGTTCTCCGCAGTTCCATCATCATAACCGGTCCAAGCCGTGCACGGCGTGTTAACGTCAAACGCAAGCTGTCCACTGTCAGGCAGGCGGTCCATCAGGCCTTCCGTGTCAATGCATTCGAGATAATACTCGTAGTCGCCCGCTACCAATCCCGGAATTGTGGCGGAAAACTCTCCGGGATTTCCGGTTGGGGCGAATGCAACCGCGCTAAACGCGCCTCCCCCAACCGCTCGATAGTAGAGATTGAAAGTGACCGTTGCAGGATTATCCTCCGCGAGCGTCGAGACAAACACCGCCGCTCCCGGAATCTGATCACACTTCTGTTTGTGCGAAATGACGGGAGCAACTCCAATCAGGAAATTCGCGTTAGATACATCGTTGGTCGCGGGCCACGCGTTGCCTGTAACACGGATGCGAGCGTTGTCAGTAGTTGGCGTTGTTACGAGCCATTCGTAACCTGACGTTGCGCTATTGGACAAAAGCTCCCAGGCACCAACCGGATAGTCGCGATTCAGTTCGAGAGTAGCTACGCCAAGTCCTACATCGGACCACGTCACATCTACGGTCGCTCCGGGCGCAAGCAACTCCCCACCGTTCGGGGAAGTCAATGTGACTGTGGGTGTAGCAATTGTGAAATTCGCGTTTGAGCTGTCGCCCACGGCAGGATTAGACACGCTTCTGACGCGAATCCTTGATGTGGTAGAAGCCGCTCCCGAGAGTGTCCACGGATGGGTCCCGTCGTTCGTCGTACTCGCGATGATGGTCTCCCAAGTGCCGGGGCCGGGTGTGTACGAGCGATTGAGTTCTATGGACACGCTGCCCGGAATCAGTGAACTCGACCACGTGATATTTGTGGATTGGCCGAGATAGTAGCTCTCACCTCCATTGGGCGCTCCAAGCGTGACCGTCGGTATCAAGCTGCCCGTATCGTCCGTCGTGAACATAATAGCACGACCGTTCGATATCGTCGCTGCGCCGGGACCGTACGGGGAGGAAACATTCATACCGAAGTAATAATCCACGGCAACAGAATGATCCTGATTCTGAATTCCGACTGAGGCATAGGCGTTGTCGTTGCCGGCGGGATTATCACTTAGCGACACAGTGTTGTACTGGAACTTGATCTTGCCATTGCCGGATGCCGAGGGATAATATGCAGGATCGTAGATAATGATCTCAAATATCTCAGCGACGTTGGTCCACTGTGTCTGAGCACGCCATTCGATCACGAAGTAGTGGTCAACGGTGTTGTGCCATTTGAAGACATTATTCACGCCACTCACTTCGAGGTCATCCCAGTAGGGCGCAAGCTGATTCGGCGGACCGATAGGCGACCCCATTCTGTAATTGCGGAAGTCACGTATTTCCGGATAACTTCCAAATGCCGCCCAGCCGTTGGAACATATGGTCATCTGAGTGAAGTCGTTTCCGTAGTACCTGAACGTGAACGGCAGCGTGTGAACCTGTGCGTCATCGTCGTCCTCTGAGACGTCGGACATACCCAGATTTGTGCCGGTACCGGAAATTTCGATCCATGAGTAAGAAGCTGCCGCAGATGCAGGCTGCGTCTCTGTGATGTCGAATGCGTAATATCCGAAAGCATCTGGGCCGGACGGGCTAGTGCTTGCCATAGTTCCGATTGTCAGGTTG
Source organism: bacterium (assembly GCA_020846695.1). Classification (GTDB taxonomy): domain Bacteria; phylum Electryoneota; class RPQS01; order RPQS01; family RPQS01; genus JADLDM01. The sequence goes on along the minus strand of JADLDM010000047.1, from coordinate 1,588 downwards.
AAATCCGTGCTGTCGCGGAATCCAGTGTCATCGTAAACCACAAGCTGCATCGCAGATGTGTGGCCGTTGAACATTGCGCCGCTGATCGAAATGGCGAATGCATTGCCCGCGTTGATCGTGGATATTCCGGGATTTACATTGCCGTAAAAACCCACCGAATCCGTCACGCTAACTCGATCATCAAGGGATCTTAGTATCGCGTCAGCCCCCTCGAGCGGTCTTGCTCCGGAGTTTTGCATTGTAATCGAGAGAGTTCCGCTCTCTCCCGGATCAAGGTTTCCTCCCGCACCGCCGAAAATCATGTTAAGGTAAGTTACATCCGGTGCGACCGGAGTAAAATCAAGCCTTATGACAAAGCTGCCTTGATCCGCAGAGAGATTGAGGAAGAGGGTAACAGGTTCATTGTTGAAAACGTTGACGACGGAGACAAGATAGGGGTCCTCTGGGTCTGCATTCACCCCCGCGTTGATCGCCCCATAGTTCTGAAATCCAGTTCGCACCACAACTCCGGGAGACTGTGACGTCAAAGTTCCAGCAACGTTGGTAAGGTTTGTCGTGCCGTTATTCAATACGTTGATATCAAGCTCGATGGTCTCTCCGGGATTGAAGATGTCGTCGTTATCGCCGTCTGATTCACCGAGATCATCATCGTCAACTGCGATGGAATTCAGCACGAGATTCGTCACAGGAGAAGTCACAGTTACCGAACCGAGGTAAGGCAGCTGATCGTCTTTGGTCACGGTGACCTGAAGCGATCCCGTGGTGGGAGTTGCGATCGGCAGATCAATTTGTCCACTCGAATTCGTATATCCGCGGGCGAACGTCTCTGTCCCCTTCAAGAGGCACACCAGAGCGCCCTCGACATTCTGAGCAAGCGGATTTGTGACGGTTACTGACAAATGATTCGTTCCGCGCTGAATTGAAGCCGCGTGTGAGACAGTCGTGCTGCTGGGAGCCTTGTGCCAGATACTCACGGCCGGATCGCCCATCAGATTGGACCAATAACTAAAATTCTGAACATCTCCGATGCTTGCCGTGGCGTAGTTACGGTAGAGTTCCAATTTCCCGGCAATGTTAACGATACCTTGCTCGGGAATATCTAAGACGTAGAGTCCATACATCGCTCCCGCATCAAGGATGTTGTTGAACGGAACATGGGTTCCTGTGCTGTATAGTCCCACACAGCCAATCGCGCCCTTTGGATCTGTGCCGCTGGAAGTAGGAGGAATCAACCACTCTTCCGAAGTGTCCTGTCCTGAACCAGGGAAGTCCCCCGTTCCGCAGGTCATCGCGTACACGAAGGGGTAAGCCCCGCCTACAGTGCTGGAACCGCCTGTAGCTGGAATCGAATTCAAATCGGACACGTCAATCTGACCAATACATGACAAACGATGATTGAACACACTTACCATCTCTTGCATGATGGCGTTTGCCTGGGTCGAACTGAACGCATCACCGAGAATCTGAACGGCCGGAACGGTCAAGCCGTTCTGTATCATTATCTGCCTCACGTACTCTTTCATCCACGGGTTGGAGTTGATTGCTCCGCAAACCGAAGATGCGGTGTGTGCTGTGCAGTGCCCGCGAG